>CALCUN010000001.1 GCA_937906975.1 uncultured Bacteroidales bacterium
GTAAAGTTTTATCCTCGGAGGATAATTTGTTACCATCGGAGAGTAATAGTGTTACTATCGGAGCAAAATTTTCTAAAACAAAGCAAGGACTTTTTTTGCCGTTATTAAAAAATGTTTTACCTTTGTAGGCAGAAAGAATAATAACGAAAAATTATGCCTATGATAATAGAAAAATAAAGATAATTTAGACTGAGTAAATTTTAATACGACATAAAAAGCGTTTTTGCTTATATTGGATTGTTTGAAATCTGGAAAATTTCACAAAAAAATTCACCAATAAGATAAGCGGAAAACGCTCACGAGTAATATCGTGGGCTTTTCTTATTTGGTGAATAGGTATTCCAGAACCTCAAACAATCATAAGAAAAAAGTCCCACGTTTTTTTATGCTTTGAAGTCAAGAAGGAAAATAAGTAATCGCCATTTGGGACTTGGGCAAAGCAATATATCATTAAATTTTAATAAAAAAAATAACAGGTAAAAAATGAAGAGAAATATTATACTAATGCTATTTGCATTTATCTTTTCTGTTAATACTACTTTTGCTGAGAATAAAAGCGGTATTGAAGGAAACCAAAGTATAGAAATGCAACAAAGTGAAACAGAGTCCATAAAAGTTGAATCATTAGAAAATGATGATGAACAAATTAAAGAGTCTTTAATAAATAATTTTGCAACTACATATCAAAAATGCTTTACTCAATCTGATTTTAATATGGTAATAGCATTTTTAAGGACAAAATCGGTAGAAGAAGTTAGAATGATAACATCTTCTTTTTCGGGTATTGATCCTAATACTACTCAAATAGTTTCTATTTTCTTAGGAGCGTATGGAGTAGATAGGTTTATGTTGGGTCAAAATACTTATGGGGCTCTCAAATTAATAACATTCGGTGGATGTGGTATTTGGGCTATTATAGATTGGTTTCAAATAAAAAGGTTGACAAAGGAAACTAATATGAAAAACTTTGCAGAAATGACAAATATGAACCAATTTGCCTTAACACAACAAGGATATTATCCTCCTGTTCAGCAAGCACCTCCTATTCAACGACAAGTTGAAAGACCAACAAATAGAAAACAACTTGCAAAGGAAGAACCAAGAAAAGAGGTTGAAGGATATGGCAATACTGCTTTGGAAAATACTATCATTCGTTGGGATGTACAATCTCGTCCTGCGGGAGCAGATGTTTTTTGGCGTGTTGTATCAAAAACTCCTGAGGTTAAAAGTACAAACAATAAGTATTTGCAAACAACTCCTTACGAAGCGACAAAATCTTTGGACATTCGTGGACTTAGTTACGAGAACTCGGGAGATGTACGTATAATATTGCGTTGCGAAAAAGAAGGATACCATTCACAAGAAAAGGAATTTAATGTAAGAATGATTATTGACCAAGAAGAAATCTCTGCATTCTTCCGTTTGGTTAAAGAAGAATAAGATTTAATAAAATAATAAAACTGAATAAACATGAAATCAAAAAAAGTATTATGGCTATTAGTTGTTTTATTCTCAATACCAATATTGTTTACAAGTTGTGGCGCATACAAAGATATGGCTACAGCAAATCTTCAAACGCAATTAGCCCAAAGATTTAAAATTGCCCGTATGCCACAATATTATTTTAATAATTTAAAACAAGGGTTAAATGTTGAAATAAAACAAACTTATCAACAATTTGTCGTAGATAAGAATGTTTACTCAATGTCAAATTCAGCTATCTTTAATATGCCAACGGTAAACTATGTTAGATCAATGGGATTTAAAGATTTAGGTGAAAATGATTACACTTTAACTATTACTTTAAGTAGAATAGATGTAAATACTTGGAATGGGAAAGTTGATATTATGCTTGGCGTTGAAATGACTAACAATTCCGGTGAAACAATATTTGAACAAAATGTCATGTCTTCAGGAACAAATGCAATGAATGTTCCAAATTGTTTAAATGAGCAATACGCATTAGCATTAGAACAAATAAACTGGAACAAGATTTCTTCATTCTTTGAAAAAGATAGTGCACCAAAACAACTTGCAAAGGAAGAACCAAGAAAAGAGGTTGAGGGATATGGCAATACAGCTTTGGAAAGTACAATTGTTCGTTGGGATGTGCAATCTCGTCCTGCGGGAGCAGATGTTTTTTGGCGTGTTGTGTCAAAAACTCCAAGCGTTAAAAGTACAAACAACAAGTATTTGCAAACAACTCCTTACGAAGCGACAAAATCTTTGGACATTCGTGGAC
>CALCUN010000002.1 GCA_937906975.1 uncultured Bacteroidales bacterium
CGTTTTTTTGTCCAAACTTTTGGGGTCATTACATTTTTTAAATCAAAGAAAAAATAAAATAAATCAAAGAAAAATATTACAAAGAAAAAACGGGCATACAATAAAAGCAAAAAAATGATGTTATAAATATGTTATGAAGAGATTTTTTTTACTTTCAGCGATACTTTTTCAAGTATTTTTTTGTGCAGCACAAACAATAAATTATCCCGATTCTTCTGTTTTATCTTCGGGAAATTGGTATTGTGTAAATATTCCATCAAATAATATTTACAAACTAACATATAATGATTTCATCTCCTTAGGAGTAGATGAGCAGGAAATAAATTTTGACAATCTATCCATATTTAGCGGTTGCGAAGGCGCAATTAGCGACACAAATAGCAAATACACAAAATCCGATTTAACAGAAAATGCAATCTATGTAAACAAACAAGAACAATACGTTTTGTTTTACGCAAAATCTACAATGAAATATAATTTTGACATGCTTAATGACAATTTTTATTTCACATCTCACCCCTATTCTGACCTATCTACATATTTTATAACCTTTGACTGCTCAATTGGAACAAAGAAAAGAATTACAGAAAGAACACAAATAAGCACCGAAAACGCAGAAGAAAGCAGATTTGCAAAAGATTTCTTTCTACACAAAAGAGAATTAGTTAATCTTTTAGGCTCTGGCAGAAATTGGTTTGGAGAAAGTTTTTCCATAACTTCAAATCAAAATTCCTTTCCCCTATCTCTTCAAGGCATCTCTTCCGAACACCAAGCAAAAATCACACTTTGTTTAGCAAATGAAAGCTCCAATCCTGTTAGATTCACATGTAAAATTGCAGGAAACGAGATTGGGCAAGTCAATATCTCATCTAAACATGATGATTACGCCGCACAATTAAGCACAAAAGAGTTTTACACAAATATATCTAACGAATCGCCAACCCTTATCTTACAATTCCAAGGCAACAGCAACGTTGATAAAGGCAGATTAGATTATATTTTGGTTAATTACACAAAAAAATTAAGGTTTAACAACACTGCCTTAAAAATCTATTCAAACCAAGAAACAGAAGCAAACAAAAAAACTTGCTACATAATAGAAAACGTTAGAACAAACAACATAAAAATTTGGGACGTAACAGATCAAAGCAACATTTCTTCAATCCAAGACTTTGAACGAGCAGAAAACAACGAATTAAGACTGATTGTACCAAACGACACCCTAAGAACATTATATATATTCTCATCAAATGCCTTCCCTACACCTATATTAAAAGGTAAAGTAGAGAATCAAAACCTACACGCTTGGCCTCCTACTGAGTTTATCATAGTTACCGCACCAGAATTTAAAGAACAAGCCGACTCCCTTGCACAACTTCACCGCGAGCATGATGGAATCACAGTCAATGTTGCAACAACCACACAAGTTTATAATGAATTTTCATCAGGGACAAAAGACTTCCTTGCCATAAGAGAGCTTGCGCGAATGCTTTACAACAAATACTCACAAGAAGGCAAAGCACCAAAAAACCTACTCTTATTTGGCGATGGCACATTTGACAACAAAAACATCTTAGGCTTAAACAACAACTACATTCCTACATACCAATCACTCAATTCCATTATAGACGCAGGAACATCTTACACCTCCGATGACCCAATAGGCTATTTATCGCCATACTCACAAGGGAGAATTAACGACACCTTAAAAATAGGAATAGGAAGAATAACAGCCAACAACACAAACGAAGCAAACATAATACTAAACAAATGCAGACGCTACCTTTTAAAAGAAGACCTATCAGAAGGCATGCTTGGCAGTTGGCGAAACAACATAACCCTCACAGCAGACGATGCAGACACATGGGGAGAGCGATACTTTATTGACAATGCCGAAACAATCTATTACGAAATCAAAGAAACCAACCCTATACTCAATGTAGAAAAAATCTATTCCGATGCCTACAAACAATATTCCTCCTCAGCGGGAGCCACATACCCTGACGCCTCAAAAGCAATCAATCAAAGAATGAAAAAAGGCTGTCTTTTATTCAACTATGTAGGCCACGGCTCAGAAGATCACCTATCAAGCGAAAGACTAATCACCATAACCGACATCACAAGCTGGGATAACTATTACTCACTTCCTATTGTAATCACCTCAACCTGTGAATTTACCCGTTTTGATATGACCGACAAACAATCAGCCGGCGAATTTATACTTTCAAGCGAAAACGGAGGAGGCATAGCCTTAATATCCGCTTCAAGAAAAATACCTTCACGAAACGAAATCAACACAAACATACACCGATTTGCAGTAATAAAAGAAAACAACAAAGGCTTAACCTTTGGAGAAATGTTTATGAAAGCAAAAAATGCGACAGCACTCGTTGTAGAAGAAAGAAGCTTTGGACTATTTGGCGACCCCGCACTAAGAATCGACCTGCCACAATACAATATACGCACAACCAAAATAAACGACAAAGACCTATCACAAAACATCACCGACACAATAAAAGCCCTTTCGCAAATGACAATAGAGGGCGAAATAACAGACCATGCAAACAACATAATACACGACTTTAACGGCAAAGTAGAAATCACACTCCTTGACAAAGCCAGCAATTACTACACCTTAGACAACGAAGGCTTAGACACCGACATAGAATTTGAACAACAAAAAAACATACTACACAAAGGAATCACACAAGTTGAAAACGGCAAATTCACATACACGCTAACCCTGCCAAAAGACATAGCCTACAACTATGGAAAAGGCAAATTGAGTTACTATGCACAAACCACCACAACCGATGCAGCAGGATACTGCGATGATTTCATAATAGGAGGAATCGACACCACAGTAATAATAACAGAAACTCGCCCAAATATTCAACTATTTATAAACGACACTAACTTTATCAACGGAGGAATCACAGACGAAAACCCAAAACTATTTGCGATAGTTAGTGATGAAATTGCAATTAACACAGTTGGCAGTGGATTAGGCCACGATATAATGGCGCGACTTGACAACGCAGCAAACACATTCGTGCTAAACGATTACTTTGAAGTAGATTCAGAAAACCCAAACAAAGGAACAATAACCTTTCCTTTCAACAACCTCTCAAATGGCAAACACACTCTAAGTCTAAAAGTATGGAATATATTCAATTTCTCCTCAGATGCACAAATAACCTTTGTAGTTAATTCCTTAGAAGGCGGAGAAGTGATGCAATTAAAAAACTATCCAAATCCATTTACTTTCAACACACAAATAATTCTTGAGCACAATCAAGCAAACTTCGTAGAAGAAGCCACCTTACTAATATTCAACCAAGACGGAAGGCTAATTACACAAATGGACATTACACCTTACATAGGCACTTACAGCATTGGCCCAATCACATGGGAAGGCACAACAGAGGGAGACGAAAAACTCTCAAACGGCATTTACTTTTGCAGAATGCAATTAAAGACACAAAACGATAAAATCACAACTCCAACCCAAAAAATCGTTATTTTCAACAGAAATAAATAATAAATCAAAAATATCAACGTTTATAGTAGTTGTAAAATTAAAAAAGAACAAATGAAAAGAATAGCTTTATTATTATCAATCCTTATATTTGGCAACAATCTTTTTGCACAAAGATTAGATAACGACAATATTGACCAACTATCAGGTAAAGTAACAGACGGAGCACGTATAGTATCGACAGGAGTTCCCTTATTAATCATAGCACCTGATGCAAGAAGTGGAGCAATGGGAGATGTAGGGGTAGCAAGCACGCCAGATGCAAACGCAGTGCATTGGAACGCAGCAAAATTAGCCTTTATGGAAAATCAAACAGGCGTTTCCTTTACCTATTCTCCATGGCTTAGAGAATTAGTTTCAGACATAGAATTGCTATACCTTGGAGGCTACTACAAACTCAATGAAAGAAGCACCTTAGGAGCCTCATTAACATATTTTTCTCTTGGAGCTATTGATTTTTTTGACCAAGAAGGAATGGCAACCGGCACATATAAGCCAAACGAATTTGCGATGGATTTAGCCTACACAATGAAATTGAATGAAAACTTCGCAATATCTTTAACAGGACGATACATTCGCTCCGACCTAACCCAAGGACAAAACGTTGGAACAACACAAACCCACGCTGCTAACGCAGGAGCAGCCGATTTAGGCGTATATTATCAAAAAGCAATAAAGGCTGAGCGTCCTTCTGAATACGCTTTAGGACTTCAAATCTCAAATCTTGGTTCTAAAATATCATATTCTGACAATATGGACAGTGAATTTCTTCCTGCCAACCTAAGATTAGGAGGTAGATACACAATGGATTTGGACCAATTCAACAAAATATCTTTCATGATGGACTTTAACAAACTCCTTGTACCAACACCTCCTGTTTATGACACACTTGGCAACATCTATGCAGGACTTGACCCTAACGTAGGCGTATTTCAAGGAGCAATTCAATCATTCTACGATGCACCAAACGGATTTAAAGAAGAGATTCAAGAGATTTCGCTTTCTATTGGTACAGAATATTGGTACAATAAAGTCTTAGCACTAAGAGCAGGCTACTTTTACGAAGCCAAAAACAAAGGAGCAAGACAATATCTCACACTTGGAGCAGGAATAAAGTACAACGTAATGGGCTTAGACATTAGTTACCTAATCGCAACAGGGCAATTAAACAACAATCCTTTGAAAAACACACTTAGAGTTGGCTTAAACTTCGATTTATAAAAAGATGAAAATAAAAACAGGCATAGGATATGATGTTCACCAATTAGAAAGTGGTGAACATCTTTGTTTAGGAGGAATCAAAATCCCCTCAGAGCTTTCGGCAGTAGGACATAGCGATGCAGATTGTTTAATTCACGCAATCATTGACGCACTTCTTGGAGCAGCAAACCTAAGAGACATTGGTTTTCAATATCCCGACAATAATATGTCTTTTAAAGGCATAGACTCAAAAGAACTTTTAAAAGACTGTGTAGAGAAAGTAAGAGCAAAAGGCTTTGAAATCGGCAACATAGACTCAACAATATGTCTTCAAACCCCAAAAATCAGCAAATATATTCCTCAAATGCAAGAATGTTTAGCCAAGGTAATGAGCATAGACACAGAAGACATATCCATAAAAGCCACAACAACCGAGAAATTAGGCTTTGTAGGCAAAAGCGAAGGCATTGCCGCATACGCAGTCTGCCTAATCACAAAATAATTCAAAGAAAAAAAATTTTTTTTCAAAGAAATAATTTTTTAAAGCAAAGAAAAAAAAGAATTTTTCAAAGAAATTTTGAAAAATTCTTTTTTGTTTATATATTTGCAATGTATAAACAATTAAATATACTCATTATGAAAAGGATTATTTTAAGTTGTGTTGTATTATTCTTGTTGAATATTCTACACATTAATCAATCGCAAGCACAAAGTTGGCAAAATTCACCTAGTGTTACTTTGCACACGCCATTTCCTGTTGATGCTTACGCTCAGAAAGTAAAGGTTTATAACAATAATTATTTAGTCGGAATAACGAAAAAAGAAGGTGCTATTTATGGCTTTGTACAATGGTCTAACGGAAATAATTTTGTAATTTATGGTTTATTAAATAACTCCAATATTGTTCTTAATGACTTTACTTTCTTTGGGAATTTTTTATATTTTTGTGGGCAAAAACTAACAAACCAAGGTAATTATGTTGGTATTATAGGTTATTTTGATATGAATGACTTCATTAATAACGGCAATTTCAATTATCAATATACAGAAGTCCCTACTATTAATAATCTAACTAAAATATTAATAAATACATATAGCACAGGAGATAAAATTGTAACAGCAATAGGAAATGGTCCTAATATAATATCAGGTGGTTATGGGCAAATTGTACATATAAATCTTGCAAATCCAAATACTATTTGCTATAATCCATTTTCTATTAACATACCACAATTAGAAGTCTTATTTGATATGTTTTCTTATGGTGATTATGTAATAACTTTAAGTAAAAATCACCCTTCTGATCAATATATTATTAGATATTTTGGAATAAATGGTCAATATTTGCAAAATACAAGTAATTATATTTATACATTTCCAAATATTTATACTATATACACAAGCGATCCCGAAGATTATCCTCTTCATATAGCAGATATTTCACAAGATACATTTGCGGTTTGCCTTTCAGCAAGTGACGGACAAAGAGATTTTACTATGATAAATTTCCATAGGAAGTTTTCAAGTCTCATTTTTTCTTCACATTTACTTCAACATCAAGACAAAGACTCTAAACCCTTGGAAATGGAATATTCACCTACTATAAAAAGATTATTATTGCTAAATGATAGTTATTTTAAAGGACAAGGAAAAGTTCAAACAATGACTTATATTGATCCTTGGGAAACAAATCCTTATGTTACTTTAATGGAAAATTTTAATACTCCGAGTAAAATAAATCATTTTAGTTTAATTTCTCCTAATCATTACGCAGTTACAGGTAGTTATTCTTTTTCTCAATCAAATAACTTACATTTATTTGCGACAAAAGAAATAAACCATGGTTTTCTTTCTTGTTTAGATAATTCATTACCAAAGATAACGCCTATTATTACAGGTCAAGGGACTATTGCTTCGCAGACTCCAACGTATAGTACAATAAATGCAAATTGGATAGTAGATCAAACAAGTAATTATATTGATAATATAAATGTAAATTGTATAGATTAACAAATTAAAAACATAAAAGCTATGAAAAAGTTATTGGTAATTTTATTGGCATCATTGCCTTTTGTATCAAAAGCTCAGCAATTAGATACTGCTTGGATTGGTGATGATTATTTAGAACAATATATATTTCCTCCTTTAATTGATAATTCTATTGAAAGAAGTTGTATTTTGGGATCTACTCCTTTCCAAAGCTATAGTAGCACGAATATGTTTTCAGGTGTTCGTGATATGCAAGATTACCTTCAAGGAGCTGCACAAAGATATGAAGTTGCAGAGAATGACAGCGTTAGTATAATGGGAGTTGCTCTTTATTCATATTTTTATTATCTATATAATATGATGCATCAAGATGATACTATAACAATAAGTATATTAAACTCCGATTTAACAGAAACTTTCTATGAAAAAAACTTTATTTCTGGAAGTGCGTCTGAGTTTGACTCGATAAGCAGTTATCTGCAAACCCCTGAACATAATGGTTTTTATCTTCCTTTTGTAGAATGCGTTTTTGATGATACTATTACTTTATACGAAGACTATTATGTCGCTTTTGAGCATAAGAGTGCTTGCAGTGCTTTTCGTGATAATGTAGGAGTTTATTGCACAGATTTAGCATTTATGATATTAAATGTGCCTGATGAAGAGATTATTATTTCTCCGGGTACAGGAAGTCCTGAACAAAGACTAGATGCTCCATATAGATATGGTACTAAATACAAACCATACGTAAAGACTTGTACATATAGAGGTTGGACTTATGTTG
>CALCUN010000003.1 GCA_937906975.1 uncultured Bacteroidales bacterium
TGTTGCAGATAAGGAAGAAGAATACAACAACGCATTTGCTAATCCATACAAAGCAGCATCTTATGGTTATATAGATGATGTAATCGAACCAAGAAATACTCGTTTCAGAGTAATTCGTGCATTCCAATCATTGCAAACTAAGCGTGTAACAAACCCAATGAAGAAACACTCTAATATTCCATTATAATTATGATGTTATTAAGTATAGATTGGGGGTTCGCAGGTGTTGTTTGCGGAGTCGGAATAGGAATGACATTCTTGATTTTAGTAGGAATGATATTTTTCATTAAGTTATTATCTTGGGCAGTTGGCCAATTAGATAAAGATAATAAGAGTGAAAAAACTGTTAAAGCAGAACCTACTAAAGTTGTAGAAAAATCATCAGTTGAACATCCTACTCCTCATGAACAAGCTGCTATTGCAATGGCAATGCACCTATATTTTGATGCACATGATGAAGAACCACATGTCATCACAATAGAAGAAGTAGAGAAAAGATACTCTCCTTGGAGTTCGAAGATTTATAATATGAGAAACTTTACTAAGTAATAGAAATTATGAATAAGTTTAAAATAACCATAGACGAACAACCGTTCGATGTAACTGTAAATGTTACAGAACATAATAAAGCAACTGTGGAAGTAAATGGTATTTCATACGACGTAGTTTATGAAAAGAAATCTGCTCCTAAGGCAGCACCTGTTGCAAGAAAAGCAGCAATTTCTCCAGCTCCACACATGCAAACTCCAAATCCAAAAGGAAATACGCCTGTTGCAGCAGTACCAACTGCAAGCAAACAAGCAATAAAATCTCCTCTACCAGGAACAATTGTTTCTGTTAATGTAAAAGAAGGAGACCAAGTGAAAAAAGGAGATGTCTTGATTGTAATGGAAGCAATGAAGATGGAAAACAACATAATGGCTGGAAAAGACGGACAAGTTAAAGCTATCTATGTTTCAGTTGGACAAACAGTTGCTCAAGATGACGCTTTAGTAGATTTAGCATAATTCATAAAAAAACAAATTGAAAGATGAAAAAGTCTAAATCAAATTTAGTAAAATATTTCGCATTTTTGCTTATGATATTTCTTGTACCTACACTTGCAATGGCAGGAGAAGTATCAATAGGTGATAAGATGTCGGAATTTATAGGAAGTATGGGATTTGCTCAACTTGAAGGCAATTGGCTATGTCTTGTAATGATATTAGTATCATTTGTATTGCTTTATTTAGCTATTGTAAAAAAGTTTGAGCCTCTTTTGTTACTTCCGATAGCTTTCGGTATGCTTTTGACAAATCTTCCAGGAGCAGGATTATATCACCCAGAACTTTTTGCAGAAGGACATGTTCACTGGAAAGATTTCGCAGATGCAAACAACGTAGGCTTACTTGACTACTTGTATCTTGGAGTTAAACTTGGAATTTACCCATGTTTGATTTTCCTTGGAGTAGGGGCAATGACAGATTTCGGACCACTTTTAGCAAATCCAAAGAGTTTCCTTCTTGGAGCAGCAGCTCAAATTGCAATCTTTGCAACATTCTTTGGTGCTTTAGCATTAGGATTTACTTACGAACAAGCAGGTTCAATCGGAATCATAGGTGGAGCAGACGGTCCTACGGCTATCTATCTTACATCTAAGTTAGCACCTGAATTATTGGGACCTATTGCCGTTGCAGCTTACTCTTACATGGCGTTAGTACCGGTTATTCAACCTCCTATTATGAAAGCTTTGACTACAGAAAAAGAACGTCAAATTGTTATGAAACAATTACGTAAGGTGTCAAAGACTGAAAAAATCATTTTCCCAATTCTTGTAACAGCAATCATAGCATTATTATTACCAGCAGCGGCACCGCTTGTAGGTTGCTTGATGTTAGGAAACTTATTGCGTGAATCAGGCGTTACAGAACGTTTAAGCAAAACAGTACAAAACGAATTGATGAATATTTGTACAATATTCTTAGGTATTTCTGTAGGAGCAACAGCAACAGCTTCATCATTCCTTAACCCACAAACGTTAGGAATCCTTGTTCTTGGAGTTACAGCATTTGCTCTTGGAAGTGCATCTGGAGTATTATTTGCTAAATTTATGAATCTATTCTCTAAAAATAAAATTAACCCACTTATCGGTTCTGCGGGCGTATCTGCTGTTCCTATGGCAGCGCGTGTATCACAAAATGTGGGACAAGAAGCTAACCCAAGCAACTTCTTGTTAATGCACGCTATGGGACCAAACGTAGCAGGTGTGATTGGCTCAACTGTTGCAGCGGGTGTATTATTAGCATTCTTAGGATAAGAGAATAAAATAAAGAAAAAATAAGGTGTATCATAACAGGTACACCTTATTTTTTTGTAATTTTGCAAGCGAATATGAAAGTAAACGAAGAAAAAGCCCTAATCTTAGGCAGAGAGAAAGTAAGCACGTTATTATTGCAATATGCAACACCTGCAATCATAGCACAAATTGCATCAAGCTTGTTTAACGTAGTAGATAGAATATTTATAGGACAAGGAGTAGGAGCCTTAGCAATCTCAGGCTTAGCCCTAACCTTTCCTTTTATGAACTTAGCAGCGGCATTTGGAGCCTTAGTAGGAGTAGGAGCCTCTGCATTAACCTCAATCAAGTTAGGAGAAAAAGATTACACCACAGCACGATTAGTATTAGGCAATGTAATAATTCTAAACCTTATCTTCGGAATACTTTTCACAGTTGCTTGCTTGCCATTCCTTGAACCAATCTTATATGCCTTTGGAGGAAGCGATCAAACCGTTGCATACGCCAAAGAATATATGTTTATAATTCTTTTAGGTAACGTATTCACACACTTATATCTCGGCTTAAATGCAGTATTGCGTTCAGCTGGCTATCCAACTAAGGCAATGTATGTAACGATTTTTGCAGTTGGCTTAAACGCAGTATTAGATGCCTTATTTATCTTAGTATTTAAATGGGGTATTGCAGGAGCAGCGTGGGCTACTGTAATCACTCAAATCATTGCAACCCTTGTTTTGATATTTATCTTCTTAAAACAAAACCAAATAGTACACTTCACAAAAGACTGCTTCAAATTAAAGAAAAAAATAGTAGCAGATGCTTGCTCGATAGGTATGTCTCCATTTATGACAAACGTAGTTGCGTGTTTAGTAGTTATAATAGTAAATATTCAACTAAAAAAATACGGAGGCGACTTAGCGATTGGAGCTTACGGAATCATAAATAGTATAGCATTTACTTTCGTTATGATAATTCTTGGTTTGACACAAGGAATGCAACCTATAATTGGATACAACTATGGTGCGAAAACATACGACAGAGTATTGGAAACCTTGAAAAAAGGTATGGTTGTAGGTTTTATTATCACCACAATAGGATTTTTATTAGCAGAATTTACACCACGTTTAATATCAGCCGCATTCTCTTCCGATGAAAAAATGATAGATTTGTCAATAGATGGATTTAGATTGTTTATGATGGCCTTTCCTTTGGTAGGAATGCAAATTGTAGCCTCTAATTTCTTCCAATCAATAGGCAAAGCACAAAAAGCAATCTTTCTTTCCCTAACACGACAACTAATATTCCTAATTCCATTGCTTTTCATCTTACCAAAATTCTGGGGATTAAATGGAGTATGGCTTTCTTCCGCTTTTGCAGATATACTTTCCACATTCGTAGCCTTTGTAGTGCTATATTTGGAAGTTAAATACATGCGACAACTATTAAAAAAATAAAACGCTATGAGAGAAAAATTATGGAATAGCAATTATATAAAAGTATGGCTTGCCAATTTCATGATATTTTTCTCCTTTATGTTGGTAACACCTCTGCTACCAATTTATCTAAGTGAAACATTCGCTGCAGACAAACACGTAATTGGAGTAGTATTATCGGGATATACTCTAACAGCTCTTTTAGTTCGTCCGTTTAGTGGCTTTATAGTTGATTCCTATCCAAGAAAACAAGTCCTTTTGATTTGCTTTTTCATAATGTTTGTTTTCTTTGCAGGCTATTTACTTGCAGGCTCATTATTATTGTTTGCAATCGTAAGAACACTTCACGGAGCGCCTTTCGGGGCAACAACAGTTGCAAACAGCACTGTGGCAATAGACGTTTTGCCTTCGTCAAGGAGAGCAGAAGGTATAGGATATTACGGACTAAGTAATAATATCGCAACAGCAATTAGCCCATCGGTTGCAATATATCTTTATCAACTAACACACAACTTCGATTTAATCTTTACTCTTTCTATGATTGTTGCGGGCATTGGTTTGGTAATAAATTCCACAGTAAAGTTAGAAAAAAGAGAACTCATAAAAGACAAAAAGGTAATATCGTTAGATAGATTTTTTCTAATGAAAGCGTGGAGTCAATCCTTAACAATGTTTTGTTTTGCTTTCTCTTACGGAGTGTTATCAACCTATATTGCAATCTATGGCAAAGAACAATTAGGCATAACAAGCGGAACAGGATTGTTTTTCTTGCTAATGTCTTTAGGATTGATTTGTTCACGATTGATAGGCAATAAAAGCCTAAGAAATGGCAAAATAGTAGAAAACGCTTCCTTAGGAATTGTGGTTTCTCTTGTGGGATATTTTATTTTTGCTGCTGTAAACAATTCCTTTGGCTATTATTCTGCTGCCATTATCATAGGATTAGGAAACGGACACATGTTCCCAGCCTTTCAAACCATGTTTATAAATTTAGCACCCCATACACAAAGAGGCACAGCCAATTCTTCTTTACTTATTTCTTGGGACGTAGGAGTAGGGCTTGGTATTTTGATAGGAGGAATCGTAGTAGAATACTTCGGATACGGAGCTTCATTTTGGGTTTCTGCAATAATAAATCTTTTAGGTGTAGTGGGATTTCTTTTCTTTGCACGAAAACTTTTCCTAAGAGATAAGCTGAGATAAAAAAGTCTAAGAGATAGAAAAATAATCCTAAGAGATAATTTCGTAAAGCTAAGAAAAAATATTTTTTTTCTTAGAGAAAATATTTATATATTTGCAGACTGAAATTTAAAACAAAAAAAGAAGAAACAGACATAAAATTTTTAAAAAGAAATATTAAATAATTGAGCTTTTAGCTCTTATTCTCGATTCTGAAAATCGCCAAATTTAAAGAAGTACACGAGAATAGGTTGTAAAGGTTCGCGTCTTCGGGCGTGAACCGTTTGTCCTTATCTGTGTACACGGCTTTGGCGAGCCTTCAGAATTAGATAAGTAAAATGCAAACGGTCTCACGCTTTTTCTTTTGCTTAACCAAAAATAAGGCAAAGGCTCTTTAATCGAAAGCCTATGCCAAATTCGTCCAATAAATCTCAGATTGTATCTCGTAAACGTGTAGCCGATCACGGCGAAGTCTTCACTGCCGAAAGAGAGGTTAAGGCAATGTGCGACCTTGTAAAGGGAGAGTGTGAGAGAATCGACTCTCGATTTTTAGAACCAGCTTGTGGACAAGGCGCATTCCTTATAGAAATTCTTAATCGTAAACTTTCAATTGTAACAAATCGCTATCGCAAAGCACAAAACGAATGGGAGCGTAATGCAGTGCTTGCAATTAGCAGTCTTTATGGCATAGATATTCTTGTAGATAATGTAGAGGTGTGTAGAAATAACCTTTTTGATATTTTTTATAAAGAATATAAGTCGCTTTTCTCAAAAACCATAAAAGAGGAGTGTTGCAATAGTGTGCGTTATGTGCTTTCTCTCAATATTCTTTGGGGAGATGCTCTCACTCTTGAACTGCCTGACGATTCTCATCAGCCTATTGTTTTTGCAGAATGGTCAGATGTAGGCAAAGGAATGTTTAAACGCCGAGATTATACTATGGCAAATCTTTTGCAAAATCAACCTTTGGAAGGGCTAAACTTATTTTCTGATTTAGGAGACCAAGCATTTATTCCGACACCCGTAGCAGATTTTCCAATAATTCATTTTTTAAAACTTGCAGATTATGAAAGTACAAAATTACAATCCTGATGTATTGACTTGTCTTGCCAATTTGAGCAATGATGAGGTGTTTACACCGCCCTCAGTCGTTAATAAAATGTTGGATATGTTGCCTTCTGAAATTTGGAGCAATAAAGAGGCAAAATTTCTCGACCCAATGTGTAAGACAGGTGTGTTTTTAAGGGAGATTGCTAAACGTTTAATGGTTGGTTTAGAAGAACAAATTCCCGATATTCAAGAAAGGGCAAATCATATTTTTACAAAACAATTGTTTGGTCTTGCAATTACTGAGCTAACTGCATTGATGTCGCGCCGTTCTGTTTATTGTTCTAAAAATGCAAATAGCAAACATTCTCTTTGTACTTTGTTTGAAGATGAGCAAGGTAATATTCGCTACGAGAAAACAAAACATAGTTGGCAAAATGGACGCTGTAAATATTGCGGAGCAAGCCAAGATGTTTACGATAGAGACGAAGAGTTAGAAACTTACGCATATAAATTCATTCATGCCGATAATCCACAAAATTTATTCCCAAATATGAAATTCGATGTTATTATAGGAAATCCTCCATACCAACTAAGCGATGGCGGAGGAGAAGGAAGTAGTGCCACACCAATATATGACAAGTTTGTTAAAAATGCTATAAAACTTAATCCACAATATTTAACTATGATTATTCCAGCACGTTGGTATTCCGGAGGTAAGGGGCTTGATAGTTTTAGGGATGATATGCTTAATGATAAACATTTACGCATAATACACGATTTTCCAGAAACGTCTGATTGTTTTCCAGGAATAAACATTCGTGGTGGAGTATGTTATTTCTTGTGGAATAAAAATAAAAAAGGGAATTGCATGGTTTATAACCATAAAGGCAATATTATCACATCTTTTATAGAAAGGCCATTACTTGAAGACGATTCAACAACCTTTATTAGATATAATGAAGCAATTTCTATCTTAAATAAAGTCAGGAGTTTTAAAGAAGAAACAATGGATAAACGAGTACAATCAAGGTTGCCATTTGGAATTCCATCTAACTTTGAAAATTATGAATTGACACCAACAAGTAATGCAAATATAACTCTTTTCCGTAGTGATAGAAGTAAATCTTCTCAAAAGCATGTCTTTATAGAATCAAGATATGTAACAAAGAATATTGCTTGGAAAGATAAAGAGAAAGTGTTAGTTTCAAAAGCTAGTCCTGGTGGAGATGAATATCCTCACAGTATTATTTCAACTCCATTATATGCAGGCATAAATACAGTTTGCACAGAAACATATTTGATAGTAGATTTTGTAAAGAATAATATAGAAGGTCAAAATTTAATTTCATACATGACCACAAGATTCTTTAGATTTATGATGTCCTTGATAAAGAACACTCAAAATATATCTAAAAGCGTTTTTGCTTTTGTACCTATTCAAGATTATTCAAAATCTTGGACTGATAAGAAACTTTATGCTAAATATGGGTTAGATGAAACGGAGATTGCATTTATTGAATCAATGATTAAACCAATGGAATAAAAGATACGATTATGGCAAATAACTTTTTCCCAAAACGACCAG
>CALCUN010000004.1 GCA_937906975.1 uncultured Bacteroidales bacterium
GCAACCTCCGCTTTAATATGTGGGTGTGAAACGTAGTTTTCTATTTTTATATCCTCGTAAGTGAAATCAAAAATGTCCTTTATCTCAGGATTAAGCACTAATTTAGGTAATTCGTATGGCGTTCTGCTAAGTTGAAGTCTTGCTTGGTCAAGGTGATTTGAATAAAGGTGAGCATCTCCCAAAGTATGGATAAATTCTCCTGGCTCTAAACCACACACTTGTGCAATCATCGCTGTAAGCAATGCGTAAGATGCTATATTAAATGGCACACCTAAAAACACATCTGCGCTTCTTTGATAAAGCTGACAAGATAATTTACCATTCGCAACATAGAATTGAAAAACTATATGACAAGGAGGTAACGCCATTTGCTCAACTTCTCCCACATTCCACGCACTAACAAGCATTCTTCTGCTATCTGGTGTGTTTTTTATTTGATGAATAAGTTGCGAAATTTGATCTGTGATTTTTCCATCTGCACCTTGCCACGCTCTCCATTGTTTTCCGTAAACCGGACCCAAGTCTCCGTTTTCGTCAGCCCACTCGTCCCAAATTGTTACTTTGTTATCGTGAAGGTATTTTATGTTTGTATCGCCTTTTAAGAACCAAAGCAATTCATAAAATATGGAACGCGTATGAAGTTTCTTTGTTGTAAGAAGAGGAAATCCCTTTTGCAAATCAAATCTCATTTGATAACCAAAAACAGATCTCGTACCCGTTCCTGTCCTATCGGTTTTTTCGTTTCCGTTTTCTAAGATATGGGAAAGTAAATCTAAATATTGTTTCATTTTTATGCCTCCAAACTTAATAAATCCTTACCTATATCTCTTCTAAACGTCTTTCCTTCAAAATTTATCTTTTCAATATTTTCGTAACACTTGTTTAAGGCCTCTTGCATTGTAGAGCCAAAGCAAGAAACCGCAATAACTCTTCCGCCCGATGTTAGGATTTGAGAACCTTCTCCCGCTTTTGTTCCTGCATGGAATAGATTACAATCAACAACTTGATCAAATCCACTCATTAATTTACCTTTTTCATAATCTTCTGGATAGCCTTTTGAAACCAAGAACACAGTTGTACAAACTTTTTCTGAAACTTTAAGTTCGTATTCGTTCAATCTGCCTTGTGCTACAAGTTCAAAAGCCTCTACTATATCAGATTCTATTCTTGGAAACACGCTTTCTGTTTCAGGGTCTCCCATTCTTACGTTGTATTCTATAACGTATGGGTCTCCCTCTACGCTCATAAGTCCAATAAATATGAATCCTTTATATTCTATCTTATCTTTTTGTAAGCCTTCTATGGTTGGCTTTATAATTCTTTGCTCTACCTTATCTAAAAACTCTTTTGTAGCAAAGTTTACAGGAGAAATACTTCCCATTCCGCCAGTATTCAATCCTGTATCGCCCTCTCCTATTCTCTTATAGTCTTTTGCTTCTGGTAAAATAGAGTAATTTTTTCCGTCTGTTAAGATAAAAACGCTACATTCTATACCTTTTAAGAACTCTTCTATTACTACTTTTTCTGATGCTTTGCCAAATTTTGCATTAGCAAGCATTTCTCTCAATTCTATTTCGGCTTCTTCTAAGGTTTGGCTTATTACAACTCCTTTTCCTGCTGCTAATCCATCTGCTTTTAAGACGTATGGTGCTGAAAGCGTTTTTAAGAAATCTATTGCTTGGTCTAATTCATCTTTTCCAAAGGATTTGTATCTTGCAGTAGGGATATTATGTCTTATCATAAAGTCTTTTGCAAAATCCTTGCTTGATTCCAAAGCTGCGCCCTTTTGTTTTGGTCCAATAACCATTAGGTTTCTTGTTCTCTCATCTTCATATAAACAATCTGCAACGCCATCTGCCAAAGGTTGTTCGTTACCTACAACAAGCATATCCACATTATTTTCTATTATGTATTGCTTTATTGCCTCATTGTCCGAAGATATATTTACACATTTTGCAATTTTACTAATTCCAACATTACCTGGTGAAACAATTAATTCACTTGTCTTTTTGCTTTCTGCGATTTTTTTTGCTATTGCGTGTTCTCTTGCTCCTGAACCTAATAATAGTATTTTCATATCTTTAATTTTTATTTTTCTTTTACGATAGAGAAATCCATTTGCTTTTTCATCATATTTACTTTCTCTATTTTAATTTTTATTTTCATTCCTAACTGATACACCTTTCCTGTATCCTTTCCTACATAACGGAAGTTATCTTCATCTAAGGCGTAAAAGTCATCATTTATTGTCTTTATAGGCACTAATCCTTCACATTTGCTTTCGTCCAACAGCACATAAATTCCCCATTTACTTACTCCCGAAATCACTCCTTCAAAAACCTTTCCTACTTTGTCTGAAAGAAATTCTGCTTGCTTGTATTTCACACTCATTCTTTCAGCTTCGGCTGCTTTTTTCTCCATATTAGAACAATGTTCACACCTTTGCTCAAAGACTTCTTTATTAACGCTTGGTTTGTCTTCAAGATACAATTCTAAAAGTCTATGAACCATCAAATCGGGATAGCGTCTAATTGGTGAGGTAAAGTGAGTATAATATGGAAATCCTAAGCCATAGTGTCCTATGTTATCGGTTGTGTAAAGAGCTTTACTCATTGTACGAAGTGCAATCATGCTAATCATTGTCTGTTCGCCTTTTCCATTTATTTTTTCAAAAAGATTATTAAAACTCTTTGCTAATGAAGAACGTGTTTTGTCGTTCAAAGAATATCCAAACTTGCCAATCAATTCTTTAAACACGTTTAATTTTTCTTGATTTGGCTCATCGTGAACTCTATATACGAAGGTTTTGGCTTTATTCTTTTGCTTTTGTTTTCCAATAAGCTCTGCAACTTTCTTGTTTGCCAAAAGCATAAACTCTTCTATTAACCAATTGGCTTCTTTCGATTCTTTTACATACACTCCTATTGGTTTTGCCTTCTCATCTAAGTGAAATTTGACTTCTTGACTTTCAAAATTTATTGCTCCTGTCTTAAACCTTTTCTTACGCATTATTTCCGCCAAATCCCACAAAGGAAGAATATACTCGCTATACTCTCCGCCTTTTTCTTCTATTACTTTTTGAGCTTCTTGGTAAGTAAAACGTCTGTTTGACTCAATTATAGTTTTACCAATCCATTGATTGACAATCTCTGCCTTTGGCGTCATTTCAAAAACGGCTGAAAAGCAAAATTTTTCCTCGCCTTGACGTAGCGAACAAACACCATTGCATAATTTTTCTGGTAGCATTGGAATTGTTCTATCTACTAAATAAACCGAAGTTCCGCGTTCAAAGGCTTGTTTGTCTATTTCTCCGCCTTGTTTTACATAGTAACTTACATCTGCAATATGTACTCCTACTTCGTAATTGCCATTTGGCAAATATTCTAACGACAATGCGTCATCAAAATCCTTTGCATCATCAGGGTCTATCGTAAAGGTAATTCTATCTCTAAAGTCTTTCCTATTTTTTATCTCCGATTGCGGAAGTTGAACAGGGATTTCCGATGCTTCTTTCTCTACTTCGGCAGGGAAAAACAAAGGAAAGTCAAATTCCGACAAGATTGACTGCATTTCAACGTCATTATTGCCAGGTTTTCCTAACACTTTAACAACTTTTCCAAAAGGATTATTGGCACTATCTGGCCATTCTGTAATTTCTGCCAATACTTTATCTCCATTTTTTGCGTTTGCCACACAATCCATTGGTATAAAAATATCAACAGGCATATAAGAAGAGTCGGGAACCACAAAGGCATATCGTGGGTGCATTTCAATAATTCCCACAAACGAGGTTTTGGCTCTTTCGATTATTTCTATAATTTGTCCTTCACGCTTGCGATTTTTTCTCTGAGGAAAAAGGTAAACCTTGACCTTATCTCCATGAAGAGCATGATTAGTATTATTATGAGAAATGTATATATCCTCTCCCTCTTCTACAAGAACGTATGCTTTACCTGTTTGTTTCATATCAACAATACCCACAACGTAGTGTTTAGGTAATACATTGCTTGTAATATATACGGGATTTAGTTTATATTTTCCTTGTTTTTCTTCCGAAATTATATCTTCTTCTGACATTGCTTTCAAATAATTTTGCACCATTTGTTTGCTTGCTTTATCAGAGAAACCAAGTCGAGAGGATATTTGTTTATAATTGAAAAGAGAATTTGGATTTAAAGCAAATATTTTAAGTATAGAAGTCTTAAACTCAGAGTTTTTTTCTTTTTTTTCTGCCATAACATTAGTATTTTCCTTTGCAAATATAACAATAATTTTGAATAGGAAAATTATTCCTAAGGTTTAAAAAATTATTTCTTTGATTTAAAAAATTATTTCTTAGACTTAGAAAAAGATTTCTTAGACTTATTTTCTTAAGATTTTTTGTTATCTTTGCCAGTTGATTTTTCATTAAAATATTATCGTATATGTCAGAAATAGCAAGCAAATATAATCCAGCGAATGTCGAAGATAAATGGTATTCTGCTTGGTTAGAAAACAAATGTTTTAGTTCTAAACCAGATAATCGTAAAGCTTTTACAATCGTTATTCCACCTCCTAATGTTACAGGCGTACTTCACATGGGCCACATGTTGAATAATACTATTCAAGACGTACTTGTACGCCGTGCGAGAATGAAAGGATTTAACGCTTGTTGGGTTCCAGGAACAGACCACGCATCTATTGCTACCGAAGCAAAGGTTGTGGCAAAATTAAAAGAAGAAGGAATTGATAAAAAGGACCTTAGTAGAGATGAGTTTTTATCTCACGCTTGGAAATGGAAAGAAAAACATGGGGGAATAATACTTGAACAATTGAAAAAACTTGGTGCTTCTTGCGATTGGGACAGAACTCGTTTTACAATGGAAGAAGCTCTTTATGAATCTGTAATTGACGTTTTTGTTGATTTATATAAAAAAGGTCTTATCTACAGAGGAGTTCGTATGGTAAACTGGGATCCTGTTGCTCTTACGGCTTTGAGTGATGAAGAAGTAATTTTCAAAGAACAAAACTCTAAACTTTATTACTTAAAATATAGAATTGAAAATTCAGAAGAATACTTAATTGTTGCAACTACACGTCCTGAAACAATATTAGGCGATACAGCTGTTTGCGTTCACCCAGAAGATGAAAGATATTCTCACTTAAAAGGAAAGAATGTTATCATTCCTATTGTTGGAAGAAGCATTCCTATTAT
>CALCUN010000005.1 GCA_937906975.1 uncultured Bacteroidales bacterium
AAACCCATTCAGAGGTTTGTTCTCCACAAACGGCTCTTACTTCTACTGTGTATGTTGTATTTGGTGTTAGGTCTGTTAGTGAATTTGAAGTTGCTGTAAGTATTTCTGCTTCGCCTGAATTTAGTTTAAATTCGTATGCGTCTGCTGTGCCTGTCCATGTGATTTCAGCTGTTGTTTCTGTGATATTGCTTGCTGAAAGTGCAGTTGGTGCATCGCATGGCTGAGGCTCTGGTAATGTAGAAAGGTATATTTCTACCCAATCAGAGGTTTGTTCTCCACAAACTGATCTTACCTCTACTATGTAAAGTGTATTTGGAATTAATCCTGTGTATTGGTGTGATGTTGTGGTTACTGTTTCTGTTACTAACGCATTAAATCTAACTTCATAACTATCTGCTGAACCATTCCATGTGATTTGGGCTGTTGTTTGAGTAACATTGCTTACCATTACATCGGTTGGTGCATCGCATGGCTGAGGCTCTGGTGCTGATGTGCAGTCTTCGCAATCATATATTTGGAATGCGTCTATACCTGCTCCGTTTGCATTGTGTCCTATCAAAAGGAAACTTAATTGATATGTTTCTGATGGTTCTGGTAGTATGATTGAGTCTAACACCCATGAGTTATGTGGAGTATTGATTGTCATTAAATCTGTCCATTCTGACTCTGGTGTAGATTTGTATTGTAATACGATTTCTTCTGAATTGTTAATGTAAGATGGTGTGTAATAAGCAAATTTAACACTTGGACTTTCTAATGAAGCTAAATCAAATATTGGTGAAATTAATCGTGAACTTCCAGAAGTATAATAAGAAGCTATCATTTTATTTCCTTCGTATGCTCCCATACCATTAACAGTTGTTTTAACACTCCAATTTTCTATTCCTGAAATCAATTGTGTTTGCCAACATGCAACAGGACTTGTTTCAAATCCTTCATAGTATGGATATTCATCTATCGCAGGACATTGTGTTGTAAAGGTGATTGTGTTAGTTTGGCCTGAAGGAGAACCATCGCAATCTGAAACTACGTATGCTGTGTAGGTTGTTGAATGTGTTAGTTCTGTTAGTGTGGCTGGATTTGAGTTTACTAAAACTGAACTATATTCAGCTTCGCCTTCTGCTTTGTAGTAAATATTCCATTGTGTTGATGTTCCGTTTTCTTGCCAACTTAGAATTGCTGTTTCCGATGTGGTTGCTGTTGAAACAAGGCTTGTTGGTGTTGCACAATCTACACCAACTATTGAAATATTGTCAATAATTGCTGGTGGAGGTGTTCCTGAACCACTATCATTTTTCCAATAGAATACAATTTGTTTTGCTGTGTTTTGAACTTCTGTAAGGGATATAGAAGCGTGTGTCCATGTTGATATATTTGCTTGTTTGTCTAATAGTACAACTACGCCTTCTCCTTGTGGTTGTCCATTGCTTGGTATATTCACACCACTATTACACATAAATACCATTAAGTAATCATACATAGATGTTGGTCCATAGGATTCTCCCATTACTTTATAGTCAAATGATAATATGTATTCGCCGCTTTCTCCAAAGACAACAGGTAAAATTGCACTTGCGTATGAGGTAGCAGTTGTTGTATAGGCATTGCTTAGTCCGTTATCGTTAGAGATATACAATGATGTTGTTGTTTCTTCTCCTTCTGTTGGAACTCCTGTTGCTGTTCCTATATGCCATTGGTTTGCATATTCATTTCTGTATTCCATTGAGATTGGATTGTTTTCTAAGTCTTCAAATGTTTGGTAGTATGGAAATTCTGAAATAGGAGTTGCTGTTGTAGAGAATGTAAATATATCTGTTCTTGATACGTTGTCTTCTGTTCCACAGTCTGTTTGAATGTAAAAAGAGTATGTTGTTGTTTGAGCTAATCCTGTTAAAACTACGCTTTGATCTGAAACTGTAATTGTTGAGTATTCTGCTTGTCCTTCTGCTTTATAGTAAACTACCCATGTGTCGTGTGTTTCATCTGTGTCTGTCCACGAAATTGTCGCTTCTGCATCTGTAATGTTTGAAATTTCTACAGTATTTGATGCTGGTGCTGGACAATCTGGAATAGGAATTACTTTAAAGTCGTCAAGGTTCCATGATTCGCCATAGTTTGCTTGAAGTGGTGTGTAACGCAATGCTATTCTTCCTTCTGTGTATGGCAATTGGTCAAAGTCAAACGGACCTACAAGGTGTGAGCCATTACGTGAGAATCCTACAGGTGTTACTGTTTGTAATGGAACAAACGATGTAGAGTCGTTTACATTTGTAAGTATTCCGACTTCCATTACTCCTGCGTTGTCTTCTGATGAAGCTGTTGTGTTTGCGTAAAATTCAAATCTTAAAGTGTTTAATGGTCTTGAAAATTCTGGTAATGCTAATAGACCTGGTCCTTTAAATTCAAGTGTTACATAGCCAGAGTGTGCTGAAGGTTGGTGTCCTTGATAGTAAATCATAGGGAATGTTCCGTTGTTTGCAGTGTAAGAATATAATACATCATAGCACATAAACATTTGGTTTGCTACTGCTTGATTTCCATGTGCTGCTTCAAAGTTTTCAAACCATATATCATCTGAAATTGCTCCACAATTGGTTGTGAAATGTATTGCTTCTGATGGAGAAGATATTTCTTCGCCACAAACAGAATTTATTGTAAATACGTATTCACTTGCAAGGTCAAGGTCTATCAATTCTATGAAGTTATCGTCTGTATTTTCTGTGAATAGTTCTGATGGTTCTGAGGCTTTGTAATATACTACATTGTAACTATCTGCTTCACCTGTCCAAGAGATGTATGCGGTGTTGTATGTTGTAGAATCTACTTCGATTTCTGTTGGTGCAACACAATTTGTCGCTCTAATAGAAATGTTATCTATTGCTGCTGGTGGATTTACGCCTCCTGATACATCATCTTTCCATAAGAAGATTATATGTTTTACTGTTCCTATGAATGATTCAGGGAATACAACTGTTTGGTGTTGCCATGTATTTATTTCTACTTTTCTATCGGTAACTGTTGTTCCGCTTGCATAGTTTGTTACTGGCTGTGAAGCATCAAGTGCATAGACTTGTAAGTAATCGTATATTGTTCCATAAGAACTTCTTTCTCCTTTTACTCTTAAATCAAATTCCATAATGTATTCTGCTGGCTCGGTGAAATCTACTATCAACGATGCTAATGCTACAGAAGAAGAACTTGTGTAGGTGTTTGTAGCTCCATTATCGCCTGATATATATAGTGAACTACCGCTTTCTTCTCCTTCTGCTAAATATGGAGCAGCTGTTCCTATATACCAAGCACTAGTACCTGATACATTTGTTATTTCAATGGCTTCTAAGTTATCTTGATTTTCAAAGTTTTGTATGTATGGTAATTCAACAGGTAATGCTGTTGTTGTGAAGAGTACTGTGTCTGTTTTATCACTTAAATCGCCTGTTCCACAGTCTGTAACTACAAAGGCTTGATATGTTGTTGATGGAAGAAGGGTTTCTAATGTTACTGTTGTTGCTTGTGCATCTTGTATCATCCAATCTTCTGATGGTTCTCCTTCTGAAGGTAATTCTCTGTAGTAAACATTCCATGCTTCGTGCGAGGTGTCATTATCTACCCAAGAAACTGTTGCTGTTTCTGCGGCTGCAGTTACTGTTACACTGTTTCTAACTGGTGCTGGACACTCTGGCAATGATTCTACTTCAAATCTTTTAATGTACATTGTTGTATAGGAAGAGCCTTTTGTCTTTACTGCAATATAATATGTAAGGTCCTCATCTAATTCTACCTCTGTAAATGTTACTATTCCTGAAATCCATTGTTGGTTTGCATCTGAATAGAATGATTGTACTGGTATAAATGAATTTGTATCTGAGATATCTGATACTAATCCAACTGTTATTTGGTCTGTTCCATAGTATGCAAGGCTTCGCATTTCAAGATATACTCTTAGGTTGTTGATTGATTCTTCAAATGGTGCAGAGATTGCCATCATAGCTGTGTTTGTACCAAATTTTGCAACGTTTTGGCCTGATACTACCTCTATCATAGGTCCTACATAGTCGCCATAATCATTGTAACTTTCTTGAATAATTGTCCAACAATCTAATCCGTTTTGAAAATGTTCTAAGTAAGGTAGTTCTGTTATTATGTTATTACATGCTGTCTTAAAGCTCTTAGTCATCCATGTACTTTCTGTTTCATCAGAACAAATTTGTTTTATTCTAACATTGTAACTTGTTGTAGGAGTTAGGTCAGAGAATGTTATATTTTGAGAGTTTGTTACTCCTGTTTCTACATTTTCACTTGTCCATTCTTCGCTTGCTAACTTTAATTCATAGGCATATTCTCCTGATGTTGCTTCCCAAGTAACATCGGCTGAGTTCATGGTTATGTTTGAAACTGTTAAATTAGCAACAGGCATACAAAAATCATCTGAAACTGAGGTATAGATGAATTTAGTGTTTGCTCTATATTGATGACTTCTCACTTGCTCTATATTATAGTTCATAGGAGAGAGATCAATACCTTTATTCCATCCTTTACCTGGAGTAGATTGGTCAAAATAAAGGTAAGCTGTACAACCACCAGAGGTAGAACATCCTGTACCTTCGTAAATAAGAAGAAGGTTTCCAGCTCCTGTGTAGGTAAATGGTGTATCAAGTAAGAAATAATTCCAAGAGTTTCCATTTACTGATATAGAAGTTTGATCGTAAACTAAGGTCGCTCCTTCTAATAGTTCAGAAAAAATCAACGTTCCTGGAATTGTTTCCTCTGGTACTTCTTTTAAGTAAATCTTCATGGTTCTATTTGAACCTCCTATTACACTTTCTGTTTGAAATGCTACAGAGGTAATTGTTCCTCCTCCGAAAGGCATTTCTTCAACGGTGTAAAGATATGCTCCTGTATGATAACCAAAGTATCCAGGTATTGCCATAGTAGAATTAGTTTGCGTACCTGTTCCTATGGTTATTGTGTCTTGGGCATTTAATCCCGACAGCATTATTGCCATCATTAAAAACAATAATAATTTTTTCATGAGGTTGATTATTAATTAATATTAAATTTCTATTTGCAAAGATAATTATTTCTTTATATTTCTTTATCTATGAGATATTTAAATATCTCATAAAATAGGTTCAAAAATTTTGATAAAAACTTTTGAACCTATCAAATTATTTTACTTTTGACGCAATTAGATTTGCAATTTCTTGCATTCTTTCTTTTGGTAATTCTAATTTTGGTCTTGCGAAGTTCAAATCTCCTACTTCTTTTAATGGCACAAGATGTATGTGTGTGTGTCTTACATCTAATCCTATAACTGCCATTCCTATTTTTTCACACTCTATTACTTCTTTCA
>CALCUN010000006.1 GCA_937906975.1 uncultured Bacteroidales bacterium
ACATCTAATCCTATAACTGCCATTCCTATTTTTTCACACTCTATTACTTCTTTCATCGCTTTTGCTACTTTTTTTGCAAAAAGGTGTAGGTGTGATAAGAGTTCGTCTTCTATGTCAAATATGTAATCTACTTCTTGTTTTGGAACTACAAGTGTGTGTCCTTCTGCTAATGGAGATATGTCTAAAAAAGCATAACATTTTTCGTCCTCTGCTATTTTGTATGAAGGAATTTCTCCATTTATGATTTTTGTGAATATTGATGCCATAACTTATTCTCTTGTTATGTTTGTTATTTGCAATTTCATCTTTCCAACAGGGACTTCTATTTCAGCAATGTCGCCTACTTTCTTTCCTAATAATCCTTTTGCAATTGGAGATGTTATAGAAATTTTGCCTGTTTTTAAATCTGCTTCGCTTTCTGGCACTATTTCATACGTCATTTTTTTATTCATCGCTAAGTTTATAAATTCAACTTTCGACATTAAAAGCACTTTTGACGTATCTATTTTTGATTCATCTAACAATCTTGCATTTGCAATTAAGGCTTGTAATTTGGAGATCTTTGCTTCTAATAGGCCTTGCGCTTCTTTCGCTGCATCATATTCTGCATTTTCCGATAAGTCTCCCTTGTCTCTTGCTTCTGCTATGGCCGCCGATATTGCTTGTCGCTCAACGGTTGTCATGTGATGAAGTTCATCTTTTAATTTTTGAAGTCCTTCTTTTGAATAATATTTTATCTCTGCCATTTCGTTGTTTTATTTTGATTAAAAACAAATCGAAGACTGTTTTTAGCAGTCTTCGATTTTGTATCGATTTATTTATTCGTTCTTACAATGAGAATGAAATTCCTACTGAGTGGATTCCTCCCATTATTTTTGTAAGTCTGAAACTATAATCTAATGCTAAGTTCATTGCATTCTTACCTGCTTTTGCTTTTGAAAGAGGTGCCATTACAGAAGCTCCACATGCAAGTCCATTCATAAGGGTTGTTGAACCGTTTTCATCATAAATGTCTGTTGTAAGGTCTGCTTCGTATGTGTAACCTGCTCTTAACATGAATAATTTCATAAATCCATATTCAAGTCCTAATGTGTATTGGTCTTTTCCAAAGGCCATTGAAGCAAAGTTACCTGCTACTGTTACTCTGTGATTGTTTTCAGCAAATAAGATATCGTATGACATACCGATATTCAAGCTTGAAGGTAATTCAAATGAAGCTGAACGTTGTTCTAATGTTTGGTAGTGATTAGAGTTTTCAATAAGTGCATTGATTGACAAACCGTCTCCTGAATGACTCATTGATGGACCCCAGTTCTTCAATGCAATACCAAATTTCAACTCATAGTTTTCTCCTGTAACATATTGAACACCCGCATCAATTGCAAATCCTGTTCCTGTTACGTTGTCTATTGACTCTGTGATAAGTTTTACAGTTGCTCCTGCGTAAATTGATGTTGAAAATGCTTTAGCGTATGAAACAGCAACATTCATTACACTAGGTTGGAATGTACCATTGTTTCCAACTTCTGGTGAATTAACTGTTGTTCTTTCTATTGTTCCAAAATTCATAGCACTAACAGATAATCCTAACACTCCATATTCTCCAAGATTTTGTGCAAGACCAGCTGCTATATTGCTGATTCCTGAATTTTGCAACCAAGATGTGTATCCAAATGTTACTTCAGTTCCTCCGGCATGTGCCAATCCAGCTACGTTGCTGAAAAGAGCATCTACTCCGCTTCCGTTAGCAGTATTAACTCCAGACCAACCTGAACTTTTCACCCAAGGGTTTATCAATAAGTATGAAGCCCCTGCAGTTCCTCTTCTGTCATCATTCCCTGCATTCGCTGTTATACTTGGCACCATTAAGATGCAAAGTATAACGCTTGTCAATATTCTATTTATATTTTTCATATTCCTATTTTCTTTATAAATTTTAAGCAATATTGTTAGATTATTGGAATGAGTTTAAGTCAACTGGTCTTAAAGCTCCAAACCATTTGATTAGTTTTTCACCTACTCCATCAGCTTTGATGTGAATCAAATAAACTCCACCTGAGATTGGTAATCCTTTGTGGTTCTTTAAATCCCAATCAACTGATGTTAAAGCTGTACCTCCTCCTGATACTAATGAAGCAGAAGGTCCTCTCAATTTTCTAACCACAGTTCCATCCAAAGCATATATTGTTATGTAACAATCTGGTGGTAGATTTGTTATCTTAACAAGGTTTTGGATTTGGTCTTGTTCATACAATGATGCACCAAAATATGGGTTAGGAACAACTGTTATGTTGTCTAATGCTGATTGTGCTGTTTCTGTATGTCCAAGTACTGTTGCTAAACCTGCATCTATTGAGAATTGGTACATAGGATTGTTATCGTTTTGAGGATTTGCATTTACTCCACCTTCATTGCTAGACCATTTTGCTAAATATGGTTTTCTAACTCTGATAGATACTGTAGCATCTGTTGGAATTAACGATTGAGATTTCTTTTCTAATTCAACATTAGCATTTCCTGATTCAAAACAATTTGCAAGTGGAATACCTACCCACATAACTGTTGCAAATAATTCGTGTGCTGCTCTAATTCTAGCTATGTTTGCTGATCCATCAGAAACTCCTGTTGCTTCGCTTAGGCCTTTCAATATGTTATAAGCCCATGCTCCTTGATCGTAACGTGTTGGTTTTACTACGTTACCTGCAACTGTTACTTCTGAAGTTCCTAATACATATATATAGTGCATACCACCGAATACGTATCCTCCCATGTCTGTTGTGTTCATTGTAGGGTTCCACAACATATCTCTACCATTTTGATGTCCTAATGCTGAGTTTTCACCAAAGATGATATTTAGACGTTCTCCTGTTTCAAGGTTAATTGCATATCCTGGGAACCATCCCATACCTTCTCCTGTTCCATCAGCCAATCCGTCTTTTCCTACTGATTGAGCTTTTCTCAATGAGAATGCTTTTGCATTTCCTTGTGTTAATAATGGGTCATTACCCAATTCTATAACAGGACATCTTGTCCATTTTGATTGATCGTTTGTAAATACAATATCAACTGATGCTAAGTTGTTCATATCGTTAGATATCATACTTACTAACTTACCAGGGTTGTATTGGTTTTCGTTTGGTATATCGTATTCGTTGCTTGAATCATAATAGTAAGCATCTGTAAATGCTGGGTGAACATATTCAACTGGTTCAGAGTATATGTAATCGTATGATATAGATGTCAATCTATATGGAGCCCACCAACCACCAACACAATTTTCAAATTCTGATTTAGCATCCATTGCTGTTTTTACAGATCCTGTTGAAGTTGAATATCCTGTGTGGAAGTAGTCTAACCATGCGTTACTTAAGTCTTCTTGATCTGATCCAGTAACACCACCGGCTCTAATCCAGTCTAATGCTTGTGCTGCATCATTATCTGCAACCCCTGTTAACCATGTTTTTGATGGATCTGCAAAGGTAATTGAAGATGACAATAATGCTCCTGCTATTACTTCACCACCTTTTGCTTCACCTGCTGTTATTGTAGCTGCGTTAGAAGCTGCTAATGATTTTGGATTTGTTAATTGGATTGATAATCCTAATTCAAATATTATTTCTTCGTTGATTTCACCAATTGGTCTTGTTGAACGTAATGTATCAACTCCTTCATAAACTTCACCACCATTTGCATTTGTTAGTTCCCAGTAAGCTTCATTCATTGTTCCTTCTCCTGGAACTATTTTCAAGATGTAATTTCCTGTACGAACTGCTAATGGGTCTACTATCTTAACATTCAATGGTCCATAGTTAACTGAATAAACTGGTGTTGGTACGAAATTAATAGGGTTTCCATTTTCATCTGTTGCTTCTTCTCCTCTTTTACCAACTAATTGTTCAATAGTTGTTTTGTCAAAGTTCAACACTAAACCACCATTTCCTTGTCCTTCAAGTCTAATAACTTCAGGAGACATTCCGTATGATGATTGTAACAATGTACCGTTTTGTTCTGAGTTTGTCATGTGTGGTATTGCTACAACAGGTTCAATACTTCCGCCTCCACCAAGTTTTCTACTTGCTAAATAAGTTGTTTTTTGTCCATCTAATTTAGTAGCATCATTAGGGTTGTATTGTTTGAAGTTGTTGTATGCGTATGCTATTGCTATGTAATAGTATTTTTTGTTGTTTGCGATTCTCTTGTCATTTGTAGTAGCAAACTTGTCTTCTGTGATTTTGAAAGAGTGTCTTATTCCTTTGTTTTCTCCATCAACCATTACTTGTCCACCTAATAAGTCGTTAGTTGTAGTGTAATTAACTAATTTTCCAATAGGTTGATTGTTTTGTAATGAATCGTAGTTTTCGATATCACATTGTGCAACTAAACGTGATTTTGCTGGGTCATAAATGTCTGCTACTGATACAGATTCATCTAATAATTGGAATATTTGATATCCTTCAAATCTATATTTTCTATCGTATTCAATAGTTTCTACAACATTTCCTGCTGTATCTGTTACATCATAAGAACGAGGAATAGTAACGTCTTCTGCTTCAAATGCTTCGTTTACGTTGTTTCCTGCTTCATTTGTTAAGTATAGTATAATTTCTCTATCAAGTTCTTGTACTACTACATTTGGAGCATCTGGTCCTTCCAATACGTTGAAACAGTTGTCAAATAATGCTTGACATTTATCGTCTATTTGTCTTAATAATTCTACTGAAGCCATTGGTCCACCACTTGCTGCTTGTGCAAATGGAATACCTACTGTAATGTAGTTAATTGCACCTGGTTCCAATGTAAATGGTCCTGCAGATTGCATGAAACGTCTATCTGCTGCTGCATTTCCAGATGATTCTTCTGTCCAAATATTGTTTTTACCATGATCTTCATTTCCATTAGTTCTTGTACCCCAACCCCAAATGTCTGAGTTACCTGGGAACATGAAATCTGATTGAATATCTAATTCAAGACCAGTTCCAGAGTTATATCCATTTCCACCATAACGCATCTTGCTTCCATCTTTCCAGATACCTCTTAAATAGTTATAGTAGTCTGTTGCTTTATCTGGTTCTCCATTGTTTGAATTATCGTTGTTGTAGTAAACGAATCTACGCATACCGAAACGTTCATCGTCAACTATTCCGTTACCAAAGTTTACACCATTGATAGCACAAGCGTCAATAGAGTCTCTTGATTTTGGATACCAACAATCTTTAAATTTGTAAGCATCTTCTGTCAATAAGATATTGTTTATTGTTCCGTCTTCATTTTTATAAGGTTCCAATGCTGCTGGTCCATAAACATCTTCTACTTTGTAAGGGTCTACTTTTGGATTATCTCTTCCGTCTGCATCCATATATGGACCTTGGAAGAAGTCGATACCAATTGCAGGAGGGTTTCCTGAGTAAGCGCCTGTTCCTGGACCATCTGTTGCTTTACCATTGTAGCAATATCCCAATCCTCTTTCAACATCACAACCAACAAAGTCGTCTGCTGCATATCCTAAGTCTGGGTCAACCCATTGTGAGAAATAAGTGTTTGTCAATGTAAATGTAGAACGGTTGATGATTTCATATGAATAGAATGTCATATTGTTGATTTCATCATTCATCGCAAAAGCAAATGCTTGTGCTCTGATTTCTAATCCGATTGGGTTTTCTGATCCTGATTCTGTGTGTGCATTACCTTTATCATTAAATACCCACCAAATAGTTTCGTCTCCCTTTAATACTTGGTCAACTAATAATCCTCCGTAAGCTTTTACAACACCACCTGTTCCATAGTTAGGGTTTGTTGTATCAGATTCCATTGTTGGTGTTGGAGTGTAAGGTACTCCTGGAGGTAAGTTTGCTTTCATTTTTGCAGGACACAATTCTCCACTTAAATCATAGTAAGGATAGTCTCCATCTTCCCAACTATAAACACCATCTCCGTTTCTATCAAAGAATGGAGCCATGAATTTAGATTGGTTTTTAGATACATCTCCGTGTGCAGGCCATGTTTTGATTGCTTCTGTTGCTCTTGAAGCATCTACTCCTAAGAATTGATCTCCGTTGTATTCAAAACCATCAACGAAATACTCTACTTCTGCTTTTGTTATTTTAAAGTGTTTATCCCATTGTTCACAAACAGCTTTATCTACTGAAGCGTTTGCATCAACAGTTAATGGACCTGGCCAAAAGTCATCTCCATTTTGTCCGAATTTTAATGCTGCAACACGTAATTGAAGGTTAGCATCTTGTCCCCCAATCCACAATGCTGCACAGAACATAGCTGTACTATTACCGTCTTTTGGAACGAAATAACGTGCTGTAGAACCATCATACCACATGTTTCCAGAAGTATTGATACGGGCTCTAACATTGTTTATGCTTAACTCAGCAGAACCTTGTCCTCTACGACATCTTTCTAATTCTGCTTTTTTTGCTGGTTTTTTTACTGCATACTTATATGTTTCCGCGTATGCAGTAGCTCCAACAAGCATAAAGCACATCAATAATAATGATATTTTACTGCTAATATGTTTCATACTATTTATTTTTTTATCTTAATTTATTAGAACTGATACGATACTCCTAAATAAATCATTCTTGGTGTAGAGTAATTATAGTAAGCATTGTTATAATACATTGTATAATAATCTCTATATGATTGTTCATTTAGTTGTCCTTGAATTATTGTTTGTGTTTCAGGGTCTGTTAAGTATCC
>CALCUN010000007.1 GCA_937906975.1 uncultured Bacteroidales bacterium
TACGTGAAATAGAAAAAAGTAACCAGAAAAGTAACCAGAAAAGTAACCAGAAAATCCTTGCTGAAATTAGAAAAAATCCAAAGATTTCAATCAAAGAATTGCAAGAAATCACAGAATTATCAGAAAGTGGCGTTAAAAAGATAATTCGACAACTACGAACAGATAACCAAATTCAAAGAATAGGCGGAGCAAAAGGCGGATATTGGCAAATATTAGAAGAAAAATAGAATTTTAAGGGCGCAAACATCCAATAGGGACAACATATACCCCATCAGTTCGTTTATAAGCATATTCCCCAACACCTGTTATAACCATTTTAAAAGAAGGTGATTTCATCTTTGTTGTATCAATTATACTACTCAATTTATTTAATGTTTTTGCACCATCATCTATCAATTTATCTCCACCTAATTTAATTTCAATTAACCCATACAAACCATTATTTAAATGAATTACCGCATCACATTCAAGACCATTTTTGTCTCTATAATGATAAACATTACCATCTAAAGCATCAGCATACACTCTCAAATCTCTGACACATAAAGTTTCAAACATTAAGCCCATAGTGTTTAAATCATTGATTAAATCCATAGGACCTAAACCAAGAGAAGCTGTTGCAATTGAAGGATCAATAAAATATCTTGTATCAGATGTTCTTATAGCAGATTTACTACGTAAATTAGGATTCCAAGCAGGCATATCTTCAATTACAAATATCTTACGAAGAGCAGATAAATATGAAGCAATAGTTTCATTACTTAAATTATCAGTTTCATTCACTGAAATGTCTTCTAAAATAGTAGGAATACTAACCTGAGAACCCTGATGCCTTGCATAAGAACGCATAATTCTCATTGTTCTTTCTGTATTTCGTGTGATTCCATCAGCTCTGGAAATATCATTATTGCATATAGCCTTAAAATACTCTTTTGCTTGCATTAATGCCGCCTTTTCACTTTTCTTTTCCAAAGACTTTGGCCAACCACCACGACAAATTAAAAAAGCTAATTGTTCTAAATTTATAGAATTATACCCACAGATATTTTCAGGATTTTCAAAAAGTTTTGAAATCATTATTTCACCATTAGATTCTTCAGATTCCCATAAACTCATAGGTCTCATAGTTACCCAACCATAACGACCTGTTCCTGTATGATGAATTTTGTCAGAAACGACAGGTACAGAAGAACCGGTGAGAATAAATAAACCATCACCATCTTTGTGATCAACAGTGAAACGAATAGCATCCCAAAATTCAGGAACTTCTTGCCATTCATCAATCAATCTTGGAAACTCTCCATTAAGTAGAAAATTTATGTTTGTTTGAGCCAATTGCTTGTATTGCTCTTTTTTTAAGGGATCGTCCATATATAAGATACTTTTAGCATGTTGTTCAGCTGTTCTAGTCTTTCCACAAGCTTTTGGTCCCTCTATCAAAACAGCTCCCATAGCTTCCAATTTATCTGCCAATAATTTATCTGCGATACGAATTTTATATTCCATTATATTGGGTTTTATTTGTTCGTTGCAAAGATAGATAAAAAATATTGATAATGAAAATGTTTTGAATAAAATTCGGTTATTTGGCGCAAATTCATTCGGTTATTTGGCGCAATTTTATTCGGTTATTTGGCGCAATTTGAAATGAGATAAATAAAAAGACAAACTAAACATAAACCAAACTCACTGTTTTTAACTTATCATATTGAAAATATCTTTTCAAAACACAATTAAATTTTTTAAAAAAGTCGCGTGCTTTTGTTTTTGAAATTTCCAAAAAAAAGTTTCTTTGACATTAAAAAAAATGTTTTTTAAGAATATAATATTCTTTTTAGTATTTTTTTTAATTTCTTTTGAGTTTCTTTATTATTTATTATTATATACCAAAATGGTAAGATTTCGTTATCAAAATGGTAAGTGTCGCTTGTCAAAATGCTAAGGGGGCTATACCAAAATGGTAAGGTTGTTATATCAAAATGTTAAGTTGATTTTAGCATAATGGTAATTTTTCTTGATAAATTGGTAATTCTAAATAGGGGTGTATGGTAGTTTGTTTCCATAGCGGTCGAAAAAGAATTTATTGTTAAAGTAAATACAATATTCTGTTTTTATAAGGATTGGATGATTCGTTGCTATGTGTACTGTGTCGTACAATATTTTCAGACTTCGTGAGACTTGTTCTTGTGTCATGCCTAAGACTCTGCCTAAGCTTGCTTGGCTTCCAAAGTAGCCTTTGTCTCCGAATCCTTTTATGTAGAATATGATTAGTATGTCGGAATAGGTGGGTTTTCTTTTGTTGTCTGTTATTAGACGTGCGTTTCTTCTGATATATCCTGCTATATCCCAGTCTATTACTGTGAAGTTTTTGTTCTTTTTTTCCATTGTGTTTGCTTTTAAGGGTTAAGGTTACAAAGATACAAAAAAAGATGTCATTTATTTTCTCTAAGAAAAAATTTTTTTTCTCTTTGATTTATTGAAATATTTCTTAGGAAAAAAATAATGTTTTTCGTTATTTTACGTTGTTAGATATATTTTTTATTTTTGCAAATCAGTTTTAAAAAACAAAGCGTAGAGATGATAACAAATTATAAAGGTTTGTCGGACCAAGAGGTCTTAGAAAGTAGAGCAAAGCACGGGGAGAATATTCTTACTCCTGCAAAGAAAACACCACTATGGAAGAAATTCTTAGAAAAGTTTAAAGACCCAATGATTATTGTGCTATTGATAGCAGGTTTGTTGTCGATAGGGATTTCGTTTTATGAGTATTTTTCTGGTGCAAAGGGATTTAGCGTATTTTTTGAGCCTGTTGGGATATTTGTAGCGGTTTTTCTTGCTACGGGATTGGCTTTTATTTTTGAATTAAGGGCTGATAGACAGTTTGAGGTTTTGAATAAGGTAAACGATGACGAGATAGTAAAAGTTATAAGAAACGGTAAGACTGTTGAGATTGCGAAAAAAGACGTTGTTGTTGGTGATGTAGTTAAGTTAGTTAATGGAGATGAAGTGCCTGCTGACGGAGAATTATTGGAAAGCGTGTCTTTGAAAATAGATGAGTCGAGTTTAACAGGAGAACCTATATGTGAGAAAACTATTGTTGAGGAAGACTTTGATAAAGAAGCAACATTTCCTTCTAATCATGTGATGAAAGGTACAAAGGTAATGGAAGGACATGGAATTTGCAGAGTGTTTGCAGTGGGAGATAGCACAGAAAATGGAAAAGTCTTTACAGCAGCACAAATAGATTCAAGTGTGCGTACACCGCTTAATGAACAATTAGATAAATTAGGAGGTTTGGTTTCAAAATTAGGCTATGCAATAGCAGGATTGATTATAGTGGGAAGAATGATTCTTTACTTTACAAATGGTGAGCCTTTTGTGTTGATGGATTTTCTTTCTTATCTTTTACAAACCTGTATGATAGCGGTTACTTTGATTGTGGTATCTGTTCCTGAGGGCTTGCCTATGGCGGTTACTTTGGCTTTGGCATATAGTATGCAAAAGATGTTAAAGACCAATAACCTTGTTCGTAAGATGCACGCTTGCGAAACAATGGGTGCTACTTCGGTTATATGTACAGACAAGACTGGAACTCTTACTCAAAATCAAATGCGAGTTTATCAAACTAAGTTCTTTGCATTGGAAAACCAACAATTGGCAGAGGATTCTTACTCTTTGCTTATCAAAGAGGGAATTGCGGTGAACTCTACTGCGTCTTTGGATTTAACAGACGAGAAACCAAAAGTTATAGGCAATCCAACTGAGGGTGCTTTGTTGCTTTGGTTAAGAGAAATGGGAGTTGATTATTCTCCTTTAAAGCGTAGTGTTGATGTGAAAGGGGAAATACCTTTCTCAACAGAGAGAAAATTTATGGCCTCTTTGGTTTACTCTCCTCTTATTGGTAAGAATGTTCTTTATGTAAAGGGTGCTCCTGAAATTGTATGTGGTATGTGTTCTTCTGTGTGTGGAAACATAGACAGGGAAACGATAGATGAAATCCTTTTGGGCTATCAATCACAAGCAATGCGAACACTTGGATTTGCTTACAAGATTGTAGAAGAGGGGGAAAAGGTAATAGAGGATAATAAAATAGTTGCAGATGGTTTAGAGTTCTTAGGCGTGGTTGCAATCTCAGACCCTGTTAGAAAAGAAGTGCCACAAGCAATTAGAGATTGTATTTCTGCTGGAATAGGTGTGAAAATCGTTACAGGAGATACCACCGCAACTGCAAGAGAGATAGGTCGTCAAGTGGGATTGTGGACAGAGGAAGATGGCGACAGAAATATAATTACAGGACCAGAGTTTGCAGCCCTTAGTGATGAGGAATTAAGAGAGAGAATCTTAGACTTTAAGATTATTTCTCGTGCTCGTCCAATGGATAAGAAACGATTGGTGGAAACTCTTCAAGAAAAAGGACAAGTGGTTGCTGTTACAGGTGATGGAACAAACGATGCTCCAGCATTAAAAGCAGCTCACGTTGGACTTTCTATGGGAGATGGAACCTCGGTTGCAAAAGAAGCAAGTGATATTACCATAATTGATAGTTCTTTTGAGTCAATAGGAAGAGCAGTTATGTGGGGACGTTCTTTGTATCAAAACATTCAAAGATTTATTCTTTTCCAAATGACAGTCAATGTGGCAGCATGTTTGATTGTGTTGGCAGGTGCATTTATGGGAACAGAATCTCCGCTTACAGTTACTCAAATGCTTTGGGTGAATCTTATAATGGACACTTTTGCTGCTATGGCTTTGGCTTCTTTGCCACCATCGGAAAGAGTGATGAAGGACAAACCAAGAAATAGAAAGGACTTTATTATTAACCGCATAATGGGAATAATTATCATTGCTACAGGATTGTTGTTCTTTGCTTCATTACTTGTGTTGCTTTATGTGTTCCAACACGTTGATATAAACAGTTTGAGTGAGTTGTTCTCAGCTCAATTAATAGAAGATGGACATCTAAACAGATATGAGGAGAGTTTATTCTTTACAGTCTTTGTTATGTTGCAGTTTTGGAATATGTTTAATGCTCGTGCTTACAAAACAGGACGCTCGGCATTTAATTTCAAAAATTGTCAAGGCTTTGGAGTGATTGCTCTCATAATAGTGCTTGGTCAAGTATTGATTGTAAGTTTTGGAGGCGAGATGTTTAATGTTACACCTTTATGCTGGCAAGATTGGTTGTGGGTTATAGGTGGTACATCAATCGTTCTTTGGATAGGAGAGTTGTTGAGATGTTTTCGAGTACGCAACTCTTAATAGGAGAACAAGCCCTTGAAAGGCTAAAAGCCTCTTCTGTCTTGGTTGTTGGGCTTGGAGGGGTTGGAGCCTACGTTGCAGAAATGCTATGTAGAGCAGGCGTAGGGAGATTGACCTTGGTAGATGGCGATGTTGTGAGTGTGAGCAATAAAAATAGGCAGTTGATTGCTCTTGATTCCACAATAGGACAGAATAAAACACAGGTGCTTGCTCAACGCTTAAAGGACATAAATCCAAATGTGGAATTAGAACTTAGAACAGAGTTTCTAAGAGATGAAAGTATGATTTCGCTTTTGGAAAATAATAAGTTTGATTATGTTGTTGATGCCATAGATACGCTTTCTCCAAAGGTTTTTCTTGCAGCATGGAGTGTTTATTTTAATATTCCGATAGTGAGTTCGATGGGAAGCGGTGGTAAAACCGACCCAACGCAAATTCAAATAGCGGATATATCAAAAACATATAATTGTCCGCTTGCGAGAATGATGAGAAAGAAACTTCATAAGTTAAAGATTTATGAAAATATCATAGCGGTGTTTTCGCCAGAGGAGGTTTCAAAGGATTGTGTTGTGGAGCAAAGAAGCGAAAACAAAATCTCTAATGTTGGAACAATTTCTTATATGCCAGCGATGTTTGGTTGCACAATAGCAAGTGTGGTGATTAGAGAATTGACAGGAAATCAACTAATAAAAAGGAAAGATAATGGAAGGAATGATAGAAGTATTTTGCAGGAATACAGATAGACGTTTTTTGGTGCCTTGTGGTACGGATTTGAAAGGTGTTTTGAGGTTTGCACAAGTGGAGAATCACGAGTCTGTTTTAGGTGCTTTGGTAAACAATAAGGTGCAAAGCATGAACTATAAGGTTTATACGCCAAGAGAGATAGAATACTTTGATTACAACTCCTCATACGGCAGAAGAATGTATGCTTTGTCGTTGATGTTTGTGCTTTATAAGGCAACTAAGGATTTATATCCTCAATATGAAATTTGTATTCAACACTCTATGAGCGATGGCTATTATGTGGAGTTTGAAAATGCTGATGTGGATATAGAGCTTGTAATGGAAGCCTTGCGCAATAGAATGAAAGAAATTATTGCCTCTGATATTAAGTTTGAAAGAGAGTTAGTTCCGATTTCTAAGGCTGTGGAAATGTTTAGAAAGGTGGGAATGAACGAAAAGGCAGACTTGCTCTCTGTTAGCAAACGTTTGTATGCAAGTGTTGATGTCTTAGATGGAACAATTAATTCTTTCTTCTATGATTTAGTGCCTTCAACTTCTTATTTAAAAGTCTTTGATTTATATAAATATAACAAAGGAATAATTTTACAATTACCGACAAAAAACAGAAAAGAATCAGACAAAATTTTCTCAGTCTTTCAAGAGCATAAACAATGGTTAAAGGTGTTGAATACTCCTTTTGTGTCGGATTTGAATAAGGTGGTTTCCTTTAAGAAAGAAAATGAGTTGATTCAAGTAAGTGAAGCCTTGCATGAGAAAAAATATGCTCAAATAGCAGATGAAATAAACAAAAGAGAGGAAAGAGTGAAGTTGGTTCTTTTAGCAGGACCTTCCTCATCAGGAAAGACTACTTCGTGCAGAAGAATCTCCACACAACTATCTGTTTTGGGTTACAATCCTATTCAAATATCGCTTGATGATTATTTTGTCAATAGAGAATTTACTCCAAGAGACGAGAATGGTAATTATGACTTTGAGTGTTTTGAGGCCTTAGACGTGGATTATTTTGTCTATCAAATGAAAGAATTGATAAAAGGTAATGAGGTGAGTTTGCCTCGCTTTAATTTCCTTACAGGACAAAGAGAAGAAACAAATCAAGTCTTAAAGATGCAAGAAAATTCCATTCTTATCATAGAGGGAATACATGCTTTGAATCCAAAATTAACAGAAGAAATAGAGGATAAGTATAAATATAAGGTTTTTGTTTCGGCTCTAACACAAGTGGCACTTGATAAACATAACTTGATTTCAACCTCTGACAATAGATTGATAAGAAGAATTGTAAGAGATAATAATTACAGAGGCTATTCTGCTGAGGATACTATTATGCGTTGGGATAGTGTTCGCTCAGGAGAGGAAAAACATATCTTCCCTTATCAAGAAAATGCGGATATTATCTTTAATTCATCGCTTCTTTACGAGATTGGTCTTTTGAAACCAATAGTAGAGCCGTTGCTTATGGAGGTTGGACAAAATTCTCCTGCATACGCAGAAGCAAAAAGATTGCAAACATTTTTGGCAAACTTTAAATCATTTCACTCAGATTTTATTCCGCCAACCTCAATTATGAGAGAATTTTTGGGAGGTAGTAGTTTTAATTATTAAATCTTAAATTCACAGGCTAAATGATTGTTAATTAGTGATTTATTTTTGATTGTTGAAAATTTATAACAAAAAACAATTGTTTTAGATGTAAGGAATAAAAAAAAAGTAGTAATTTAGCACCCTGAATAGTAAAGAAATAGAATTATAAATTATAAACATCAGTAACAAGATGGAAGTAAAAAAATCAGACAAAGCGAACTTGGAGAAAACAAAAGGAATGTTTCTTCAATTGGGTTTGGTTATAGCTCTTGGTATTGTTATCGTTGCTTTTGAATGGAAAAGTTACGACAAAGAAGCTGAAGAAATCCAAATCACCCAAGTAGTTCAAGAAGTTGAAGAAATGGTTATCCAAACTAAAGCAGAAGAACCACCTCCACCACCAGAAGAACCACCACAAGCAGAAACAACAGAATTTGAAATTGTTGATGACGACCAAGAATTGGAAAACGAGTTCAATATAGAAAGTTTTGAAAACACAACAAATGCTGACGTTTTCATTCCACAAGTTGAGATAGAAGAAGTGGAAGAGGAAGAAGAAGAAACAACTATCTTTACAGTTGTAGAAGAAAGTGCGATGTTCCCTGGCGGTCAAGGAGAGTTGATGAAATATCTTGCACAAAACATCAAATATCCTCAACAAGCAAGAGAAACAGGTACACAAGGATTGGTTTATGTTACATTCGTTGTTGAGAAAGATGGCTCTTTGACAGACATAAAGATATTAAGAGATATCGGATCTGGCTGTGGAGAAGAAGCAATCAGAGTTGTAAAATCAATGCCTAAATGGAAAGCTGCAAAGCAAAGAGGAAAAGCAGTGAGAATGCAGTTTAACTTACCAGTTAAGTTTACTTTGGCAGGATAATTTGAATTTTTTATTTTGAGATTGATAATATAAGAGACAGATTGTTTAACAATCCGTCTCTTTTTTTGATTAAAATGCAATGATTACCGTAAATAATATTTCAATTCATTTTTCTGGAACTTATTTGTTTGACAATGTGAGTTTTGTTGTATCGGATAGAGATAGAATTGGCTTAGTTGGAAAAAACGGAGCTGGAAAATCTACCCTTTTAAAGATAATTGCAGGAGAGCAAGAATGTGAAAAAGGAAATATTGTCGTTTCTAAACATCAGACAATAGGGTATCTGCCTCAGGAAATGATACCAAGTTCCACAATGAGCGTAATAGAGGAAGCGCTTACTGCCTTTAAGCAAGTAAATTCTTTAAATGAAGAAATAGAGTCTTTAAATCAACAAATAATTTCTTCAACAGATTATCTTTCAAAGGAATATGAGAATTTACTTCAAAGACATTCCGAACTCACAGAGCGATTAAACGTTATGGGAGCAAGCAATATGCAATCTCAAACCGAGAAAGTATTGCTTGGATTAGGTTTTACTCATAGCGACTTTACAAGAAAAATGAATGAGTTTTCTTCTGGTTGGCAGATGAGAGTAGAACTTGCGAAGATTCTTTTGCAAGCACCAAACACTATCTTACTTGACGAGCCTACCAACCACCTTGACATTGAGTCTATACAATGGTTAGAAAATTTCCTTTCAAATTACTATGGTGCGGTAATACTTGTTTCTCACGATAAGGCGTTTTTAGACAATGTTTGTAAGCGTACGATTGAAATAAACTGTGCAAAGGTTTACGATTACAAGGTTTCTTACAGCAAATATGTAGAACTTTTGCTTGAAAGACAGCAACAAGAAATTTCTCAGTTGAATAATCAACAAAAACAAATAACAGAGATTGAAAAATTCATAGAACGTTTTCGCTACAAGGCAACAAAGAGCAAGCAAGTGCAATCTCGCATAAAAATGTTAGACAAAATGGAAAGGGTAGAGGTAACTCAAACCGACACATCTAACATTCATTTTAAGTTTCCACCAGCTCCACATTCGGGAAAGATAAGTGTTGAAATCAATCATTTGAATAAAAGTTATGGCGACAAACTTGTATTGAAAGATGTAAACCTTTTGATTGAAAAAGGCGAGAAAGTAGCCTTTGTAGGAAAGAACGGAGAGGGTAAATCAACACTTTCAAAAATCATAGTAGGAGAAATTACCGACCAAACAGGTGAATGTAAGTTAGGACATCAAGTAAAAATAGGGTATTTTGCACAAAATCAAGCAGCACTCTTAGATCCAAACAAAACAGTCTTTGAAACCATTGACGATATTGCAGAGGGAGAAATACGTCCTAAGATACGCACAATTTTAGGCAGTTTCCTATTTGATGAAGAAGCGATAGAGAAAAAAGTAAAAGTGCTTTCGGGAGGAGAAAAAACACGACTTGCACTTGCAAAGCTAATACTTGCCCCTGTAAACCTACTAATTCTTGACGAGCCTACCAACCATCTTGATATGGTGTCAAAGGATATTTTGAAAATGGCTTTAATTCAATATGACGGAACTTTGATTGTGGTTTCTCACGATAGAGATTTCTTACAAGGATTGACCGATACGCTTTACGAATTTTCACATCATCACATCAATGTCTTTAAAGGAGATATTTTTGAGTTCTTAGAAAGCAAACGATTACAAGACTTAAAAGACTTAGACACGCCAAGTGAAAAGAAAACCATAGTTGAGTCTCAGCCAATCTCTCAAAACAAAATAGATTATCAAAATCAAAAAGAAAATCAAAAAGAAATCCGTAAGATAAAAAACCAAATCTCAAAAATAGAACAAGAGATTGAAACCATAGAACAAGAGATTGCACAAGCAGAAGAGGCATTGCAAAATCAAGGCGAAGTAGATGGAGATTTCTTTGTTAAGTATGAAAACAACAAAGAATTACTTAATGAAAAAATGCAAAAATGGGAAGAGTTGCAGACAATGTTAGATTAGCATATCCTATTGTTTTGTCGGGATTAGGAATGAGTATCGTGCAGTTTTTCGATACTCTAATGGTAGGACAAGTCAATAAAGAATCCTTAGCTGGCGTTGCCTTTGCCTCAGCCATAATAATAGTATTTTTAGTCTGTGGTCAAGGCATTGGAATGGCACAAACCCCATTAGTAGGACAAGCCTTTGCAAGAAAAGAAACAAAAAGAGTTGCTTCAATCTTTCAAAACGCAATCCTACAAAACACAATTATCGGTGTTATAATTGTAATTGCCTTAATGATTCTACTACCTTTTTTGCCCTATTTCGGACAAGAGCCCAAGGTAATAGAGTTCGCAAAACCCTACTTCATAGCAACAGCACTTTCTCTTTTGCCTGCACAAATATTCCTTGCCTTTCGTCATTTTATGGAAGGGGTTGGCAACACCAAAGTTACGATGGTGATTATTATTTCTGCCAACATATTAAACATAATCCTTAACTATGTTTTCATTTTTGGTAAATTGGGCTGTCCTCCTATGGGAGCATTTGGAGCAGGACTTGCAACCCTTGTAGCAAGAACGCTAATGCCAATAGCATATCTTATCTTTATTCTCACAAATAAGAAATACAGACGATATACACTCTTTTTCAAAAAAGAAAACCTACAACTACACATGCAAAAGAATATCTTAAAATTAGGAGCACCAATAGCAGTGCAACAAACCTTAGAATGCGTTTCTTTTTCCATGATAACCATAATGATGGGTTGGTTTTCCACCGTAGTATTAGCAGCATATCAAATAGCACTTACATTCTTTACAATGACCTTTCAAATATCCTGTGGAATAGCAAGTGCAACTACAATATTAGTATCGCATTCTTACGGACGCAAAGACTTTAAATCGGTAAGTATGTATTCAAGAACAGGAGTGGAACTAAGCGTAACAACAATGGCAGTCTTTGGCTCATTATTTATTCTCATACCCGACTTTATAACATCTATGTTTACCTCTGATAAAGAAGTGATTGAACAAGCCGCACCTTTGTTTCTTATAGCAGGTATCTTTCAAGTAATAGACGGAACACAAGTAACCTTGCTTGGAGCATTGAGAGGATTAAACGATGTAAACAAACCAATGCAATATTCACTATTAAGTTACACACTAATAGCCCTTCCACTTGCTTATATATTAGGATTTCCATTAAATTTAGGTCCTTGCGGAACTTTTGCAGGCATAGCCATAGGCCTATTGATAGCAGCAATCCTTTACAAAAAAAGATTGAAAACTATAATAGTAAAGAAAAAAATACTATCTTTGCCCCTTAAAAACAAAGAGAAATGAACGTAGTAAAAATATCTAAAATATTAGATTTCTTAGCGATGTTATTACTATTTGTTATAGTAATATATCAATTATTCTTTAAATTTGAGAAAGTAGAATACTTGATTTTAGCCGTTTTAGGCGTTGCAATAGTGAAAATGATAGCAGCAATATTGAAATCTAACTTTTACGAAAAACATTACAAACAATTAAAAGAAGACAACGAGTTTTTAGAAAGAAGAATAAAAGAATTAACAGAAAATAATAAATAAAAAACAATAGAATATGGCAACAACAGCAGACATCAAAAACGGATTGTGTATAGAAATGAACAACG
>CALCUN010000008.1 GCA_937906975.1 uncultured Bacteroidales bacterium
GCAGAGGATATTCCGTTTTGGAAGTTGTAAAAGCCTTTGAAAAAGCCAACGATTTGAAAGTGGCTTACGAAATAAAAGAACGCCGTCTGGGAGATATTGCAGAATGTTATTGCAATCCACAAAAGATTGAAAAAGAATTAGGTTGGAAAGCCGAAAATGATTTAGAAGATATGTGCCGCGACTCTTGGAATTGGCAAAAAAACAATCCTAATGGCTACTAAAATCGTCCGACAACGGATATGAAAAAGAGTTACGAACAAATCAAATTTGCCAAAGCGAATTTGGACGTTGAGCATTTGTAAAATAATCAAATCTGCGAGGGAGTGAAAGCTTCGCTCCCTTGTGGATGTTTTTTAGAGAAGAAGATAAAAAATAAATAGTTATAAAATATGAAAGCATGTTTTATGGGATTGGGCTATATAGGTTTGCCCACTGCAATTATTGCCGCTAAGCACGGTATTCAAGTTCATGGAGTAGATATAAATCCAAAAGTAGTAGAAAAGACTAATCAAGGTATTCTTCATATTATAGAACCTGGTATGGAAGAGTTATTGCAAGAAGTCATTGCAAATGGAAAATTTCATGCAGCAACTACTCCTATTGAAAGTGATGCGTATTTTATGGTAGTACCAACACCTTTTAAAGGAGATCATCAGCCAGATGTTTCGTATGTTGAAGCTGCTACTCGTGCAGTATTACCACTATTGAAAGAAGGTGATTTGTATGTAATAGAATCAACATCTCCAGTTGGAACAACAGAAATGATGGCTAATTTGATATTTACAGAAAGACCTGAATTGAAAGATAAAATATACATTGCGTATTGTCCTGAACGAGTTTTACCTGGTAATGTGATTTATGAATTGGTGCATAATGATAGAGTTATAGGAGGAATAAACACAGAATCTACAGAAAAAGCGATAGAATTTTATTCTCAATTTGTTACAGGTCAGTTACACAAAACAAATAGTAAAACAGCAGAAATGTGTAAATTGACAGAAAACTCTTCTCGTGATGTTCAAATAGCTTTTGCTAATGAACTTTCATTTATATGCGACAAAGCAGGAATTAATGTTTGGGAATTGATTAATTTAGCAAATAAACATCCACGTGTAAATATTCTTTGGCCAGGTTGCGGAGTAGGAGGGCACTGTATAGCTGTAGATCCTTATTTTATTACTTCAGAATTCCCTATGGAATCTCGTATGATAGGTACGGCACGACAAGTAAATAATTATAAAGCATTTTGGTGTGCAGAAAAAGTTCAAAATGAAATGTTAAGGTTTGAACTAAACAATGGTCGTAAACCAAGTGTAGCAATGATGGGCTTGGCATTCAAACCAGATATTGACGACTTGCGTGAATCACCCGCAAAACATATAGTAGCAAAGGTAATGCAAAGTTGTAATAATGCTGATATTATGGTTGTGGAACCAAATGTAGAATCTCATAACGTATATAAACTTACCGATTACAAAGAAGCATTTGAAAAGGCAGATATAGTAGTTTATCTTGTTGCACATACCCCATTCAAATCACTACCAAAAGATAGCAATAAAATAATTCTTGATTTTTGTGGTGTAGAGAGATAATTGTATTAAAAGATATTGAAGTATGAAAACCATAATGTTAGTATTTGGTACGCGTCCTGAGGCGATAAAGATGTGTCCGTTGGTAAAAGAATTTCAAAAATATCCGGAAGATTTCAAAACCATAGTATGCGTTACAGGTCAGCATAGAGAGATGTTGGATCAAGTTTTGAAAATATTTGAGGTTGTACCTGATTATGATCTTAATATAATGAAACAGGGACAAGACTTGTATGATGTAACAGCGAGAGTTCTTACAGGAATGAGAGATGTCTTGAAAGAAACACAGCCAGATATTGTTTTAGTACATGGAGACACAACAACATCAACAGCTGCTGCATTGGCTGCATTTTATCAACAAATACCAGTTGGGCACATAGAAGCAGGCCTTCGTACTCATAATATTTATAGCCCTTGGCCAGAAGAAATGAATCGCCAAATTACAGGACGTATAGCTACATACAATTTTGCTCCAACTAAACTTTCCGAAAGGAATTTGATAGAAGAGAAAGCAATGGGAGAGATATATGTTACAGGAAATACTGTAATAGATGCACTTCATGCTGTAGTTGGAAAATTGAATACTAACGAAGAATTAAAAAAAGAACAAGATAAAATATTAAGAGATGCAGGATATGATGTAAATCGTTTAAAAGATGGCAAGAAATTAGTATTGATAACAGGACATCGTAGAGAAAACTTTGGTGATGGCTTCATTAATATGTGTACAGCTATTCGTGATTTGAAAAATAAATATTCAGAAGTTGATTTTGTATATCCAATGCACCTTAATCCCAATGTTCGTAAACCAATTCACGAAGTATTTGGAGAAGATTTGAGCAATCTTGGAAATATGTTCTTTATTGAACCTCTTCAATATCTTGAATTTGTATATTTAATGGAAAAATCAACAATAGTGCTTACCGACAGTGGAGGAATACAAGAAGAAGCACCAGGATTGGGCAAACCAGTGTTGGTGATGCGTGATACAACAGAACGTCCAGAAGCATTGGAAGCAGGTACTGTTAAACTTGTTGGTACTAACTACGACAAAATTGTAACTGAAGTGTCAATGCTATTAGAAAATAAAGAATATTATGATACTATGAGCAAAGCCGTAAACCCTTATGGAGATGGTTTAGCTTGTGGTAGAATTGTTAAATGGTTAAGGTAAATTTAATATATTGAAAAATAAATATTATATGCAAGAGATAAAGATATGCGTAATCGGTCTTGGTTATGTGGGTTTGCCCTTAGCCAGATTGTTTTCTACAAAATTTAAAACCATAGGCTTCGATAAAAACCAAGCAAGAGTAGACGCCCTAAACGCAGGCAAAGACACTACCCTTGAAGTATCAGACGAATTATTACAAGAAGCCATAGAAAAACACGGATTGCGTTGCACCACAAACATAGAAGAAATAAAAGAAAGCAACTTCTATGTAGTAGCAGTGCCAACCCCAGTAGACGAAAACAATCGCCCAGACCTACGTCCCTTAATAGGAGCCAGCCAAACCGTAGGACAAGTAATCAAAAAAGGCGACATAGTAGTCTATGAATCCACAGTCTACCCAGGAGTTACAGAAGAAGAATGCCTACCCGTAGTAGAACAAGTATCAGGCCTAATATTCAATAAAGACTTCTATGCAGGCTACTCACCAGAAAGAATAAACCCAGGCGACAAAGAACACACAGTAGAAAAAATCAAAAAAGTAACCTCAGGTTCCACACCAGAAATAGCAGACATAGTAGACAACGTATATAATAGCGTACTAATAAACGGTACACACAAAGCCCCAACCATAAAAGTAGCAGAAGCATCGAAGATTATTGAGAATAGTCAGCGAGATGTGAACATAGCATTCATGAACGAATTAGCAAAAATCTTCAATGCAATGGACATAGACACACACGACGTAATAGAAGCAGCCGCATCAAAGTGGAACTTTATAAAACTAAGCCCAGGCTTAGTCGGAGGACACTGCATAAGCGTAGATCCTTATTATTTGATACAAAAAGCCCAAGTCTATGGAGTATTACCACGAGTAATGAGTTCAGCTCGCAGACTAAACGATGGCATGGGTGAGTATGTAGCACACCAAGTAATCAAACTAATGAACAAAAAAGGAGTATTAGTAAAAGACGCTAACATTCTGCTTTTAGGAATAACCTTTAAAGAAAATTGTCCAGATATACGCAATACAAAAATAGTAGATATTTATACAACATTATCAGAATACACAAATAACATAACAATATACGATCCTTGGGCAGACAAAGCAGAAGTGCAACACGAATACCAAATAGAAATCTCAAACACACTTGATGTGACAAAAAAATACGATGCAATAATACTTGGCGTAGCACACAAAGAATTTTTAGAAATAGATATACCTTCATTATTGAACGAAAATGGAGTAGTTTATGATGTAAAGGGAATATTAGATAGAAATATTATTGACGGAAGATTGTAAAAAAAAAAGTAAAAAATTGTTATATGATAAATTATTTATGGAGTAAAATTTTTAAAAAATTAAGGGGTAAATCAATTAAAAATTCAAAAATTGATTTTACATCAAAAATAGAGTCTGGTACTGATTTCATAAATAGTTCTATGGGACGATATTCTTTTTGTGGATATGATTGTCAAATTATAAATACAAGTATTGGGGCTTTTTGTTCCTTAGCAGATGATATTAAAATTGGAGGAGCGCGGCATCCAATGGAATGGGTATCAACTTCACCAATGTTTTATAATAGTGGGGATTTTAAAAAGTTCAGATATTCTAAATTTGATAGGATACCGGATAAACACACTTTTATTGGTAATGATGTGTGGATAGGGACTGGAGTGAAAATTATACAAGGAGTGAAAATTGGAACAGGTGCTGTTGTCGGCGCAGGATCTGTTGTTACCAAAGATGTACCGCCCTATGCTATTGTGGCTGGGAATCCAGCTAAAATTGTTAGAATGAGATTTGATGAAGAAATTATTCAAGGACTTTTAAAATCTGAGTGGTGGAATTTATCTGATTCTAAACTAAAAGAGTTAGCTCTATTTATAAAAGACCCTATTCGTTTCCTCGAAAAAATAAATTCTTTATGAAAATATTACATTGTTGTTTGGCGGCATTTTATATTGATAACTATGGTTATCAAGAAAACATTTTGCCTAGAATGCATAAATTACAGGGTCATGAAGTTATGATATTAGCTTCAACTGAGACTTATGTTGATAATTTAAAATTAGGTTATGTTGAACCAAAAGAATATAGGAATGAAGATGATATAGAGGTGCATAGAATTCCTTATGTTAATTGGTTGCCTCATAAAGTTGCAACAAAATTGAGATATTATATTGGTGTTTATGGTGAGCTTTGTAAATTTAAGCCAGATTGTATATTTTTACATGATATACAGTTTATGGGAGTTTCGGATATAGTAAAATATTTAAAAAAGAATTCTAATGTCAAAGTTTATGTTGATGGACATGCTGATTTTGGCAATAGTGCAAAGAATTTTATTTCAAAATATATTCTTCATAAATTTTTTTATAAATATTGTGTGCAATTAATAGAGCCTTATGTGATAAAATTTTATGGGACATTACCAGCTAGAGTGAAATTTTTTACAGATTTTTATGGTACTCCACAGTCAAAAACTGAGTTACTAGTTATGGGGGCAGATGATAATTGTGTTCAGTTGGCGAAGAAAACAAATCAAAGGGAGTTATTGAGAAGAAAATTTAAAGTAGCAGATGATGAAATATTATTAGTTACAGGTGGAAAATTTGATATTAAGAAAAGAGATGTTTTAAATGTTATGCGTGCTGTTGTTGATTTGAAAGAGGTGGTAAAAATTAAGATGCTTATATTTGGTTCTGTAACGGAAGAAAGTGGGTTTAAAAAAGAATTTAATAGTCTGTGTGATGATGATATAATTCAGTATGTTGGTTGGATTAAAAGTAGCGAATCGTATAATTATTTTGAAGCAGCTGATATTGTAATATTTCCTACGGCACATTCTGTTTTATGGGAACAGGCAGTAGGGCAGGGTAAACCTTGTATTTTTAGATATATTGAAGGAATGACTCATGTTGATCTTGGTGGTAATTGTGTGTTTTTAAAAGAAAGGACAGAATTAGTAATAAAGAATGCCATAAAAGAAACTATAGATAATTATGATAGTATGTGTAAAGTGGCAGAAGAAAAGGGAATGAGTGTGTTTTCTTTTGATAAAATAGCTAAAAGAGCTATAGAGTGAGAAATAAAATATGTGTAAATAAAATATAAGTTATAATTATGGTGAATAAAAATTTGCAAGTATGTTCACATTGTGTGATGGATACAACGGATAAGAATATTGTTTTTGATGATAAGGGTGTTTGTAATCGTTGTAATGAATATGAGGAGAGAATTGTGAAATGGTGGAATTATGGCAAAGGGCATGAGGCTGAATTAAATAAAATTTTAGCTGAGATAAAGGCTGCCGGGAAGGATAAAAAGTATGATTGTCTTATTGGTTTAAGTGGAGGTTTAGATAGCAGTTATTTACTGCATTTAGCTGTAAAAGAATGGGGTTTGAGACCTTTTGTTTTTCATGTTGATGCAGGATGGAATTTACCTGTAGCTTTGGAAAATATTAGTAAAATTTGCAATAAACTTGGTGTTGATTTGCATGTTGAAAAAGTGGATTGGGAAGATATGCGTCAAATGCAGTTAGCTTTTTTTAAGGCAGGTCATGCTGGATTAGATGCACCACAAGATCATGCTTTTATTGCTCAGGTGGATAGATTTGCTGAAAAATTAGATATTAAATATATTCTTAATGGTTATAATATTTCAACTGAAATAGTTGCAAATCCATCATCATGGAATGATGGGGCTGGTCCTAGTGGTGATAAGACGTATATAAAAGATGTATTAAGAAAAAATGGTGGATATAAGACAAAAAACTATGTATATACATCAGGGTTTAAGCATAAATTTTGGTTGCCATATGTAAAAGGTGTTAAAACTTTAACACTCTTAAATTATGTACCTTTTACTAAAAACGAGATGATTGATATTTTGCAACGTGAGTATGGTTATGAGGCGTATAAACAAAAACATTTTGAGGATTTGTTGACTAAATTTATAGAAGGATGGTGGTTGCCTACTCGTTTTGGTTATGATATACGAAAAGCTCAGTTGTCAAGTCTTGTAACTACAGGTCAAATGACTCGTGATGAGGCTTTGGAAATCCTTAAAAATCCGCCATTGACAGAAGATGAATCTATGGATTTATTTAGACAAGTTGCTCAAAAATTAGAAATATCAGAAGAAGAACTAATGAGTTATCATGATATGCCTAAAGTTTATAAGAAATATCGGAATAATAGTTGGGCATTTAAATTAGGAATTAGAATATATTCTTTTTTCGGGTTAGATAAGCGTATAAGACAATAAATTTTTACATATGAAACAAATAATTCAAGATCTTAAGTCGGGTGCAACAATATTAGAGGAAGTTCCTGTTCCTCAAGTGAAAACGGGTTGTGTGTTGATTAAAACAACTCGTACTTTGGTGTCGTTAGGTACTGAGCGTATGTTAGTTGAATTTGGTAAAGCTAACCTTATCGACAAGGCTCGTCAACAACCTGATAAAGTGAAACAAGTGTTGGATAAATTGAAAACAGATGGTATTCAACCAACACTTGAAGCTGTGTTTAATAAATTAGGTCAACCTCTGCCTCTTGGATATTGTAATGTAGGTCGTGTTGTTGCAGTGGGTAAAGGTGTAACTGAATTTGTTGTGGGTGACCGTGTTGCTTCTAATGGTAATCATGCTGAGTTTGTTTGTGTGCCTAAAAATTTAGTTGCTAAAATTCCAGATAATGTGACTGATGATGAGGCTGCTTTTACTGTGATTGGATCTATAGGTTTGCAAGGTATCCGTTTGTTAAATCCTCAACTTGGTGAAACTATTGTGGTAACTGGTTTAGGTTTAATTGGCTTGGTAGTAGCTCAATTGCTTAAAGCTAATGGGTGCAATATTATTGGTATTGATTTTGACCAACAAAAGGTGGATATGGCTGCGTCTAAAGGTGTTGTGGCTATTAATCCTGCTAAAGGTGTTGACCCAGTGAAATTTGTTGAGGAGTTTACTAATGGTATTGGTGCTGATGGTGTGATTATTACGGCTTCGAATAAGTCTGATGAAATTATTCATCAAGCGTGTGAAATGTCAAGAAAAAGAGGTCGTATAATTTTGGTGGGTGTGATAGGTTTAAATATGCGTCGTGATGATTTTTATAAGAAAGAGTTGACTTTCCAAGTTTCTTGTTCTTATGGTGCTGGTCGCTATGATGAGGAATATGAAAATAAAGGGCATGACTATCCATTGGCTTATGTGCGTTGGACTGAAAAACGCAACTTTGAAACTATCTTGAATACTATTGCGGCTGGTGGATTGGATGTGAAATCGCTAATTACAGAGTCTGTAGATTTGAAGGATTATCTTGAAATTTATGGAGATATGCGCAAACAAGGTTCAATAGCCTCGATTATTAAATTTCCAGAGGAGCAAAAAATGGATAGTGTGGTTGCTGTTGAGGGTAAAAGTTTTGTTGCCGGTAGAGGAAAAATTGGTATTATTGGTGCTGGTAATTATACCTCATCAATGGTTGTGCCTTGTTTGAATAAGGCGCAAGCAAAGATTAAATATATTGCAAGTGCTGGTGGCTTGAATGCTAAAATTTTGGCTAAAAAAGCTAATGCTGAATGTGCTACATCTGATTATCATGAAATATTGAAAGATGACGAGGTAGATTTGGTAATTGTGACAACTCGCCATAATTTGCATGCTAAAATGGTTTTAGAAACATTAAAAGCTAATAAGAGTGTTTTTGTCGAAAAACCTTTGTGTTTAAATGAAGAAGAATTGGATGAGATTATTAATACTTACAAAGGGGTGAATGAAGGTGTTACTGTGAATGTTGGTTTTAATCGTAGATTTTCTCCTTTTGCAATAAAGTTAAAACAATTAGTTGGTAACGGACCCAAAAATATTGTGGCAACTATGAATGCCGGTTTTATTCCTGCAGATGTGTGGGTGCATGATTTGGAAGTTGGGGGTGGTCGTATTATTGGTGAGGCGTGTCACTTTATTGATTTGTGTTCTTATATTGCAGATAGTGAGGTAGTCGCAGTATGTATGAATGCGATGGGTGAAAATCCAGAGGAAAATACAGACAATGCAACTATATTGTTGAAATATGCAAATGGAACAAATGCTGTAATTAATTATTTTGCAAATGGTTCAAAATCTTATGCTAAAGAGCGTGTTGAGGTGTTTGCTCAAGAAAAAGTTTTTGTTCTTGATAATTGGCGTAAATTAACAGGTTTTGGTGTTAAAGGTTTTTCTAAAATGTCGGGAACAATGGATAAAGGACAGAAAATGCAATTTGCAACTATTAATGAACGCATCCAAAAGGGAGGCACAGCTTTGATTCCTTTTGAAAGTATCGTAAATACTACTCGAGCTTCGTTTGCTGCTATTCAATCTTTGAAAGAGGGCAAATGGATTGAAATTAAATAATTATGAACCTCAAACTTCTTATACATACTTTGCGTCATTTGCGATTGCGTCAGGTTTGTTATCAGGTGCGATATAGGTTGCTGAAGCCTAAATTTGTTGCGCATCGGGTGACAAATGCAGTTGTGCGTTGTAATGTGACGAAAGGGGTGGATAGGTATCTCTGTTGTGAGGGTGAAAAGCTGAATTTTTTAAATATAACCGACGATTTCAGGGGGTGGACCGATACCTCAAAGGGTATGCTTTGGGCTTATAACCTCAATTATATGGATTGGATTAATCAGCCTAATATGCCATATGAAATTGGAACTGAATGGATTGATTATTTTATATCTAATTTGCCATCTAACTCGGTTGGTCAAGATCCATACCCGATAGCTTTGCGTGCTATAAATTGGATTAAATTTATCACTAAATATTGGGATGATATCCCTACCGAGAAACGCACAGAATGGTGTAATTCGTTGTACTCGCAATATCAATTACTGATTAAGAAGCTTGAATATCACCTATTGGCTAACCATCTGCTTGAGGATGTTTATTCGCTATTTATTGGAGCTATATTTTTTCGCAATGAAAAAATATACAAACTTTCAACAAAGTTATTGAGAAGAGAATTAAATGAACAAATTCTAAAAGATGGTGCACATTATGAACAATCTGTTATGTATCATATAATATTGTTGGAAAGGTTGTTGGATTGTTATAATTTTTCTTTCAATAATATATGTTTTGTTGGTCAAGATAGGATAAATGATTTCTTGTATCAAAAGGCTAAGTTAATGCTAGGTCACTTAGATTCTATAAAATATATAGATTATTCTTTCCCTCTATTTAATGATGCAGCTATAGGCATTGCTCCATCTATAAATGATGTGTTTAATTATGCGAAACGTCTTAATATTGAATGGGAATCTATCAATTTGTCGTATTCTGGTTATAGACGAATGCAAAATAATTGTTTTGAAGCGACTATAGACGTTGGTAACATTATGGCCTCGTATCAACCAGGTCATTCTCACGCAGATACTTTTAATTACGAATTGCGTATCAACGGAATGCCATTTGTTGTTGATACAGGTATATCAACTTATAATAAAACAAAACGGCGCCAATATGAGCGTAGTTCTGTTGCTCATAATGTAGTTGTTATTGATAATCTCAATTCTAGTGAGGTATGGGGAGGATTTCGAGTGGGACGAAGAGCAAAAGTTAAGTTGATAAAAGATTGTCGTGATAATATAATAGCTATTCATAATGGATATTCTAAATATGGTGACATAGAGCGTTCTTTTGAAATAAGAGAAGATGAATTTATTATCAAAGATTTAGTGAAATATAAGACAGAAGCTATCAGTTACATTCATTTTGCTCCAGATATTGATGTTAATGTGGTTGAAAATAAACTTATAACAACATTAGCAGAGATAAATATTATTGGGGTTAGTAAAATAGAAATTGTGGAAAATACTATTTCTGAAGAATATAATAAATTTAAACCTATAAAGGTAGCAAAATTATATTTTGAATCTGAGTTGATTTATAGTATACTTAAAATATAGTTATGAGGATTTTAATTGTCTCTGAAAGATTTTTTCCTGAAGTTGGCGCAGCACCAACTCGTTTAAAAAATATGCTTGATGGATTAAAAACGTTTGGCAACGATGTTGATGTGTTAACAAGTTTGCCAAATTATCCAAAAGGGGAAATATTTGAAGGCTACAAAGGACGAATTTCTGTGTCTGAAAATATAGATAATAGTAATATTTATAGATATTGGACTTATGCTACAATTTCTCCAAGTCCTGTAAAAAGGGCTATTAATATGATGTCTTTTGCTGTAATGATTTGGTTATTCGCTTTTAGAGTTAAAAAATGTAAATCTTATGATAGAGTGATAATCCAAACCCCTACATTATTTGCAGCAGTATCTTCCTTGATATTATTTAGATATGTATATAAAAGGAAGTGTGTTTTGAACGTATCTGATATTTGGCCTTCAACAGCTGTTGATATGGGAGCTATGAGAGCCGGAAGTTTAGCTCATAAGGTGATGCTTAAATGTGAAAAATTTTTGTATGTAAAATCAGATGCAATTTTAGGACAATCAAAAGAAATACTTGAACATATACATAGTAAATTCTCAAATAAGTCGTTGTTTTTGTATAGAAATTTACAAAAAGACAGCAACTATTCTATTATGCCTGATAGACAAAAACATAAAACATTAAAACTTGTGTTTGCTGGAATGTTAGGTGTCGCTCAGAATGTATATGAAATTGTACAAAAAATTGATTTTAGTTCTTTAAATGTTGAATTCCATATTTATGGAATGGGAAATCAGTATGATAAATTGTTAGAATTTTCAAAAAATAATCCGAATGCAAATGTTTTTGTGCACGGATCTATTCCAAAAGAAAAAATGAATGAAATTTATTCTTTTGTTGATGTGGCAATAGTTCCTTTATGTGTAAGAATTTATGGAGCGTTTCCAAGTAAAATTTATGATATTTTACCAATGGGATTGCCTATATTGTTTTGTGGGGATGGTGAGCCTGCAAAATTTATTATGGATAATAACATAGGGTTCGTTTCAAAAGCAGGAGATTATAAAGCGTTGAAAGAAAATATAATTAAGTTTAGGGATATGGATGCTGTTACTTATAGGAATATGAGTAGAAATTGTATTGGTTTATCGCAAGAAGAATTGAATTTTGAAACACAAATTAAAGATGTCATAAAATTCTTGAAAGAGGTGGAGTAAAAAATATTTCGTTTCAATCTTAATGGTTTATATATTTTAATAATGAGACATTTACAAAGTTTTCAAAACTTTGCCACGTCTTGATTTAGAAAAAGATGTAGAAACGTTTAATAAGGAATACAACGCTTAGAAAGATAATATTTTTATTAAAAAAGCGTGCAAGGGCTTCGAGAGAAGATTTCTTGCACGCTTTTTTGTTGTTAAAAACATAAGTTGCTTTTTCTCTCTATTGAGGAACAAAATATAATGCTGTTGTATCGTAGCCTCTTTCT
>CALCUN010000009.1 GCA_937906975.1 uncultured Bacteroidales bacterium
AACTCCAATAGAAGTAACGCTATTACCAATAGTAACAGAAGTTAAACTACTGCAATATCTGAACGCCCCACCTCCAATAGAAGTAACGCTATTACCAATAGTAACAGAAGTTAAACTACTGCACTCTCTGAACGCAGCAACTCCAATAGAAGTAACGCTATTACCAATAGTAACAGAAGTTAAACTACTGCAACGATAGAATGCTTCTTCTCCAATAGAAGTAACGCTATCACCAATATTAACAGAAGTTAAACTACTGCAATTCTCGAACGCACCATTTCCAATAGAAGTAACACTATTACCAATAGTAACAGAAGTTAAACTAAGACAATTATAGAACGCAGCCTCTCCAATAGAAGTAACGCTATTACCAATAGTAACAGAAGTTAAACTAAGACAATTATAGAACGCTATATATCCAATAGAAGTAACACTATTAGGAATAGTAACAGAAGTTAAACTACTGCACCCATAGAACGTACCATCATTAATAGAAGTAACACTATTAGGAATAGTAATAGAAGTTAAACTACTGCAACCAGAGAACGCATAAACTCCAATAGAAGTAACACTATTAGGAATAGTAACAGATGTTAAACTACTGCAATGAGCGAACGCAGTACGTCCAATAGAAGTAACACTGTTTGGAATAGTAACAGAAGTTAAACTATAGCAATCATCGAACGCAGCACTGTCAATAGAAGTAACAGAATACGTTCTTACTGAATCTGTAATATAACAAACACAAGAACTACTATAATGTTTCCAAGTCTTAGTTACGCTTGAAGGAATATTTGCGGTAGTAATTGACTCATCAGCATCAACTACTACCACTTCTCCTGCTCCTGTTATCACGTATCCCAAACCTCCCTCAGAAAAACCTTGTGCGAAAAGCACGTTTGCACAAAGTAGGGTGCAAATAAAGAATAATAATCTTTTCATTTCTTCTTGTTTTTATGTTTGTAATTAAATTATTTCCTAAACAAAAAGACATTAAAAAAGACGTGGACTTAGTCTTACCGTATCTTGAGGTTCTGGACTACCTATTACACCAAATAAGAAAAGCCCACGATATACTCGTGAGCGTACTTTCCTTATTTTAATGGTGTAATTTTTTGAAATTGTCCAGATTTCAAGACACCAAAAATAAGCAAAAACGCTTTTTTATGTCAATAAAATTTCAGCCGACAAAGTTAAGACAAATTTTTAGTAACGACAAAAAAAGCCTTTGCTTTGTTTCAGAAAATTTTGCTCCGATCGTAACACTATTACTCTCCGATGGTAACAAATTATCCTCCGAGGATAAAACTTTACCAACGGAGGATAAAAAACGGAAACAAAGTCTTTGAAAAAAAATCCTAAGAAAAAATCAAAAAAAGCTAAGAAAAAATTCAAAAAAGCTAAGAAAAAAATTAAAAAAGCAAAGGAAAAATTTACAAAGTCAAGGTCTTAAAGTTAAGATGCTGATTTTGTGTAGATTGGTTAAGGGTTTGTGTTTTCAAAATTTGCGGTTAGAAATTAGAGGTTTTATATTGAATAAATTAAAGTAAGAGTTACTTTTTTTAAGAAAAAGTATTGTTTATTGCGTGCATTGTTGTAAATTTGCAGTTTTTCAAATCAGTAAATAAATATCTTGTTATGAAACTTTCTCAGTTTAAATACAATTTACCGAAAGAGCTTATAGCGGAAGTTCCTGCAAAACAAAGAGATGAATCTCGTTTATTGGTGGTCAATAGACGTACAGGACAGATTGAGGATAAGATTTTCAAAAATGTTTTAGATTATTTTGATGATGGGGATTTGTTTGTTTTCAACGATACAAAGGTTTTCCCTGCTCGTTTGTATGGTACAAAGGAAAAGACTAACGCAAGAATTGAGGTTTTTCTTTTGAGAGAGATTAACGAAAGCACTCGTTTGTGGGATATTTTGGTAGATCCTGCAAGAAAAATCCGTATTGGTAATAAGTTGTACTTTGGCGAAAATGATGAGTTGGTTGCTGAGGTGATTGACAACACTACTTCAAGAGGTAGAACGTTGAGATTCTTGTTTGATGGTAATAATGATGAGTTTCATAACTTGTTAAAGAAATTGGGACATACGCCTTTGCCTGATGATTTGTTGAGAATGCGTGGTTTGTTGCCTGAGGACGAGTTTCGTTATCAAACAATATATGCTAGAAATGAAGGGGCGGTGGTTGCTCCTACAGCTGGATTCCATTTTTCAAGAGAGTTGTTGAAGAGAATGGAGATTAAGGGTATTGATTCTGCCTTTGTTACTTTGCATAGTGGCTTGGGTAATTTCAGAGCTATTGAGGTGGAAGACCTTACTAAGCACAAAATGGATTCGGAGCAAATGTTGATTGATGAAAATAACGCTGCGTTAATTAACAAGACTAAGGAAAAATCAAATAAGGTATGTATTGTTGGTACTACTACTATGAGAGCGGTGGAAACTGCTGCTATCACAGGAAATAGAGTTAAAGTTTATAGTGGTTGGACCAATAAGTTCATTTTCCCTCATCATGATTTTGCAATTGCAGATGCGATGATAACTAATTTTCATCCGCCATTGTCTTCTATGTTGATGATGGTTTCTGCTTTCGGTGGCTATGATTTGATTATGGAAGCGTACAAATATGCCATTGAAAAGGAATATAAATTCTTGACTTACGGAGATGCAATGCTCATCATCTAAGGCAGTCATAATTGTTGCTGGAGGTGTTGGGAAAAGAATGGGAGGTGATTTGCCAAAGCAATATCATCTCTTACGCTCTAAGCCTATTTTGATTAGGACTTTGGAGAGCGTGGAAAGAGTTGTGCCTGATGCAAAGATTATTTTGGTGATTGCCAAAGAAATGTTTGAGTTTTGGAACAAAATGTGCGAGGATTACGATTGTAAGATAAAGCACAAATTGGCAGAAGCAGGTAAGGAAAGATTTTTTTCTGTCTTGTCTGGAATAAAAGCCTTGGAGAAAGAAAATATAGACTTAGTTGCAGTGCATGATGGAGTTAGATGCTTTGTAAACAAAGAAATATTTGATAATTGTTTCTCGGCGGCTGAAGAATTTGGAGCAGTAGTCTGTGCTTGCAAAAGCATTGAATCGGTAAGATACAAAGACAATGCTGTCAATCGTGATGAAGTTTATTTGGTTCAAACACCTCAATGTTTCAAATACGACATTCTTAAAAAAGCATACGAAACCCCATACCAACTTTCTTTTACTGACGATGCCTCTGTAGTAGAAGCATTGGGAGAGAAGATACATATAGTTGAAGGAAATAGAAAAAACATAAAAATAACTACACCCTTAGATTTTAAAATAGCAGATTGTTTTATAGATGAAGGAGAATATTAAACTATTATTCAAAAAAACATTTGGAGTAGAACCTAACAGCATTTGTGAAATTGCTGCACATGGCTCTTCTCGTAAATATTTCAGATGCTCAACAGAGGTTGTTAAAGTTTTAGCAGCTTACAATAGCGACAAAAAAGAAAATATTGCCTTTATTGATTTTGCAAAGCAATTAAAACAATCAGGCATAAATGTGCCTGCAATAATTGCAGTAGATGAAGAAAATGATATATATCTTTTAGAAGACTTGGGCAATACTACCCTTTTTGATTTTATATCAACTGCAAGCGAAAACGAGATTGTTGATATATATAGCAAGATTGTAAGAATACTACCAAAGATACAAATAGAGGCTGGAAGATGTTTTGATTAC
>CALCUN010000010.1 GCA_937906975.1 uncultured Bacteroidales bacterium
CAAAAAAGAATATTTAAAGAAATAAATAAAATAAAAACCAAATAAATATGAAAAAATCAATTACAATCCCCAAAATTGAAGAGGAGCTTTACAACAGTGTAAAGACAAAAGCAGAAGAAAACAATCAATCTGTAAGCGAATATGTAAGTAGTCTCTTTGAAAAATCTTTAAATCCTGATATAAACGAGGAAAAAGATAATCAAAGTGAAGAAATCATAACATTACAAGAAGAATTAGAGTCTTTGAAAACAGAAAACAATTCTCTGCATCAAGAAAACTATGATTTAGAAGAAAAAGTCAAAGAAAAAGACTTAAAAATAAAAGCACTTACAGAGGATTGTGTAAAGTTTGATGAACAAAGAGAACAGTTTAAAGCACAAATTCAAGAATTACAGGAAAATCAGCCAAAAACCGATATTCCTAATTCTGTAACATTACAATTTGAAGACTTTGATTTTGCAGTGTTGAAGTATTGTTTAGAAAAATTCAATCAAGAAACAGGTAAGAACTTTAACGAAGCAGAATTGTTAAAGTATATGTTTACTGAATACGCTGTAAAAGGAAGTATTTATTTCTTTAAAACACCAGGATATTTTAGACTTAAAGAAATCCAAAAACAAGTAGAAGAACAAAAACAAAATCACAATAATGAATAAAGCTCTAATAGCAATGTTTTTGCCTAAGATTATTGATTTAGCAAAGAATCCTGCCACAAAAGACAGGATTCTTGAAATAATCAATTCAGCAAAAAGCAAATATCAGGTAGAATCTGATGAAGAACTTAGATTAGTTCTTCTGTCAAATGATGATGATTTATTTCTACAAATTGTTGTTTTTTCTCGCTCGCAAAATAAACAATTAGGAGTTGTAGAAACATATCGTTACGAACAACTTATAGAGTTAATAACACAAGCTTTAACAAAAAAATAGATTATGGCACAAGATAAAGCACCGACTATTGAGGACTTAATGCAAGAGTTAGGAGAAGAAAAATTGCAACAAGAACCACCGAAAACAGTTCTTTTACCCGAAGAAGAACCAACAGATGAAGAAGTTGAAGAAATCTTTTCTCCTATTTCAGATACAACAGAAGAAGAAAAAGAAGAAGAAATAAAAACAAGTTCAGAAATAAATCTTAGTGATATGCAAGGTTTACCGAATTTAATTGTTTCTTTAATGAATTTTCTCGCAGTTCGTTTAGCAGTTGCATACACAAAAACCGACAATAAAGACAAGTATGCTCTTGATGACGAAGAAAGTCAAAGACTAATAGAAGCTTGGGAAGTATATCTAAAAAACACCGAATATAAAGCGTCTCCAAGTTCTATGCTTTTGATGACAACTGCAATAATCTTTACTCCAAAAATTATAATGGCAGTAAACGAAAGAAAAGAAATCAAGCAAAAAAGACTACAATGCCAAGAATAGTTAAACTTCTTTGTATTTTAGGTACTAATGGAACAGGCAAAACATTTCTTGCTAATCAATTTGTTCAAAATGAATTGAATAATAGCGGAAAAGTTTTAATAGTTACAATGCACGAAAACGAATGGCTTAATGTTCCTGAACTTATAACATTTAACAATTGGGAGTCAGGAGCAAGAAAACTTATACTTATACCAGGAGAAGAAGACAGCACAATAAAGAGAATATCAGAGAAATTCTTTAACGGACTTATTGTTTTTGATGACTGTGGAGGTTATTTAGGTTCTAAACCACCTAAATTTTTTAACGTGTTAATGATTAAAAGAAAACAGTTAATGTGTGATATTCTTTTTTCTGCACACTCTTTTAGAAATCTGCCTTTGTCTATTTTCTCGTATAATCCTACTCTATTGCTAAAAAACACAACAAGCGGAATAGACCACGAAAGAGAACGCATCTTAAAAGATAATGATGTTTTAGACAAGGTAGAAAAAGCAATGAAACGAATAAAAAAAGCAATTAAAAAGAATCCTTACTATTACGAAATAATACCATTATGAAAACAATTACTGCCGAAGAATTATCTTCAAAAGCTCGTTATCTTTATGAGATTGCCAATTTCTTGGAAATTGATAAAAGGACTCTCCGTGCTTGGCTTGAAGATATAGAGGGGATAGATTTTAAGAGTAATAGAAAACTCTTAACACCTCACGAAGTTAAGATTATATTAGAACATTTTGCATAACACATAGTCTTTTATTTTTTTATTGTTATTAGTTTTTGGCTCATTATCGTGCATTAACGTACATTATCGCACATAATGAGCATTTTTATTTTTTATAAGTCGTTATTTTTGTGCTGTTTGTAAAATTACAAGAATATGGCAATTAAAATAAAAAAACCTCTTTGCAAAAAAGTTGAAAAAGTTGCAAAATCAGGAAATAAAACAAAGAAAAAAACTGAAAAATCAAAGAAAAAAAACGAAAAATCAAAGGATTCTACTTTAAGTAGAAAAGAACGCATCAAAGAAATAAAAAAACAACTTAGATTAAAATAAAATGCAAAGAAAAGGTAATGTAATTAGGAGTTCTTCCACAAGTAATTCTTCTGCTTTGTCAAAGTGGTGGAATAAAAGAGGTGGTTTGACAGACTATGATGTTTTTGAAATCTTAACTAAAAAATATAAATTCAATCTGCTTGAATTTGGTAATTGGAGTAATCAAAAAGAAAGAACCCAAATTTTAATAGACTTGTGTATTGGATTAGAAAAAATTTTCAATCCTTTATTCTCAAAAGCAAATAATTTTGGTCTTGACAAACATTTAAATTTTGCCTTTGGTAGTCGTGGAGTAAAAGGAGCCTTAGCACATTTTGAGCCTAACACTATGTTTATTTCAGTGCGAAAATATAGGGATAAAGACTCTAAAAAACTAAGTGATACTTCTTCATTCGCTCACGAATATTTCCACGCCTTAGATTATTTTATTGGTAGATACATAGAGCCTATTGAAAAAGCAAATTTCTTGTCGGATACTTGGGATTCAAATTTTCCAATAACAAAATATCCTATTCGTTCTCAAATATCAATGCTTATGATAAATTATTATGAGCTTCAATATAAGTACAATCCTGATTTTCTTAAAGTAAAAACTAAAAAAGCATATTGGGCAAGTCCGTCAGAATGTTTTGCAAGAATGAGTGAACAGTTTGTTGCTTATTATTCTTATTATCATTTAAGAATTACAAATAGTCGTAAATATCTTGCAAAAGATTTAGAAACGTATAGACAAAATCCTAATGTGTATATGACAGATAAAGTTATGTTTGACTTATTCCCTATGTGGAAAAGATTAGTCGATATGTTTGCAGATGTTATGAAAGGCAAAACAGTTAAGATACCTAAACAATTAAAATTAAATATGTGATGAATATAGACAAATTTGTAACAGACTTAACTAAAAATCCAAGTAAAGCAATAGTATATGCTGTATTGCTCGTGCTTGGTATTATTCTTGTATATTGGTTGTGGACTAAAATAAAAGGTGGTGTATCTTCAATAGTTGAGAGAATTGAAACTAATAGAGAAAATCCTGTTGAATTAAGTAGGCTTACTTATGAAGATTCTTGGTATGAGACCTCTGCAAACTCTATCTTTAATGCTATGAATCAGTGGGGAACTGATAAAACAACGATTTATAATATTCTTATAAAGTTGCGTAATCAAGATGATTACAACCAATTAAATAGAGAATACGGCAAAAGAGAAATTACTAACGGTATAGATTCTCCAATGGGTACAATGTTAGAACATTTTAGAGAAGAATTAGATGATACTTTTTTAGGTAATATGCAGATATTCTTGCGAAATAATTACGGAATCGAAATGAAATAGTATAAAATTATGAAAGAAAAGAAAATATACATAGTAATAGCAGTGATATTGCTTGTTGTAATTGCAATAGCAATTGCTAAGAGATTAACAAGAACGACCGAAAACAATTCTTCTGAATTGAGTAGTGGTAGTTCATCAGGCTCAGGCAGTCGCACACCAGCTACAAAATTCCCTCTTAAAAAAGGAGTGTACGACAGTGAAGAAGTTAAACATTTACAAAGATTTCTTAATGCTAATCGCAACGGATTAACGGCAAGTTTAAATGTGGACGGAGATTTTGGACCATTAACAGAAGCAGTTTGCTATAATGTTTTAGGAGTAAAAGAAGTATCACAACAATTATACAATGATAAAGTAATGTGGCAATACCAAATTTAAAGAATATGGAAGAAAGAACACTAATTGATGCAATAGAAGGATATATCGCAGGAGATAATCCAATAAAAGTAACAGTAGGACTTGACGCAGAAAGTGCAATCAAGTTTGGAATAGTTGCAGTTGTTACTGCTTTAATTATCGTTTTAATTATTAGAAAAATAAAGTAGTATGCTTTTTGAAGAATACGTTAAAGAAAATAGAAGTTACTTTTTAGATAAAGTAGAAGAAATTAGTCGTAAACTGATGATTGCTCCTGAGTGGCTTATGGCAGTAATGTTTAAGGAGAGTAAGTTAAATCATAAAGCGGTTAATTCAACAACTGGTGCTACTGGGTTAATCCAGTTTATGCCTGCAACTGCTCAAAGTTTAGGAACTTCAACAAGTGCGTTAAAAAATATGTCTAATATTGAACAATTAGACTATGTCTATAAGTACTATCGCCCTTATATTTCTAAACTTAATTCATATCCTGATTTGTACTTAGCTACTTTCTTCCCTGTTGCACTTGGCAAGTCTGATGATTGGGTTTTGAAATCAGGCAGTCAATCGGCAAAACTTATTGCAAGTCAAAATCCAGGAGTGGACTTGAATAAAGACGGACAAATAACAGTAGGAGAATTTAAGCAATATTGCTACAATAAATTCGATACTACAACACAAAACATTCTAAAAAAAAAGTCGTGAGTAGGGAATTTGTGAAATATACATTGATTAGTTTAGGAGTAATAACCGCAATTATTGCAGGGTATTACATCTATTTACTATACAAAGATAAAAAATAAAACTATGACAAAAGATAGAGTAAGAATATTAGTAATCGAAAAAGCAGTAGTACTTATTGCAGTTGCTATTGTATATATGTTTTGGGAGGATAAACAATGAGTTTTTTAAATAATATAGATGCTACATTAGCATATAATAAGCCTGATATAGTAGAAGAACTTGCAGACGGCTTTTTTATGGGTTATTTTGAGCCTGGAACTAATGGAGATTTAGGCGAGCAAAATTGTATGATTGTAAGAATGCTAAGAGTTGGCAGTATTACAAAAATGCTATTTGCAGAGGGTATCAATTATAAAAACTCTCTTACTTGGGCTAATCGTGCCAATTATGAATATAAATTTAAAGAAAAACAGATATAGTTATGGCAATTAAAAAAACAATAAATGGTGTTGCACCAATAATGACAACACAGATAAAAGCACCTAATTTAAAAAAGGCTGTTGTAGGTATTAAAAAAGATGAACTAACAATCAAGCCACAAGAAGAAGTAATTGAAGAAGTTGAAAGTGTTACAGAAATTCCAACTCCTTTAATTACTGATATTGTTGTGCAAGAACCTATTTCAGCACTTCGTCCTATTGAAATACCAAGTGTAGAAAATGTAGATTTTGAAAAAGAAACTAAACTTGCAAAAGAAAAACGATTTGGTAGATTTTTTATTTGTCTTGGAATAATATTGTTAGTGTTAATGATTCTAAACAAAAAGTAATATGGATTATCAATGGTATTTTCCGCAAAATAACGGTGGAGGTGGCACAGTTATAGTAGAGGGAAGTTTTAATACAGAAACTATTACTGTAACTACATCTAATTTGACTGCATCTGCAACTATTACAGATATATCCGAAGAAACATTTGGGTATAGTGTAGAAGCTTTTGAAGTGGTTAATGGGGTTGAATCTCCTGTATTCGTTAGTCCCGAAGTAACATTTAGCAATAACAGTGCTATTTTTTCTATTAGTTGGCAAACAGCTTTCAATGGTTATATTAACATAAATTATTGGGAGAAAAAATAATAAGATATGCAAGAATTTAAAACAGATATTTCCTTAAATGGAAATCAGGCTAAAAATATTATCATAGACCAAAAAGATAGTTTTCCTCCTGTCTCTGAATCTTACGAAGGAAGAAAAATTACTCTTAATGGCATTTCCTATATTTTTCATAATGGAACTTGGCAAAGCGTTGCCGAAGATTTAGAGGGAAGAAATGAAAGCCACGAAGAAATTTTTGTTTTTCAGCCAACAGCAAATGACTTATCGGTTAAAGATGGTTTTGCCAAGATTCAGAAGATTAAGGGTTATAGTTTTTGTTGGAATCAAATAGCTGATTTTTCATCAAGCAATATTTTATTTGAAAAAGCAAGCTCCTCCAATAATTCTTCTATAACTCTTTTTTACGATTTTGTTCGGCTTGATTATAAAGCAGGTACGACTGTTACTGTGTACAAATCTATTTTTTCTTCTGAATCTACTGGTGATACTTTTATCGCTTATGTATCAATAAGACCTCATACTGCTTGTTCCTTTAATGTCGGCAGGTATAATTTACAGAAGTTTACCGAAAATGATATTGGTAAATGGCATCGAAGGAGAGTAAGATTTGAAATAAATGGAACAACAGGAAGTAATGCTTGGTTCTTCCTTGCAAGAATGTCCTTAACAGAAGATGCAATTGTTGATATTAGATTTGATGATGTGATTTGTGTTAATATCACAAGATTAGCAAAAAATGCTCATACTCTTACCGTACAAGAATTTATGTCTTTATTCCCAGATGAAACTTATCCTTATAATGCTGGTCAATTGATTTCGCTAAATCCGTCAGCAATTAAGACTGTTGGATTCAATGCTTTTAATGGTGAATATGCTAAGGTGTTAGGGGGACAAACATATTACTTAAATGGCGAATATTCTTCCTTAGGTTTTACAGAAAGCATAGATAGTGAAGTTGTTAAATTTGATTTGCCTGCTGATAGACTTTACACTCCTGCTACTAATGGTTATATAGTTGCAAAAGGCAATAATATATGTATCAATTTATCACATAGTGGTTTTAGAAATGGCGAGTATTTACCTTATATGGATTACAATCTTTCTTTTGATTTTATTAAGTCAATAAAAGATAGTAATAATAACTTATTATTTTCTGACGGTGAATTGTGTAGTGTTGGAGATGTTGCAGATGAAATTTATACTATTTCCGATAAACATTATAAAGCAATTAAGAGAATCGGAAAGCGAGCATATCAATCAGGCGATGAAAACTTAGAAAATGCAATAACAGACAAGACTAATACTTTATATGTTCTTGACACTCCTATTGAATCAGAAGTCTTTGAAAAAGAATTATCTTATTTTGAATGGGACTTTGGAACAGAAGAAATTATTCCAAACCAAGAAGATGAGAATACGCCTACTGTTCCGATAAGAGCCGATATACAATACATATTCAATGCAGTAGATATGATTCGAAATAATTACTATCTAATCCTTGAAATACTAAAACGCTTACCGAAAAATATAAACTTAGATTTTTGGAGCTTAGTTCAAGCTAATGCAGAAGTAGAAGCGTGTGAAGTTGCAATCAATAATAGTAGTGAATCAATCTTTCCTAAGGTATTCGCTACTTATGGAGATTACATTCATTCAAGAAATATTATCGTGGATTTGTCCAACTATTCTGACTCATCAAATTATATTCTTGACATATTTGGCGATGTAACCAACGTGCCAACAGGCATTAGGTACAGTATTTTCTTGTATGGTTACGCAAATTCTCTCAAAATCGATTTCCCATTAACCTACAAAACAAATATTACTGCTACACATTCGCCTGACGGTATGAGTGAAGAAAGATATACTATTGCATATAGCGGAGCAACCAAAATAGACTTCATTAAACTAAGTAATGATTTAGTTTGGGTTGATGTTTCCTCAAAATAAAAATTTATGTTGAATATTTTAAATAAAATAGTTGATTTCATTCTTCCGAACCGTGCAACGATGAAAGGAGTTATCGAAGAACTCGTTAAACGTTGTGAACGCTCGGAAATTGAAAATGAAAAAAATAGAAATAGACTTGATGAATTGGAAAAGAAAATTGAAACAGATACTTGTTACAGGCGTGATTGTAAGTATCGTATTAACATTAACAAGTTGTTGCAGTCCGAAATATGTTCCGCAGGAGAGAATAAAGATTGTTCCAACGCATAAAATAGATACTTGCTTTGATGTTAAGAGTGATACTATTTTTTTCTTTGAAACTGATACTCTAAGAGTTGATGCTATTGTAAAAGATGCAAAATTACGCCTTAGAGTAGAAACAAAACCGATAATTGTAAGAGATACAATAAATACAAAGGGTGAAGAAGAAAAAGCAAAGATTAAGAAAGAAAAAGCAAAGATTAAGAAAGAAAAAGCAAAGATTGAGAAAGAAAAAGCAAAGATTGAGAAAGAAAAAGCAAAGGAAAATCCAAAAAAAACAAAGACTTTTTTAGCGTTTTTAATGTGTTTTATTCTGTTGTTTTTCTTACTGTATATAAAGAAGAAAATAAAAAAAGAGTGATTTTTTCACTCTTTTTTTATTTTTATTTGTATCTTTGCAAACGAAAAGCAAATAATAATGAAGACCTGAAAACGTTGGGACGGATTTATTTTTTGCTTTTTTTGTTTTCTGTTATACAGTAATGAAATATTCGTTTACTGCTCTTTTCTCCAATACTTAGTTTATATGAACCTGTGTTCTTTAAACGTCCTTTTAAAATATGTATTATTTTAAATTTTTCTTTCTTTTGGTTCTTACTTTTAGGAATATCGCTCCTTTCAAATTGTGCTGTTTGAATAGCATTTGTTAAATTCATTACAAGAAGCGTTGAATCATATCTTTTTGAAGCGTGTGCAACTGTTTCTTTAATAGATGTTTGATTAAACTCTACGTATCTATTAAGTGCAGGGCAGAATATTTTACTGCCCTTATATTGCGACATTATAGTTGTAA
>CALCUN010000011.1 GCA_937906975.1 uncultured Bacteroidales bacterium
TAAAACGGATTGTATTCTTTCTTCTCTTTAACTTCTTTCTGAGAAAGCTTGATACTATTTTCAATTAAATTTTCTTTAAACTCCTCGGAATTAGCATACCACTCTACTTTACCCTCTTCTAAAACACTCCTATATTCCTCTCCAATCAAAACAATCCTTTCAAAATCCTTTGATTGCATTAAATCATATACATTTTGATGTTCTTGTTTTGACACCTCTCCAAGTTCTTTCATAGCTCCCATAAATACCATTTTTGTTTCAGCCTCTGTTGTTGCAAAAGACTCTATGGCTGCTTTGCATGATGATGGATTTGCATTGTAACAATCCAATATCAATGTATTGTTTTCTGTTTTTAAAACTTGAGAACGATTGTTTGAAGGGCTGTATTCTTCTATAGCTTGTTTTATTAGTTCTAATTCTATTCCAAAATATTGTCCTATTGACAATGCGGCTAATATATTATAAGCATTATAAATCCCTACAAGTGAAGATGTAATAGTTTGATTGTTGTATGTGATTTGAGCGTAGGAGTTTTCTGTTGTAGCCTTTGCACTTACATCAGCTTGTGTTTTTAATGAATATGTAGTTTTCTTATCGTAGGTTTCGTCTTTTAAGAATTCATCATCTATGTTTACAAATATATGAGAGTGTTTTTTGGAATGTGTTTTAACGTATTCGTACAAAGCTTTTTTAGTTTTTATTATATTTTCCACACTTCCAAAACCTTCTATATGTGCAGTTCCAATATTAGTTAATATTCCTAAATCGGGTTGTGCAATTTCGCAAAGAAAGCCTATTTCTCCAAGGTGATTAGCTCCCATTTCAACTATAGCAATTTCTGTATCTTGTGGTATAGAAAGCAATGTTAAGGGTACTCCTATGTGATTGTTTAAATTTCCTTTAGTTGCAAGTGTTTTAAACTTTTTAGCAAGCACGCAATGAATAAGTTCTTTAGTGGTTGTTTTTCCGTTTGTACCACTTATTCCTATTATTGTTGTTGAGAGTTGTTTTCTGTGATATTGTGCAAGATTTTGAAGAGTTTGCAAACTATCTTTTGAAAAGAATATTTTATCTTCAAGTTTTGAAAACTCATCTCTTTGTTTTAGTTGCTCATCATCGCAAACCACAAGAGAAGCTCCTAATTCCAAAGCTTTAAATGCAAATTTGTTTCCATCAAAGTTTTCTCCTTTTAAAGCAAAGAATATATCCCCTTGTTTAATACTGCGACTATCTGTACTAACACTTGGATATTTCAAAAAATGAGCATATAATTCTTTTATCTTTTCGCTACTTTCTCTATTGCATTCCATACTAATTCACTTGTTTTATCCCAACTATATTTTTTAGCTTGTTCTTGTCCTTTTTTTATTAAATCTTCTCTTAAGGCAGGTTGCTTGTAAAGTTTTATCATAGCCTCACAAATACTCTCTACATCATAAGGATTAGCATAAAGCGCACCCTCACCCGCTATCTCGGGCATTGAACTTGTGTTTGACGTAATCACGGCGGTTGAAGAACGATAAGCCTCTAAGGGAGGTACGCCAAAACCCTCAAAAAACGAAACAAAAACCAAACCAATACTTGCCGAGGCAATACGATTCACCTCCTCCAAAGGCAATCTACCCGTAAATACAACCTCATTCCTAAACCTCATTGCATTAAACGTATCCTCAATCTCCCCTTTCCACCATTTCTTACTACCAACTATTAGCAACTTTACATTAGATTGCGTTTTGTCCTTAAACAAATCAAAAGCACGAAATAGATTTGTAAGATTTTTTCTTTTTTGCAAAGAACCCACAAAATAAAAATAAGGACAAGAATTACTATATCTTTCCCTTGTTCTTTCATTCTCCTCCTTAGAATAAGTTATATAATCCTCATTTGCCGAGGATTCAACATTAAATATTTTGTTTTCGTCTATTTGGTAGGTTGTTGCTATATCTTGTTTACTAAATTCCGAAACCGTAAGCACCGCATTAGCACTTTTAGCAAAACGAGGCGTGAAATACTCCATATATCTTTGATACACCCTATTGCCAATATAGGTTTTATCATGCTCAAAATTAATATCGTGAATTGTACATAACATTGGACTTTTCACCCTTGTAGGAACATAACCCTCGGGCGAAAAAAACACATCTATTTTGTATAAACGAATATAAATTGGTAAAAGAATTTCAAAATAAATATGCCAAAGCATCGGATGCCTTGTAGGCAAAGGAATCACAATTGGCTTTACATTTTTAGCAAACACAAAATCCCTATCGTAAGGTCTATCAAAAAATAAAACAAACTCACAATCGGGATGATTTTTCACCAATCGTTCCAAATTTTTCAACGTAAAATAACCAATTCCCTCTAACTTATCTTTTAACAACAAGCGTGAATTAACTCCAACTCTCAATTTCGTAAAATTTTATTCTTAAAACAATGAGCAAAGATACAAAAAAAATAAAAAAAGGAGGATTTTCACACCTCCTTTTTTCCTACCACAACCTAAAAACCTATTCAACCAATCCTTTCACCTCTAAATTAGCCTCTTGAAATTTCACCGTTTTCAAAGTATGTTTGAATTTTGTTGATGGATAAAACCTACACGAAAAACGTGTAATAGTAGTTGCATCCACCTTATCAACCTCTAATTGTGATTTTGATTTAATAGACGGAATAAAAGAACCTAAATAGCCTAATTTTACCGCACTACCCTTTAAGATTGCTTTGCTTATTTCCGTTTCCAAAGCCTTTAATGTCGCCAAAACATCGGCATAACTTACCGTAGTTGAATTTGATATTGACTCGGCTACCATGTCCAAATCCATATCTTGACCCCTAAACAATCTTGCAATATATCTTTCACCCGGATTATCACCTAATAAAATGTTGCGTTTCACCTTTACATACTCTATTGCCATTTTGAATACAATTTTAAAGTTAATAAATAAACTACTTTTGTGATCACGAATGCAAAGATAATACATAAATAACTATTAAACAAGCACTTGAAAACCCTTGAAAGAGTTTGAAAACTATAAGTTTAATAAAGTTGCAAAAGAAAAAAAGATATACTACTTCTACGGTTTTTTGCCATTTTGAAAGAAGTGAACAAAAGAATTAAGGTATGGATCAAAATAAGAGTTTTTATCACATTCCTTACATTTATGTAAACGGGGTACGGTATCCAATACCTCTACTGAATTGCAATATGGACACTTCCATTCATATCTTCCACAAATTCTGCATTTAAACACTTCTGCCTTTTTGATTCTTTTTATCTTAATCAAGGCAAAAAGATAAAGATTATACAGAGCAAAAAGAAAGGAGATTCCTTTGAATGAAACAACCGGTCCAGATTGATATCTGTTCGTTATCACTTTTAAATCACAAACATGTTCGGTTTTACTATTTTGCATATCGTGAGATAATTTGTATGTTTACACCAAAAATATACTACTCCCCGTTTTTAGACAAGTTTAATTATTAATTTAATTTGTTTTATGCTTGCAAATTTACTCTTTAAATTCAGTTTAACAAAATATTTATCATCTTTTTAAGCGACTAATCCATAATAGGTTTAATAAAGTTGTAAAAGGAAAAAAGAAAAAGACTTAATTAAATATAACTAAGTCTTTTTTTCTTTGTTTCAAGAAAATAAAATCAAGCTTTAATTTTTTTAAATCAAGTATTATTTTTCTAAAACTTGATTTCATTTAGGGTTAAATCCTACAAGCATTTTCCTTTTTTAATTGGAGTTCTATTTCCTTGATGTCCTCTTGGGAATAATAATTCTTCAATTTCTTTTCGGTTGTGAACATTGCAAGTTTCTTTCTAATTCGCCAAAGTGTCGTATAAGAAATACCCAACATCGCCAACACTTCCTTAGTCGTTTTTAACCTTTCTACCATATATTCTCCTTATTTTTTAAATTACTTTGCAAATATACAAAAAAAAATTCTGATTTTCAAACAATTAAGTTAGTGTTTTTTTTGCTTAATTGAAAGTTTTTTCGTAACTTTGTAGGTAAATAAAAAAATACAAAAAAATGAGTAAATTTAACAATGAATTAAAAAATTATCAACCAATTCCAAGAGAACTTATATTTGATAATAAGATGAGTGATAGAGCAAGGTTTGTTTATTGTTATATGGCTTCCAAGCCAGACGATTGGAAATTCTATTTAAAATCTATGGCAAAAGATATAGGTTATAGTGTTGATACATTAAAGAAGTATATCAAAGAATTGACCGAAACAGGTTGGTTGATAAAAGGAAAACAAATCAATGAAAAAGGTAAGTTTGGAGCAGTTGAATACACTTTAAAAGCAACTAAAAATACGAATACGAAAA
>CALCUN010000012.1 GCA_937906975.1 uncultured Bacteroidales bacterium
ACTTTTTTACGTTTTATAGGCATAGTCATACATCTTGCTCCGCCACCTCCACGAGGAAGCTCCGCAGCATCAAATGTAACAACAAATCTTTCGTAATCTCTCATATTGACTTTACCTTGACAAACCTCTTCAGCTCTCAATACCTCAAAGCCAGAGTTGTTTAAAGCCTCAATAGTGTGAGTGTTGCGTGCATAACCAAGAATTTTTCCTTCACCTAAGCAAAAGAAGTTAGCACCAGAGTGCCATTGTTCTCTTTCTTGCATCCACGCATCATTACCTCCGCAAAGTATTGGCTGAAAATCAAAACCAAGCTTTTTGCAAGCCTCCAACATATTGCTTCTTTCGTGATAGCGGATTTGACCATTGTCAATTTCTATATGAGTTACCTTAAACTGTCCTAAGGCATTCTTTATTATTGGCTCATAAATCATACATCTATCTTGTGCAAGCATTGTGAAAACCATATCAAGATGAATGAATGACTCAGGTTTTTCTGGTAATTCTTGAACAATGATGTGTTGTCTTTCTTTTCTTGCAGCGTAATACTTAGTTAGAAAATCAATACCCGCCTTATTTGTTCTGCAACCATTACCAATAAACAATACATCTTCTCTTGCAATCAACACATCACCACCTTCTGTGTGCGCACCTTCTGAATAACGAGGATTGATTGTTTCTGTAGAAAAATGATTCTTAAAGATAGCCTCCATTATAAAGCTTTCTCTATCTCTAACATCGGTGCTCATAGAGTGAATCAACACCTTGTCATAAACACTTGAAGAAGCATCACGAGTAAAGAAAAGATTATACAATGGATTTAAGACAAATCGTTTTTCTTTGTATTCTTTTGGGTGAGAGCCCTCAACATATCTAAGTCCTTCTATAAGAATAGTAGCAAGTTCGTCGTGATTTTTTTCAATAAGTTCAGCAAACAAATACTCTTTCTTTTCAACTTCTAATATTTTGTTTACAAGAGAGGACTTAACTTCTTTGTTTTTTAAAATTTCTGCAAGTAAATCTTTTACTTGATATGTTTTTGTCCATTTAGACAATACACCTGAAAAATTAGAATATTCTTTTGAGGCTATATTTAGGTTAAGTAAATCGCTATATAACGCTTCTTGAATATTACTTGGCGTCATACTTTCAATCTCTACGCCAGGCGTGTGAAGGATAACACCTTCCAGTTCTCCAATCTCGGAATTTATTTCAATAAAACTCATAAAATATTATTTTGTTCAACAAAAACTCTCCTTAAAAACACGTTTTCAAAGAGAGAATTTGCAAATATAGTTATTTTTTTTCGATAAACAAGTTATTTAGGTATAGAACTTATCAAAGTTTTTGTGTAATCCGACTGCGGATTTGCATAAATTTTGTCAGCTTCTTCCAACTGCTCTATATCCCCCTTGCGCATTACCATCATTCTATCCGACATATATTTCACCACAGCCAAATCGTGAGAAATAAAAATATAGGTTAAAGAAAACTCTTTTTTTAAATCGTTCAAAAGATTTAAAACCTGAGCTTGCACACTAACATCTAATGCAGAAACACTCTCATCACAAATAATCAACTTAGGTTTTAAAATCAACGCTCTCGCAATACCAATTCTCTGGCGTTGCCCTCCCGAAAATTCATGCGGATAACGCTCATAATGTTCAGGCTCTAAACCCACTTTCTCCAACATTTCCAACACCATTGCTTTGCGTTTAGTCTTGTTTTTCTCAATTTTGTGAACCATCAAAGGCTCTTCAATCGCTTGACCTATTGTTAAATGAGGATTAAGCGAAGAGTAGGGGTCTTGAAATATGATTTGAATTTCTTTTCTCAATAGTTTCAAATCACTTTTTTTAAGATTGGAAATCAATCTATCTTCAAAATAAATTTCTCCACCCGCATTTTCAATCAAGTTCATCAAACTATAACCCAAAGTTGATTTGCCGCAGCCCGATTCTCCTACCAATCCCAAAGTTTCACCTTTATATAAATCAAAGCTAAGATTGTTTATCGCAATGAATTTACCATATTTAATATGAATATTCTTAGCCTGCAACAAAGCAGGCTTAGAGTAAATCTCACTATGCAAACAATCTCTTTCCTCTTGTGAGATAAGAATTTGCTCTTGATTAGTCTTGTTTAAAAAATCACTTACAGTAGAAAGTCTTTTAGGGCGTTTATCCATAGGAGGACGCGAAGCTAATAAACCTTTTGTGTAAGGGTGTTTTGGATTTGTGAAAATTTGCTCACAACTTCCTTCTTCCACAATCTCTCCCTTATAAATCACCGCAACCTTATCGGCAATTTGATGAACAACTCCCAAATCATGAGTAATAAAAATAATACCTATATTATATTTTACTTGTAATTGTTTCATTAAATCTAAAACCGCCTTTTGTACCGTTACATCTAAGGCAGTTGTTGGCTCATCTGCAATCAAAATATCAGGATTACACGCAAGCGCCATCGCAATCATTACCCTTTGTTTTTGACCTCCCGAAAGCTGATGCGGATAAGAATTAAAGGCTCGTTTACAATCGGGAATCAAGACCTCGGAAAACAATTCTAAACACTTGTCTTTCGCCTCTTTAAAAGAAAGATTTTCATGCTCTCTTATCATCTCCACAACCTGTTTTCCACACCTTTTTACAGGATTTAAAGCCGTCATAGGCTCTTGGAAAATCATAGCAATTTTTTTTCCGCGAAACTCTCTATAAGTCTTGTTATCCAATTTCAAAAGGTTGATTTTCTCGTCAAAAATCACCCTTCCTTCTGTAATTTTTGACTTTCTTTTCTCCAATAAACCCATAATTGCTAAGGAAGAAACACTCTTTCCCGAACCCGATTCACCAACCAATCCCAAGGTTTCACCCTTTTTAAGAGAAAAACTAACGCCTTTTATAACCTCATTCCAAGATTTGTTGCGTTGAAAACTTATATGTAAATCCTCTACTTGAAGAATATTTTTACTGCAATTTGTCATAGTTTTTTCTTGCTAAAAAACACTTTTGCAAAAGTAAAGAAAAAAAATTTTTTTTCTTAGGAATATTTTATTTTTTTACGCAAATATTTTTCTATCTCTTAGAGATATTTTTCAAAGACATTAACTAAAAATATTTTTAATTTTTTTTAATTGTATATCAATAAGAAAGCAAGAAATGAAATAAAAAAAACAGAAAATATTTTGTGGGAATAAAAAAAGCTTGTATCTTTGCAAACGCAAATGAGGGAGATACCTCTCGCAGATGTAGATTGTCCCGTGGTGTAATGGTAACACAACTGATTTTGGTTCAGTCATTCAAAGTTCGAATCTTTGCGGGATAAC
>CALCUN010000013.1 GCA_937906975.1 uncultured Bacteroidales bacterium
CTCAAGTGGATCACCTTCTTTTATTCTTAATGTTTTTCTAATTTCTTTTGGTATTACTATTCTTCCCAAATCATCTATTCTTCTAACAACTCCAGTTGCTTTCATTTGATTTCCTCCCTGGGATTTCTTATTTTGTCCCCTTCGGACAATCTTAATGTACTACAATGTAATACAAATGTCAACACCTCTATTGTTAAATCTTTGTAAAGTATGTTACAATAAAGAAAAAGGAAATGTGATTCATCTTTCGAGAGATTCTTTTATCAATTCTGAAGAAAGAGAACATTTATCATGGAAGATACGAGATATAATTTCTACATTCAGAAAAGCCAAGAAAGAAAAGATTGATGTTACATTAGATTATGTTAAATCACAAAAATATTATTGGGGTAACGGAGAAGATTTCATTTGGTCTGCGTTGATTGATAAAATAAAAAATAACATGGACTTGATTAAAGTTCATCTTCCTAAAGATTATAGAGAATGTTCTTATTTTATCAGTGAATGGTTAATTCCTAATTATTTTTATGATATTCATGATTCTATGCACAATCGATATAGAGAAGAGTTTATAAAGTTTGCTAATGAGAATGGATATAGAAATTTTGATAAGGATGGTATTTATCATCCCATTATTTGGGAGATGTGTGCCAATATAAATGAATATTATAAAATGAAAGAAAAGTCAAGTTCTCAATTTGATTTAAGCGGAGGTATCGGTGGAGGTTACGTTATTTTCCAAGCGGGAATATCTTTGAACAATTTCTCTGCACAAAAATTCTTTAATAAAAAAGCTTGGAATCCATTCCCTATAGGAGATGGTCAAAAACTTTCGCTTCGTGTTCAAACTAACGGAGATTATTATAATGCTGTTTCATTATCTTTCACAGAACCTTGGTTAGGAGGCAAAAAACCTAATGCTTTAAGCGTTGGAGTATATTATTCTTATCAAGATGACGGATTTTGGAACACTTCAGGCACATCAGACTACTTTATTGGCATATTAGGAGGTTCTGTTTCTTTAGCTACAAGACTTAAATGGCCTGATGATTATTTTACTTTTATGCATGGAATTTCTTATCAACAATACAATGTAAAGAATTACACATATCTATCTGCCATGCCAACAGGAATCTCTAATAACATTAACTATAATTTCACTTTAGCAAGAAACTCTGTTGACCAATTAATATATCCAAGACAAGGTTCTGACGTTTCGGTGCAAGCTCAAATGACGTTCCCTTACTCTTTGGTAAATGGAAAAGACTATACAAATCTAACAGCACAAGAAAGATACAAATGGTTAGAGTATTACAAGGTTAATATTAGAGCATCTTGGTATTTTAATCTTTTTGACGACTTAGTTGTTTCTACACGTGCGAGATTTGGTTTCCTTGGACAGTATAACAGCAAGGTTGGTTACTCTCCTTTTGAAAGATTCTACGTTGGAGGAGACGGACTAACAGGATATAATATTGATGGTAGAGAATTAGTCGCTTTAAGAGGATATGACGAAGCCTCTCTTTCACCAACAGGCGGTGGAATGGTGTTTGACAAATACACAATGGAGTTAAGATACCCAATTACATTGAATGAAGGAGCATCAGTTTATGCTTTGACATTCTTTGAAGCAGGTAACTCTTGGGAAAACTTCCAAAGTTTTGAACCATTCAAAATGTATCGTTCTGTAGGAGTTGGTTTAAGAATTCATATGCCGATGTTTGGTTTACTTGGCGTTGATTGGGGATACGGATTAGACTCTATCCCAGGAGATCCAACAGCATCAGGAAGTCATTTCCATATTTCATTTGGTAATTCAATGGATTAATAACACTTAAACTTATAAATATGAAAAAATTATTGTTCTTATTCGCAATGACGCTGATTTCTGTAAGTGCATTTAGCCAAAAATACGCTTGTGTTGATACAGAATATATTTTAAACAGCATGCCAGAATATAAGCAAGCACAAAAAGAACTTGAAGAAGTCTCAATACAATGGCAAAAAGAAGTAGAAGAAAAATTTGTTGCAGTAGATAAATTGTACAAAGCATTTCAAGCCGAAGCAGTTTTATTGCCTAACGATTTGAAAGCACAAAAAGAAAACGAAATTATCGCAGCAGAAAAAGACGCAAAAGAGATACAAAAGAAAAGATTTGGCAACAACGGAGATTTAGCAAAAAGACGCTCAGAATTAATCAAGCCAATCCAAGACAGAATCTATAACGCAATAGAAAAAGTTGCACAAGAAAAAAACTATTCTGTTGTTTTCGACAAAGCAAGTGGCGCAACCATACTTTATGTTGATAGCAAAACAGATATAAGCAACCTTGTTTTAGTAGAATTAGGCTACAAAAAGTAATGAATTAATAATAAAAAAATAAAAAACAATTAAACAAATGAGAAGAACATTTCAAGTATTAGTATTAGCTGTTCTATGCTTATTAGGAACAGACACATTTGCACAAAAAATCAAATTAGGACATTTCAATTCAAATGAATTGATGCAAAAAATGCCAGAAGCAGAAGCTGCACAAACACAATTACAAGAGTATATAGCAGATCTTCAAGCAGAAATGGAACTAATGAATCAAGAGTATAATAGATTGATGCAAGAATATGAAGCAAAAAAAGATCAACTCACAGATTTATTGAAAGCAAATAAGGAAAATGAGATAAAAAGTGTTGTTGAACGTATGCAAAACTTCCAAAGACAATCAGATGTTTCAGTACAAGAAAAACAAATGGAGTTGATGAATGCGATAGTTGAAAAAATAAAAGTGGCAGTTGCAGAAGTAGCATCAGAAAATGGTTATACATACATTTTTGAAAGCAATGGAATTTTGTGGTACGCAGCAGAGAGCGATGACATCACAAGTTTACTAGAGAAAAAATTAATCTCAAAATAGTATTTTAAAGAATTGTGATTGCAAAAGTAAAAGAAAAAAAACGAAGAAAGATAAAATGTAAGAAAATGCTTTGCGGTGCAGATAAAATTGTTTATCTTTGCCTAAATTTTAAATGAAGATTACTATGACAATCAATATTGAGGCGCGCGTAGAGCGTGCTCGAAACTACTTCCTTAATGGATATAATTGTGCGCAGGCTGTGGTGATGGCTTTTGATGATGTTATGGCCATGGATGTTGATGTGTTAGCTCGTTTGACCGCCCCCTTTGGTGGTGGCATGGGTCGTATGCGTGAGGTGTGTGGTACTGTTAGCGGAATGACATTTGTTGCCGGTGCCTTGGTCCCATCGGCTGACCCCAAAAACCTTGAGGAGCGCAAAAATAATTATGCTCTTGTACAGCGTTTTGCTGATGCTTTCCGTCGTGAGAATGGCGATATTGTATGTCGAAGATTACTCGGCTTGGAGCCCATGGTTGAGAAGAGTGAAACGGCTATGCCCTCTGAGCGTACTGCAGAGTATTACAAGAAGCGCCCATGTGTGGAGTATGTGGCATGTGCAGCGCGCATAGTAGCAGAGTATATCAACTCTGAGTGTTAATACTTTTAAATGCTTGATAATCATGTCAATAAATATACCTGATTACGCTAAGCTGTCACTCAAGTGTAACTCTGAGGAGGTACGCTTGGGACAGGGTAGAAACATTATACCTCCCCCAGAGAGAGAACCTTTGTGGAGAGCCTATCTTGAAAAGTTTAAAGACCCCATCATTATCGTTTTGATTGTGGTTTTTGTGTTCTCTGTTGGCTTGTCGCTCTACGAAATATTTGTTATGAACCAGGGGTGGTCGCTGATGTTGGAGCCTGCGGGA
>CALCUN010000014.1 GCA_937906975.1 uncultured Bacteroidales bacterium
ATTTTAGATTAAATCCAAATGGTGCAACATCAAGAGATGTTAAGTCTTTAACAGAGAGATTGTTTTGTATGCGTACGGATATTGCTTTTCATCTTCAAGCTCATAAGTATCAAGAAGATGAGTTTGCAAAGAAACTTCACGATGATATAAAGGCAATCTTAAAAGGACAAGTGGATTTGTTGTCGGATAATCATATAACGGTTAGGGCTAAATGGGAAGAGGTAAGTCATTTTAAAAGAGATTCTGCTTGGGTTTATCTTTCTGAATTAGATAGATTGAGGTTAAAGAAAGATATTTCTCCTATTCTTACAAAGAGTTTGCAAGATGAGAATGCAAAGAAGTTTGATTTGTTAATCTTGGCAATAGAGTTGTCTTTGCTTGATGATAGTGTTAGTGCAATAAAGGCAATAGGGAATGTGCAATTTATAGCAGAGAGGTTGTTTGAAAAAACAGCTATTCCTCAAATCAAAGCAAGAATAGAAACTATTAAAGAAGTCTTAAGTCAAGAATGTTGGCAAAATCTATCGCTTCCTTGGTTGGAAAAGATAAGAGAGGAATTGAGAGATTTGACTAAGTTTTTGCTTGAGGGAAAAGGACAAAACTTTGTTATAGATATTGAGGATATTATTACTATTGGAGGTCAAATTCCTAAATTAAATATGCCTCTATCTTATAAGCAAAGGGTTATGGATTTTCTTGCTGAAAACAGAGATTTGCCTGTATTGAATAAGATTTATGAAATGGAACAATTAACCGATGAAGATATTAAAGAGTTGCAAAGAATATTACAGGAAGAGCTTGGTAATGAGGATGAGTATAAAAAGTATGCTGAAGAAAGAAAATGTGAGGGTAATGAGGCAGTGTTTATTCGCTCTATTATTGGTGTGAATAGAAAAGAGGCTGTGGAAAGGTTAGGAAGATTTATTTCAAATGTTCAGTTGAATGCAGACCAAGAAGACTTTTTAAATAGTATTATTACATACGTTTGCGTAAATGGAGATATTACAAAGAAATTTGTAGCTAATGAAGACCCATTTCAAGATAGATTAATAGTGTTTACTCCTTATGTGCCTTTGCTTGCTGAATATATTGATAATATTCATAATGTTGTAATTCCGTTAGAGAATACAGGCTCGTAGTGCTTATTCTTTATGATAAGGTTCGTTGTTAAGAATAGTGAATGCTCTGTAGATTTGTTCTACTATTAAAAGGCGTATCATTTGATGTGAAAATGTCATTTTGGAAATTGATACTTTGTCTTGTGCTTTTTCGTACACTTTTGGAGAGAATCCGTATGCACCGCCAACTATAAAGTGTAGGTTTTTGATGCCTTGATTCATTTGTTTTTGTAAAAATTGTGCAAACTCTACGCTTGTAAACTCTTTTCCTTTTTCGTCAAAGAGTATATTCTTATCGTATTTGCTTATTTGGTTTAATAGAAGTGGGGCTTCTTTGTCTTTGATTTCAAGTGCTGAAAGGTTTTTTACTCCTTTTACATCAGGGAGATAGATAATTTCAAAATTTATGTAGTGTTTTAGTCTTTTGGTGTAGGTTTCTATTGCTTCTATTAGGTGTTTTTCTTCGGTTTTTCCTATTACTGTTAGTTTTATATTCATGATTTTATCTTTCTAAGTAGTTGATAAATTTTGCTGTAGTGTTGTTCTACATAAAAATATGCTGTTTGCTCTGCTCCAAAGTGGCGAATGAATGTTTCTATGCTTGGCATTATACTTCCTGTGAAGTCATAGATTTTACAGCCTTGCTCAGAGGCGTATTCTATTGCTTTCCAAAGCAAGATGCTTGGTGCGTTAAGTGTGCGATATTTAGAGTCTGCTCCCGAGAATAGTTGATAGCAGTTTTCATTGTCAATGATTAGGTATGTGATTGCAAGAGTGTTGCCCGCTTTGTCTTTAAGGCAGAGTTTTTTGCCTGCGTTTTGTTTTGTGCATTCTTCGTCTAATTTTTTGAAAAACTCAAATGAGAATGGGCATGTGGTGTTTTGTTTTTGATAGGTTAGGGAGTTGATTTTATAGAATTCTTCTGTGCTTATATCTTCTGTTAGTTGCAGGTTGTTTTCTTCTTTTTTTATCTTTCTTCTGTATTCTTTATCTATTTGATTAAATGTGGATTCCAAGTCGTTGATTTGAGTAAAACGATAGCTGTAATGTATTGTTGCTTGAAATCCATTCCAAAGAAATCCTAACCAATTTTTGATGTTGTAATTGAATTTTTGGGTAAAGAAAGCGAGTTTTAGTTTGTTTATTTCTTGAGCGAAGTGTTGTAGGGCTTTGTTTTCAAGGGAGTATTGTTTGTTGTTTCCTATTTCTTGTGGTAGAGATAGGAAAGGGCCTGCAAAGGGAGTGAGC
>CALCUN010000015.1 GCA_937906975.1 uncultured Bacteroidales bacterium
TGAATTGTGTAGGCTTGTTGCAAGGAACGATTGCTTAATACTTTGGCTGCTCGTCCTGTTGGTGCAAGAAGTTCTGTTCTTATGCCGTAAAATGGGAGGGTTTTAATGAGTGCAGAGATTATTGTGGTTTTTCCTGTTCCTGCATAGCCGTCTAATATAAATATGTTACAGTCATCTTTGTGAAAAATAAAGTTTGAGAGGTTTTTCACAAGGTTTTCTTGGTCTTGTGTCAAAGGGAATTTACAGAAACTTTCAATTTGTTTTACAAACATCTATTCTGCTGTTTCTAATATTTTGTCAAGATTTTTTGTGTGAGAGGTTTCTATCTCTCCCTTTGAGTTTGAGTAGATGAATATTGCGTCATATTCTGGGTGCTTTTTGAGAAATTCTTCTGCTTTCTCTTTTCCCATTACCATAAAGGCAGTTGCCAATCCGTCTGCTGTGGTTGCGTCATCTGCAATTACTGATACGCTTAATAGATTGTGAGAAACAGAGCGTCCTGTCTTTGGATTGATTGTGTGAGAAAGGCGAATGCCATCTTCTTCTATGTATTTGCGATAGTTACCACTTGTTACTATGGATTTGTTTTCAAGCTTTACAAAACTATTATACTCTCTTTCGGCATACATGTCTTTGGATGGATTTTCTATTGCTACTCTCCATTGTTGTCCGTCAGGCTTTCGTCCGCTTGCAAAGACTTCTCCGCCTACATCTACTATGTGTTGTTTTATGTTATTACGGATTAAATATTGACTAATTTTGTCTGTGGTGTAGCCTTGTGCTATTGCGTTGAAATCTATTCGTGTTTGAGGATATTGTTTTATTAGTTTTCCATCTTCTATTCTTAGTTTGTCATATCCTACATAAAGCATCATAGAGTCGATTTCAGCATCTGATAGTTTTTTTCTTTCTTTTGCTGCAAATCCGTGTGCTTCTATCAATGCTCCAAGGCTGATGTCGAAAGCTCCGTCTGTGAGTTTGGAAATTTTTTCTGCGGCCATGAAGTTCTCTAATAAGATATTATCTAAGGTGTTTCTTTGATTGTTGTTTATTTCGTTGAGGTTGGAATTTGGATTCCAAAGAGAGATAGAGTTATCTATTGTTGTGAGAATCCTATCTATGCCTTTTTTGATTTCAGATGAGGGTTGCCAGTTATTTTTTACGCACCATTTATCTTCGGGAGCAAAATATACTATATGATAATAGGTGCCTTGTGTCCTGCCGTTAAGGGTATATTTTTTCAATTCAGGATTTGCATTATTGCTACAAGCTGAAAGAAAAATTAAAATCAAAGAAAGAGAAAAATAAAATGGTGCTTTTTGAAATTTAATCATAGAATCATTTTTTTAATTTGTGCAAAGATAGTGTTTTGTTTCCCATTTTAATTTGTTTAAATTTTGAATTGTTGATAAATCTCTGATTTTGCGTAAAATAAATTTTTGATATAAATGTAACATTTCAAGATATAGAGCGTAAAAACAGGCAAATAAATGGTAATTTTTGGGAGTAAATGGAAAAAAGTTATCAACAAATGTATTTTTTTGGGAGAAATGTAGTAATTTTACAAACTGAAAAATAGTAGAATTATGTCATCAATTGTAGGTATAGAGTTTTGCAAAATTGATTCAAACGGCAGGTTGAAATTACCTGTTGCTTTGAAGAAGCAGCTTATTACCTCTGATGA
>CALCUN010000016.1 GCA_937906975.1 uncultured Bacteroidales bacterium
TTATTTCTATTTCTTTTAGTATTCGTCCTTGTAAATCACTCAACACTGCTTTTACACCTTTTTCAAAGCCTTTTACTTCCAAGTATGCTTTTTCTTGTGCAGGGTTTGGATATAGATTAACCCCTACCGTTTCTTTTATTTCTGCCAATGAAGATTCTTCTGTTGTAAAACTTAACTCTTCACCTTCTATTACAGTGTTTTCTGTTGTAACAAATGCTTTGTACACATAGGTTGTTTGTGGTAATAGATTTGAAACAATTACTGAAATTTCACCTTCACCCTCTACCATTATAGAATCCCAAAGTGTATTTGTTGATTCTTTGTAATAGAATCCTTTTGCTATTAAATCAATTGTTCCTTCTGTTATTTCGGCATTTAAAACTGCTGAGGTTTGAGTGATTGCTGTTGCAGGAAGAGTTGTTACTATTGGGAGAATAACTGTATCTAATGTTGTAAAGGTTACACTTGCCCATTCCGATGTTTCTGCTCCGCAGTTTGCTCTTACCTTAATTTCATATTCTGTTGATGGTAATAGATTTGTTAAAGTATATGATGGAGTTGTTACTTCTATTACATTTTCTTCAGTTATTTTTACTTCCCATTGTGTTTCTTCGCCTTGAGGAGTCCATGTTATGTTAGCTGTTGTTGCTGTAATATCAGAGGCTACCAAATTTTCTGGCACCAAACATTCTTCATCTATATCACCCATTGTAGTAATGCTAATATTATCTATAATCGCTCCTGGTTGAGTTCCCAACATGTAATCATTTCTCCATAATAAAACTAATTTCTTTTGTTCATTAACAGGAGTTGGAATAGTGATTGTTTGAGTTCCTTCTAACATAGCAACAGCATTAACACCCATTTGTTGTAAAATTACATCTTGTGCATAGTCGCTTGTTGCATATATACATTCTTGGTCTATATTTAATGAATTTGATGGATTGAATACTTCATTTGCTGGTAGCAAGAACACTTTCAAATAATCACAATAAATATTAGAAGTAACTTGACCGCCTACTGATAAATCAAAACTAATGGTTGTGTATTGAGAATTATCAAATTGGAAAAGTTTTTCAGCAATTACTACACTACTTGAACTTGCAGAATAATTAGCACTCACAGAGTCATTAGAAATAAATAATGATGAAGATGTTCTGCCTGCAGGTGTTCCAACCATCCATTGATTAACACAACTTCCGTTTCTTAACAACCAACCATTATTTCCTGGTTGATCAAAATTACAAGTATATGGAATAGAATCTGCGTCTTGCAGAGTAGTGAATGTTAATATTTCTGATGGTAGTGAATACAATTCTTCTTCACAAACGCTTTGTACATTTACTTCATAAGTTTCAAAAGAACTTAATGATAATGTATATGTAGAATTTGATGTTGTATATGAAATTGTATCCGTAGAGCCTGAAACAACACAATTGATTTTATAGTTTTCTGCATTTCCTTCCCAAGTTATATCCGCAGTATTTGCAGTTATATTTGAAACAGCAATATTTGTTGGTGCTTCGCATATAACTCCTGTTATAGATACATTGTCTATTGCTGGTGGTACTTGTTGCATTTGTGTGTAACTTTGAGAGTAGCCCCAAGTATAGAATACTATTTTCTTTATTCCATCTAATTCTGGTAGTTCTATATCTGCTCTTGTCCATTGATTTACTCCACCGAAAGTAGCAATTGCTTCATTTGGGTCGGTATATGTTGCTATAATTTCATCTTCTTCATTTTTGATAAGCACATATAATCCTGCAGTAACGCTACTTCCCCAAACTTGTCCTGAAACCTTATAATCGAAACTTAGAGTGTGTTCTACTCCACCGCCTTCAAAATCAAATTCTCTATATAAATAAGCATAAGAATAGTTCCAGCCTGATTGAAGTGTTACAGCGTAAGCATCTCCTCCGTTATTTGATAAATAAGCTGCCTTATTATTTCCTTCGGTTTCTGATAATGTAGAATAAGTTGCATTTCCAATTGCCCAAGCATTAACTGTATTTGCTACCATTACCCATTTTTGATTGTCTAAATCATCATTAAATGTTGTTTCAAAAGGAAGTGGTGTTGGTTGGCTTGGAGTTGAGAATGTAATTGGCTCAGACCAATCTGAATATTGTCCTTCTGAACAAACTCCTCTAACAGCAACTGTGTAAGTTACACCATCTACAAGATTATTCAAATAAGTTCCTGCATTATTCATTGTTACTGGTGAAGCTGTTGTAAAGTCTATTGTATTGCCTGGCACAAGAACATATTCCCATTGTGTGGCTTGTCCAAATTCCATAAAAGTTAATTCTGCTGAATTAGCTGTTATATTTCCTACATTAACCATTGATGGAATTTGACAAGGTTGCCATTCTGATATTTGTGCATTATCAATAAATATCTTTGAGGTTGAACCTTCTCCATAAAATGCAATTTTAACAATACCTGTCAATGGCTGATTGTTTTCATCAACTAATTTCATTTTTATGTTTGAAGCCTCAAGATTAAACATAGATATGTTATAATCATAATTAACATTATTACCACTTCCAAAGATAAGAGCGTTAGAAGTTGGCCAAGAAAGTCCATTATCTGTAGAAATTAATATAGCAAACTTATCTCCGTTAGGAGCAGGTGCTAAAACATCATTATTAACATCACGTCTATAAACATCAAGTGATAATTCATATATAGTATCTCCATTTCCTAAATCAAATGATGGAGTAGTAATCCAATATTTAGCATATTCGTAAGATAGGGTTGCGTAAATTTTTCCTCCGCCAACGCCATTCACTGTTTCGTAATCGCTATATTTCCAACCATTAGCATTAGATGTGTTTAAATCACTAACATAGGTAATTGAATCTAACATATCTCCGTACATTTGTGTCCAACAAGAATTTGGTGCAGCATTGAATTGTTCAAGCCAAGGGAAAGAAGATATTATTCCACAAGGAGTGGTAATTGAAGATTCTACATAATCTGTAACATTTCCATTATCACAAATTACAGAAACTCTAACTTGATATGTTGTTTCTGGAGCAAGATTTGTTATTAGATAGCTTTCTTCTGTTGTAGTTATAATTGTCCAATCTGTTTGTTCTTCTGTTTTATACTCTATATTGTAAGTAACGTTAGAGGTGTTGTTATCTGTATAAGTAACCATTATTCCTGAAGAAGCGCCCTCTACATTGGCTAGAGATAAGTTTACAATTGGAGCACAAGTCAAAGCATTAACAACTATATTGTCAATTGCAATTGGAGGATTTTGTCCACCATAAGTATCATTACGCCATGCAAACACTAATCTATATACTCCGTTTGCATATTCTGCACCAAGAGTAATATCTTCTGACTGCCAATTTGTTTGTTGTTCTAATTCATCAGTTATACTGTAATCTTCATTAGGAAGATCGCTTTGATTTAAATCATAATTCAAAGGAAGTAGATATACTCTTCCGTAATCACAACCACTTTCTCCATTAGCCTTCCAATTAAATAAAATATTAAACGCAGGGAAGTTACCAAAGACAAGATTTGTCATTGCATAAGAAATAGTAGTTGCATTATTTGTATAAGCATTTGAGATTCCGTTATCATTACTTATATATAGAGATTTTCCACCATCAGTTCCACAATCAAGAGCAGAACCAACACTCCATTTATTAATTGAATCGTTAACAAAAGTCCAAGCATACATCAAACTATCATTAAAGTTTTGAGCATATGGCATTGTTTGTGCAAGAGGAATTTCTACTCTTTCTGCCTCAGAATAAGCGCCTCCACAATTAGACTTAACTGCAAAATAATATACCCCTGTATTAAGATTATTTATCACAATAGGTAAAACATCTATAGGGCTTACAGTTAAAGTATCGTTAGAAACTTCAGGATTAAACACTCCTGTAGAATCTGCTTGTCCGTAAGCAATAGTCCAACCTGCACCAACAGAATTTTGAGTATCAAATTCTACCTCAACACTTGAAGATGAAAGAACATTAACAGTTAAACCAAAAACATCTGGACATAACGGTCTGTTGTCAATAGTAAATTCATCTATCCAAAATTCGCTTGTAGGCTCATCAACCACAAGAGCAATTCTTCCAACTCCACCAATATCTGACAAATCAACACCCATTTTCTTAAATTCATTAGAAGCATAGTTGCATACTACTGTATCTAATAATTCAAATAAAGAAGTATCGCTAAGAGATGTTATATCTGTTTCTGTCGCATCATAATAATATAGTTTAAACTTAGGTTCATCAGATGCAGCATGCTTTTTGAGTTTGAAAGTTAAAATTTGGTTACCATCAAAATTGATTAAAGGAGTTATTAACCAATCATTATAAGTACCTAAACTATTATTTCCATAAAATCCTAAGCTATTATTTCCTTCCGAAGCATAAGATGTCTGTTCCCATTTATAGTAATAATCTCCGAAATTAATAATTGCCCAGCATTTTGGCGCATATTCATTTCCTATTTGATTATTTTCAGAAACAAAATCTTCCTCAAAGCTTTCTGTCCATGGGAAAATTGAAATTACACCACAAGGAGTAGTAAACGAAACTATTTCTGAATATTCTGAATATTCGTTGTCAGGACATTGAACTCTTGCTCTTATTGAATAGTTACTTGAATATAACAATCCTTCTAATACAACACTTTGTTCAGAAGAAGAAATAGTAACCCAATCATTAGAATTAGATAATTTATACTCGATAAAATAATTCAAATCCTCAGAAGTATTATTATCAAACAAAGAAACTTCCGCTCTCAATCCATTTTCATCATCAACAACATTAACAGCAATATCCTCAACTCTTCCACAATTAATCGCTTCAATAGAAATATTATCAATTGCTGCAGGAGGTTGTTGTCCAGCAACGAAGTCGTTTCTCCAAATGAATACTAAATTATAAACACCATTAGCATAATCACCTGGAATTGTTATTTCCTCTCTCTGCCATGAATTATTAGCACTCAATCTATCGGTAATGCTTCCTTGTTCCAATACAATATTATTAGAAATTTCCATAGTAGGAGGCAATAAATAAGCTCTCATATAATCAGAGTTACCTTCCCCAAGACAATTATAATCAAAAGTTAGTTTAAACTCAGGAGCATCAGTAAATTGAATAAATCTTGAAAAATAAACAGTAGAAGTAGCATCAGTATTATAATGATTATTCAATCCTTCGTCATCACTAACATACATAGAACCGCTTATAGTAGCAGAATTTCCCAATGCAGAATTTGTAGCCGTTCCATAGTGCCATTTATTTGTTTGATTACCATTTAAAATTGTCCACAAAGCTCCATCTTCTGGAGTATCAAAATTACAAACAAATGGTAATGATGAAATTTGTGTAGCAAGCGGAAGTGTAGTAAATGACATTGTAGTAGCTACACTTGATTCGCTTTCACAAACACTCCAAATCTTCAATTCATAATTAGTATTTGCTTCCAAAGAATTTATAAGAAGAGAATTAGTATTTGTTGTAAGAGTGTCAAGCCATATAATTTCATTAACCTTCTTATAAGTTGCCATATAAGATTGCACACCCTCAACAGCAGGCCATTCAAAAATTGCACTTTGATCATTAATTTGTTGTGCAACTATTTCTGTTGGCGGATTACATGAAGCAGCAAAAGAATTAATCACAAACTTCACGCTAGGTCTACTATTCAATACCATTCTCATTGCTGAATTAACAGTTTCAGGAGCATTGATAGAAATTGGTTCATTGCCTCTGTAACAAGTTATTGTTTTATTTCCAACAACAGGACAAGTATTAAACATTCTGTAACCATCAGTCATTGCTCCTGAATTATTCAAATAAGCAACTACAAGATTACTTTCTCCGCTGTAATCAAAAGGAGTATCAAATGTTATAGTAACCCAACCATTGTTAAACACAACATTACCAGAAAAAACTTGTGTTAAACTATCCGCAGAAACAAAATCGCTATTATTAGCAAACATATTCCTACTCACTTCACCCAAATAAATTTGAGAAGATACGGTTGCAGGTAAATTATCGTTATACTTATAACTTATAGAAGTTATTTCTCCAGCCACTAACTCGTCAGAAGTAAATATAGTCTGAGAATAGCCATAGTTATAAAAAGTATTAACAGGAATAATATCTTCCCCTGAACAACTTTCTCCTATTGGAATAGTCATTTGTGCGTTTAACTGAAAACCTAATACAATAAGCAATAGGCTTAAACACGTCTTTCTTACTAATCTTATCATACTTTATTATTTATTTTAGTTTGTCTAATAAAAAAACAAGCAACAAAAAAATTGTTACTTGTATATTTTAGTATATTTAAATACAACTATCTTATTCTAATTGTTTGCCCCGCTCTGATACTCGTGCCTTTTATATTATTTAAACTTGCTAACTTCTTCACTGTCGTACCATGCCTTCTTGCAATCTGTCCTAAGGTATCACCCCTCTTAACCTTATAATAATTACCTCCCTTTGTAGATTTGGTATTTGAAGAATTTTGCGCTAGGCTATTTCTTTGAGAAGATGGATTGTTAATTTTCTTAAAGCAATCCTTTGTAAGCATTAAAGTATCACTTATTAGAGAAAAAGTTTTGAAGTCTATAACCTTTTCAGGATTTATAGCAGCTCCAAGATACCTTATTTCCAAATGTAAATGTGGCCCTGTTGAACGGCCAGTACTTCCTCCAAGTCCTAAAATTTCGCCAGCCTTGACTTCTTGATTTAGTTTTACATTTATTTTAGACAAGTGAGCATAGTAAGTTTCCAATCCATTATCATGACGCACCACAACCAAATTACCATACGCACCTGCTCTCTTTGCAATCCTTACCTTACCATCAAACATCACCTTAATAGGATCACCTGTTCTTAATCCTAAATCCACACCATAATGCCAACGGCGACGACGTGGCCCAAAACGAGAAGTAACCTTTTTTTCAATCGGACAAGCAAAGTATTTCTTATCATCTTCATTTACCAACACCAACGGAATAGGCTCTGTAATTGAAGAATAGTTAAACCTGCCTGTATTATAATGAATAGATTGACTATCAAATGACGCATATAATATATCGTCTTCGCTTTCTGCTGCCAAATCATCTAACATTCCATTATTCACAAACTGAATAAAAGAATTATTAAACTTATTCGTATCCTTTATTATCCCTATTGTATATTCAGAACTTTCTTCTGCAACATTAGTTCTGTTTCTCATCATTCCTCTTTCGTGGATTTGAGACATTCCAACTATCGGAAGAAACAATAAAGAGAAAGAAACGACTTTCAATACCTTTTTTCTAAACATAAAAAAAACTATATTTCAAGTTGCAAAATTACATATTAATTTTTTATCTCACAAATAATTCATTGATTTATTGAACAAAATGACATCAAATAACGTTATGCCCCTTATCCAAAAGGTTGTTTACAATCTTGACAGGCGTAAAGGTTTCCAAAGGCGTTTCAACAAAAATACTAATCCATTTTGCCATAGAACCATTCCATAAACCTGGCAACTCTTGAGCCTTTAATATTTGCGATTTTTGCGTTTTTTCTGTAATAAAGCCCGTTTGATAATCAACAAAATCAGTTAAATTGAATTTTTCTCCATTAAAGCGTTTCACAGAACAAACAATATCAACAGGATTGAAATGAGTTGATTGATTAAACTTTTGCTTTTGCAACTCATCTTTCATATCCACTTGAGCAGACTCAACAATTTGCAAACTAACATCTCCATTTACATTTTTTATCCAAAAAGGTCCGCCACCAGGTTGGTTTTCATTCTTCACCATACCACAAACCCTTATTGGTCTATCAAGTATAGAAATCAAATAGTCTATATATAATTGTCTATTTTCAAATTCCGCTTCACTCTTTACTTGAATTGCAAGTTCTTTCTCACAAAATTCTATTATATCTGATAGATTTACATTATCTAAATCGTTAGAAGAAAGACGTTGTAGGTAATCGAACACTTTATTTCTTAGTGTCATCAAAATACCACCTAACAATTTTTTATATTTGTATGTAACTGCCTTATATTTATCGTGAATAACATTATCAATATTTTTGATAAATATAATATCAGCATCAATTTCATTAAGATTTTCTATCAATGCACCATGCCCCGACGGTCTAAAAATAAGTAAACCTTTATCATCACGCGCAGGAACATTATTTTGATTAACTGCTATGGTGTCAGTAGAAGATTTTTGCACAGAAAAATCTATCTTATACTTACATCCATATTGTTTTTCATAGTTAGCTTGAATTCTTTCTAACAAAGCAGAAAATCTCTCTTTATGATTTTCAGATATTGTAAAATGTAGATTTACCTCTTCTTTATTATTTACACAATATTCTGCTGCTTCTACCAAATGTTCTTCAAAAGCAGTCCTTACCTCATCATCATATTTATGAAATTCAATAACTGCCTTTGGACTTTGACCATAACCAAGTCCACTTTCTTCAAGAATAAATTCTATTACTTCTAAATACTTTTTATCTTCCAATAACTTCTCTACACCAAAAGCCTTTAGACTTTCATAAAAAGCAAATTGACTTATATTTTCTATAACTTGCTTCACCTTAGGAAAGTCTTCCAAAGAATTTTTCTTGCTATCGTACGAAGATTTAAAGTCATACAAATCTTTAAACATACGAGTAGCGGCACCAGAGGCAGGGACAAACTTCACAATACTCAAATTCCCCACACAAGCCTCAAAGAAATTCACATAACTAAGAAGTTTATCCCCTTCAAGCCTTAAAATACCATCACCAATCACAGCAGGCTTGTCAATATTCACAAATGGAAAACCCCTTTTGAAGTTTTCCATTTGTTTTTCTATTTGTTCAAGACTTAAACCATGCTTTTCAATTTGGTCTAAATCCTTTTGAGAAAATTCTATCATTACTCTACTGTTACAGATTTTGCTAAATTTCTTGGTTGGTCCACATTTCTTCCCTTCGCAACGGCAACGTAATAAGACAATAGTTGCAATGGCACAATAGTTAAAAGAGGCGATAGACTCTCTTCTATCACTGGGATTTCTATACAATAATCCGACAACGCCTTTATCGCAACATCTCCTTCATTAACGATAGATATAATTCTACCCTTACGAGCTTTTACCTCCTGAACGTTACTTAAAATCTTATCATAATGACCAAATTTAGGAGCAATAACAACCACTGGCATTTCTTCGTCAATCAAAGCAATAGGTCCGTGTTTCATTTCAGCAGCAGGGTAACCTTCTGCATGAATGTAAGAGATTTCTTTTAGTTTTAACGCACCTTCTAACGCCACAGGATAGTTATATCCTCTTCCTAGATAGATAAAATTCTTTGCATAGGTAAATACTTTTGATATATTTTCAATTTCTTTATCCAACTTTAAGATTTTTTCTACCTTTGGTACAACTTGCAACAATTCTGCAACAATTCGTTTATATTCCCCTTCTTCTATGGTTTTCAATTCTTTTGCAACAGAAAGAGCTATCATAGTTAAAACCATTACTTGTGTAGTAAAGGCTTTTGTTGAAGCAACTCCTATTTCTGGACCTGCATGAGTATAAGTTCCTGTATCGGTTGCGCGCGCTATACTTGAGCCCACAACATTGCAAACACCATAAACAAATGCTCCTTGCGACTTTGCCAATTCTATTGCAGCCAATGTATCTGCTGTTTCACCTGATTGAGAAATTGCAATCATAATATCATCAGGGAAAATCACAGGATTTCTATATCTAAACTCAGAGGCAACTTCTATTTCCACAGGAATCTTGCAATAATATTCAAATAAATATTTTCCAATCAAACCCGCATGCCAAGAAGTTCCACAAGCGGAAATCAAAATTCTACGTGCGTTTCTAAATTTATCAATGTTATCAATAATTCCACTTAATTTAATATCAAGAACCTCTTTTTGCAATCTACCATTCACGCAAAGATTCAAGGCTTTTGGTTGCTCCATAATTTCTTTTATCATAAAATATGGATAACCTCCCTTTTCTATTTCACTCAAATCCATATTTATTTTAACGATATTAGGAGTTATTTTAACCTTTGAAAGATTTACAATTTGTAATTCTTTACCCTTTTCAATCTTTGCCACTTCTTCATCTCCCACATAAATAACATCCTTTGTGTATTCTATAATTGGAGAAGCGTCAGAGCCTAAAAAATATTCTCCTTTTCCTACTCCAATTACCAAAGGACTACCTTTTCTTGCAGTAATCAAAACATCAGTATTATTTTTTTCAATAACACCAATCGCATACGCACCTACAACTTGCAATAAAGCTTGTTGAACAGCCTCATACAAATCAAGATTATTCTCTTTCTTAACATACTCTATCAATTGTACCAATACCTCTGTATCAGTTTCACTTTTGAAAGAATATCCTTTTGTTATCAAAAAATCTTTTAAAGATTGATAATTTTCAATGATACCATTGTGAATCAAAGCCAAAGTTTCGCTTTGAGAATAATGTGGATGGGCATTTTTATCTGAAGGTTCGCCGTGAGTAGCCCAACGAGTGTGTGCAATACCTACGGAGCCTGATATATCTTTTCCTTCGCAATACTTTTCTAAATTTTCAACTTTGCCTTTTGTCTTAAAGACATTCAACTCTCCTGCATTATTTAGAATCGCTACTCCCGCACTATCATAACCCCTGTACTCTAAACGATGTAATCCTTTTATCAAAATAGGATACGCATCTTGCGTTCCTATATATCCTACTATGCCACACATAATTTTATATTTTAATTAATTTTTGCAAATGTACATAAAAAGATTATTTTTGCAAACTAAATTTTAAAAAATATTAACAAAAATGAAAATAGCTGTACCAACAAGAGAAAACTTTGTAGATGACCACTTTGGACATTGTGCTTATTACACTATCTTTGAGATAGAAAACAACGAAATCGTAAATAAAACTACCATGCCTGCACCTATGGGATGTGGGTGCAAATCTGGCGTTGCTGCAATCTTACAAGCAGAGGGTGTTTGTTTGATGTTAGCAGGTAATATGGGAGAAGGAGCAAAGAATGTTTTGGAATATCACAACATAAAAGTGATTAGAGGTTGCTCAGGCTTGATAGAAGATGTTGTAATGGCCTATTTGAATGGACAAATCTCTGATTCTGGCTTGTCTTGTTCGCACCACGAATGCCACAACTAAAACCCCTAAAAAAAAATCAAAGAAAAAAAATTTTTTTTCTTTGATTTTTTTAATTTTTTCTTTGCTTTTTTTATTTTTTTCTTAGACTTAATAAATCACGTTAATTGTTCCCATTATTCTTTCTTTTTTATCAGGTGTATAAACGCTATGATAGATTAAAATGTACGAATATGCTCCCATCGGAACGTAGTTTCCTTTGTATTTTCCATCCCAAGTTTGCGAGAAATCTTTGGCTGAAAAAACCAAAGTACCATTTCTGTTAAACACATGCAATTCATCTAAAATCACTGTTTCGTTTTCTGGATAGGCTTTCCATAAATAATTAGTTCTATCCTGAGGAGTAAACGAATTAGGCACGAAAACAAGCATGTCGCCATATAAGTCAAGATTCAATACCACAACACTATCGCAGCCATATTGAGAAATAAGATTTTGAACGTATGTTCCTCTTTCGCTTTCATAGAAATTAAATCTATCAAATGTTTCTCCTGCTCTGATAAGTTCGGTAATTGTGTCATTATAATTAGGAGCTACGTAAAGATTTAGGTTAATTATACTATCGCAACCATCAAATGTTGTTAGATTTAGCGTATATGTTCCTGTTCTGTTTTCATTAAATCCATTTTCCGAGTAAGTTTCTCCCTCGCAAACAACAGCTGATATTGTATTGTTATAATATATTTCTTCAAGCACAAGAGTTATTGTACTATCACAGCCTTTTGAACTTGTGTATTGCACTGTGTATGTTCCGCCTTGCGTTTGTGTGAAATTTTCATCTTGATAAGTATCCCCTACACATAATCTTCTGTAAATAGTATCATGATAATTAGGATTGACTCTTAGATGCAATTCCACAATGCTATCACAACCATAAATAGTTGTTAGTTCTTTTATATAAATTCCCTCACTTCTAAAATTCTCATCATGGAAGAAAAACTCTTCTCCTTCACATATTTCTTCCTCTCTTACTATGTGATAACTATCCCTTGTTGTAAGATTAAGAACTACCACACTATCACAGCCCATTACAGAAGAAAGAACTTGCGTGTAAACACCCGCTTGAGTTTCATTAAAGCCATGTTGATTATACAGCTCACCCTGACAAATATTTGCATAAATCGTATCGCAATATGTTGGATTTACAGTTAGCATTACGGTTTTTGCACTATCGCAACCTTTATATGTTGGAATAACATCGCGATATGTTCCGCTTTCCCATGCAACAAGATTATCATATCCCTCTAATCTAAATGTATCTCCTTGACATATATTTGCCTCCACAAGTTTATCCCAAGTTTGATTAACAGTCAGATTAAGAACATAAAGACTATCACAACCATGACAAGAAGAATAGCTATTCATCAAATAAGTTCCAGGAGCAGTTAGCCAAAATCCATGCTCAATGTAAACCTCTCCCTCACAAATCTCTTCATTTAATGGGAAAATATAAGTTGGATAAACAGTAAGGTTAAGAGTTACCACACTATCACAGCCCCATATTGATTGAAGGTATTGAGTGTATAATCCAGTTGTGTCAGCATTGAAACCATTTAACGTATATGGAATGTTATCACAAGTTTGTGCATAAATAGTATCATTATAATTAGAGTGTACTATTAGGTTTAAAACCACAACACTATCACAACCCCAATAAGATTGCAAGCTATCTACATATATTCCTGTGATATTTTCTAAGAAATTGTTTTGATTATAAATTTCTCCTTCGCATATATGAGCGTAAATTGTGTCAATAAAACTAATTGTTTTAAGATTTAGATGTACAATACTATCACATCCTTTTTCAGATTGTAGATATTGAGTGTAATAACCTGCTTCCGACACATTAAATCCATTGAGTGTGTAGGTTGAGCCTTTACATATTGAATCTACTATTATGGTATCATAAACTGGATTAACGATTAAATTTACCGAAAACAAACTATCGCAACCCTTTACGCTTTGTAGTCTTTGTGTATGCACACCTTGGGTGTTTACATTAAAGTTATATTCTGTGTAACTTTGTCCTTGACAAATCTCTGCTGTGATTGTGTCATTATAAATAGGGTTTACAATTAAATTTATGCTAAATAAACTATCGCAACCATAAACACTCAAACTACGATGTGTGTAAACGCCCTCTTGTGTTTCGTTAAAGCCATATTGAGTGAAAACCTCTCCTTGACAAATCTCCACATTAACTGTGTCATTATACGTTGGACGGACAACCAAGTCAAGCACCACCGTACTATCTGCACCATGTATTGTGTTTAAATGTTGATAATATGTTCCAGCTACGCTTTCTGTAAATCCATTTTCCGAATAGGTTTCTCCATTACATATTTCTGCATTGAGGAGTGTTTGAACATTTGGATGGACAACTAAGTTTAAGATAAATATACTATCACATCCTTTTGCTGTTTGCAAAGTATCGTAATACGTTCCCGAAACATTTAATTGGTGAGAATTAAAATTATAGGTTTGTCCTTCGAGTATCTCTGCATTTAACACAGTATCGTAAATTGGATTGACTATTAAATTTAACGTAAACAAGCTATCGCAACCATGAATACTTAGACTTTGATGTGTGTAAACGCCTGTTTGATTTTCATTAAAGCCATTTTGTGCGTAGGTTTCGCCTTGACAAATTTCAACTGTAATGGTATCGTTATATATTGGATTGACTACAAGATTTAAAATCACAATACTATCTGCTCCGTGTATGGTTTGAAGATTTTGTTGATAGGTTCCTGTTGCGTTTGCTGTGAAATTATTTTCCAAATACGTTTCTCCCTCACAGATTGATGCGTTTATTATGGTTTGAACGTTAGGGTGAACAACTAAATCCAAAATAAATGTACTATCACAACCTTTATTTGTTGAAAGAGTATCGTAATATATTCCTGTTTGATTTAGGATATGTCCATTAAAATCGTAAGTCTGTCCTTCAAGTATTTCTGCTGATAAATTAGTTGCGTAAGTTGGATTGACAATTAGGTTTAATGTAAACACACTATCGCAACCATGAATACTCATAGCATTATGTACGTAAACGCCCGTTTCGCTTTCGTTAAAATTATAAAGAGTATAGACTTCGCCTTGACAGATTTCTGCAGTGATTGTGTCATTATAAATTGGGTTTACAGACAAATTGAGAACCACAACACTATCTGCTCCTGTGTAAGAAGTTAATGTGTCGGTATAAGTTCCTGCTTGGGTTAGATTAAATCCGTTTTCATTATAGGTTTCTCCCTCGCAAATTGAGGCGTTTATGGTATTTATTGTATGCAAATGCACAAAAAGATTGAGATTTATTGTACTATCGCAACCATATTCGGAGGTAAGCAGATGAGAATAACGACCTGCTTGGGTAAGCGTTTGTTCGAAGAAATCACGACTTTGTCCCTCTATTATGGTATCGTAAATTTCAGTTGTATATGTAGGATTTACTGTAAGCACAAGGGTAACTAAACTATCGCAACCCCAAGATGAAGAAAGATTTTGCGTATTTGTTATTGTGGAGTGTGTATTTGTCATTTGCGAAAGCGGAATAGAGAATCCATTTCTATTATAAGGCGTTCCATAACACGTAGTATCGTAAATTGTATCTGAATATGTTGGATTTATTACTAACTCTACATTTGAGGTATTACCACAGCCATAATTTGTAAGCAAGGACGATTTTGAGTAAGTGCCTGCTTGAAAGAGTGTATCAATGATTGTGCGATAGTTTAATGCTCCATTTTCCCCTCTTTCATAACCTGAATATTGCCAAATGTAATAACCGCCTTGGCAAATGTGTTGTGTGGAGTTTGTTTCTATATTATCTCTTAAATTTATCGTAACTCTAACTACACTGTCGCAACCAAGATAGGTAGAAAGCGTATCGCGATGAGTTCCACTTGTAGATATAGCTATATCATTCAAATAATAAATAGAATCTCTACAAAGATTGACAGTTCCAAGATTAGTTGTAGCATTTGGTTTTACAAAAAGATTTAAGACAGTAATACTATCACAACTAAAATATGAAGTATTTAATTTTGTTTTAGTAATTGTATTAATGGTATTCGACATTTCCCACCGCTTAATATCAAAATTATATTCTTGGTAATGCTCGCCATAACAAATAGTATCGTAAATAAATACAGTATCCACAGGATTTACCGTCAAATTTAAGATATGTCGATTAGTACAACCATGTTCCGTTCTTAAAAGTTCCATATATGTTCCCGTAGAATATAGAGTATCTTTACGATTTTCAGAAGTTCCATTTTCATTATAGCCATTTATTGACCACAAATAACGTTCCCCTTCACAAATTGCCGTATCTAACATAGAAAACATCGTATCGTGAAAAATAACACTTACATTTACCAAACTATCACAACCTGTATATGACGAACTTGCTCTTTTCGTATAAGAGACATCGGTTGTTGTCAAACGATTTGTACCATTTCCATCAACATAAAAATGTTCTTGGCCAACGCATTTATGAATTATTTCATTCCCTACATTAGAAACAACACTTACTATATACACCTCATAAATATCTTCACAGTTTCCACTAGGAAATTCAAAGGTATGCATACCTGTATCACTTTCTGTAAAGTTGTAATAAAAGTCATATTCTGGTAAATAAAACGTAGTTTGATAATTATCTTCACCACACAAATACACTATCCTTTCATTTAAACTTCCATCTGGGAAAATATTTACAGATAATGAGTCTTTTATTAAGCACCCATCTATATTAATCAGTCTATTTTCATAAGTAATTGTAGTAAAACGATTAATTGTATCCACAATTGCAACAATTGAATCGTGATATGGATTATGAAAATAAAATGTATGTTCACCAATGCAAACCGTAGTATCTCTTTGAATCAAAATATTACCCTCTATTCCTCTGTAATTATGTATCGCAGTTCTCCAAGTTTCATCAATATTATAAGTTCTATAAGATTCACAATGCACATAGGCTTTTGGACTTGTCATACCAACAAAAGAATGTGAAGTTACCGAAGGAGGCGTTAGCGAAGGTGAGATAATATTTAATTCTATCGTTCCATCAAAAGCAAAACCACCTATATACCTAATCATTTCATGCAATTCTATTGTCGTTATCGTTGCATGGTAAAAAGCAGAGTCGCCAATTGCAACAACACTATAAAAAGAATCATCATATTCTACCTCATAAGGAATTGCAATTATAGAATCACTATAAGCAATACCATCTATTCTTTTTGTAACCTCGCATTCGTAGTCGTTAATTGTTCTATACTGAATGCCATCTACGAGAAAATACGTCTGTTGTGAAAAACCCACATAAGACAAAAAAAGAAAAATTAACAGGAATATATATTTAATTCTACCCATAATTGCTTTAACTTATTAATCATCAGCAAAGATAAAAAATAATCCCGAAACAAACAAATAATATTTAATTTACTTGTTTCAATAATTTTAATTCCTGTTTCTGCTCTTTAGTTATGCGATAACTTTCAAGAGCTTTTTGAATGCTTTTATTATGAACCCAGAGAGGAAGACGATTTTGTTTAAATATTTTAAGAGTGGAATTGTATTGTTTTGCAAGTGCGGTTGCAAAAAACCAAGATTGCATCATTTTCACATAATAATAATCCGACTTTATCCCACAAACCATTTCCAAATATTCTTCTTTGAAAGTATTGTCTTCAAGAAAATATCTCATAAGACTCAAAATGCCAAATCTACACACATATTCTTTTGGAGAGTCAATCCATTTCTTTATGTAAACTAACAATAAATCTAAATCTTTCTTTAAAACCTTTGGAGAAAGACTATCACACACCGCCCAATTATCAATATATGGCAAGAAAACATCTAATTCTTGCAAACACTCTTTACAATCCTTTATCCTTTCTATCAAAAAAGAATGCAAATGATACTCCTCGTAATATTTATGAGGAAGAGATTTCACAAACTCTTTGCTTTCATCTTCCAATGCAAAGGTTTGAGAAAATTTCCTAAGCAAAGGTATTCTTATTCCTATGATATTTTCTTTGCTTATATTAGGAATTAACTTTGATTGAAAGTCTTTGTAATTCAAATCTTGAAGAGAAAACAATCTTTCTTCTATATTCATTACTCAATGTAAAAAATAAAGCGATTTCATTGTGCTTTACTAAATGAAATCGCTTTTATAACTTTTGATTACTATGAATTATTCTGCTGTTGCAATTGGAGTGTAAACTCTTGCTGCAAGTTCTTTATCTAATTGATACAAACCATAACCATTGTCGCCAATTAGTTTTAATTTGTCAATAATATCACGTGCGCTTTCTTCTTCTTCAACTTGTTCGTCAATGAACCATTTCAACATTGATTGAGTTGCATAATCTTTTTCTTCTGTTGCAATGTAATAAAGTTCGTTTATCAAAGAAGTAACCACTCTTTCGTGTTTTAGAGTTTCTTCAAAAGCATCTAAAATACTTTTCCATTCTATTTGAACCTCTTTTATAGGTTTCAATTCTACCTTTCCTCCTCTTGAAAGTACGAAGTTGAAAATCTTCATTGCGTGATCTTGTTCTTCTTTGAATTGAATATTAAACCAATTACTTACGCCTGAAAATCCTTTATCAGACATATCTGCTGACATTGAAAGATAAAGATATGCAGACCAAAATTCTGCATTTATTTGTGCATTTAATGCTTCTTCTAATCTTTTACTTAACATAACGATTCTTTGTTTATTTGTTTTTAACTAAGTTTTCTGCTTTATATTAACGTAAAAACTTATTAAAAGTTGTAATTTTGCAGAGAAAAATAAAGTTTTAGTATATGAATTACAAAGAAACCTTAGATTATTTATACTCATTTTTACCTATGTTCCAAAGAATAGGTGCAGCGGCTTATAAAGCGGATATTTATAACACAGTTGAATTGATGAAGGCTTTGGGAAATCCTGAAAAAAAGTTTAAATCAATTCACGTTGCAGGAACTAACGGTAAGGGTTCTTCATCTCACCTAATTGCCTCTATACTTAGAGAAAAAGGATTAAAGGTTGGACTTCACACCTCGCCACATTTAAAAGATTTTAGAGAGAGAATAAAAATCGATAACAAGATGTGCAGTGAGGAGTTTGTAGTAAAATTTGTAGAAAACAACAAAGAATTAATCGAACGCATAAAACCCTCATTTTTTGAAACAGCAGTTGCAATGGCTTTCACCTATTTCGCACAAGAAAACGTAGATATTGCAATCATAGAAGTAGGAATGGGCGGAAGATTAGACTCAACAAATGTGATAAACCCGCTTTCGTGTTTAATAACCAATATTTCCTTTGACCACACTCAGTTTTTAGGAAATTCATTAGCCGAAATCGCAGGAGAAAAAGCAGGAATCATTAAAGAAAACACCCCTGTTGTCATTTCACAATCGCAAGAGGAAACAAAAAATGTCTTTATCGCAAAGGCAAATGAAAAGAATAGTCCTATATCTTTTGCAGATAGTTATCTATCTTGTGAAAATGTAAATCACTCTTGTGGAGAAATGAGATTGGATATTTACAAAAACGGAGAAAAGAGATTAGAAAATTTAAAATCCCCTCTTGCGGGCTACTATCAACAAAAGAATATTCTTGGAGTTATTGCCTTGATTGATACGCTTAACCAATATCATAATTTTAATATAAGCGAGGAAAACATCATAAACGGAATAGAAAATCTATCTACAAACTTTCCTATTGCAGGTCGTTGGCAAACTCTTTGCAAAAAGCCATTAACTATTTGCGACACAGGACATAACGAAGACGGATTAAAGTATGTGATTGAGCAAATAAAGAATACTCCTCACCAAAAACTAAGATTTGTTTTGGCAATGGTAAATGACAAAGACGTAAATAAAGTTTTGTCAATGCTGGACAAAAACGCAGAATATTATCTTTCGCAAGCAAATATTCCAAGAGCATTACCTGTGGACGATTTAGCAGAAAAAGCACAACAAGCAGGGCTTTGCTTTACAAAATACGACACAATATCACAAGCATTAGCTAAAGCACAAGAAGATGCCAAAGAAAATGACTTGGTTTTCGTAGGCGGCTCAACCTTTACTGTAGCAGAGGTTGTATAAGTCTAAGAGAAAAAAAAATAAATCAAAGAAATAAAAAAATAAGTCTAAGAAAAAATTTTCGTTTTCTTAGACTTATTTTTTTGAGTGTGAGAGGAAGAAAAAGTTCCAACAACAATACATCATTATTCCTGCTTGATTGTCTAAGGTGTCTTCGCTAAAAAACGAGATTAACATAATTAAGAGAAATATTATATAGTAAGGATTTTTGTTTAACGATTCTCGAAACATTGGATAAAACAAAAACGCAAACCAAATAAGCAATCCTATAATTCCATAGCTAAAAACCATTGAGAAATATTGATTGTGCGTTCTCATATTCGTATCTGATAATTCGGAATTAGTGGCTTGTAATTGTTTTTTCAATTCTCGCGGTGCGTTTCCCGTACCTACTCCTATTAAAAGATTGTCTTTGATTACCGCCAAACTGTTTTCCCACAATTCAAACTTTTGAATAAGTGAAGAACCCTTTACTTTATTTTCTTTTTTGAATGCTTCAATCTCGTAAAACGTTGAATAGAAACGTGCTTTCAAAGGAATTTTTTGTGCATATACATAATTAGGAATACCATTCTTTATATTCTCTAAATCTTTTTCCGATAGTTTTTCCCAACCCTTTAAATTCTTTTCATATCCCTTTGAATTTAAATATCTAATTGCAATATCAATATAAGGAAACTCACCCTCACGAGATTTACACATTGCATTTCTATCCTCTTTCAAATATATCTCAACTCCTTCTGCCATTTGAGAGTAATCAACCTTGTCAAAAATATAATTTCCGTTTTCAATCATCATATTTTCCTTAACCCCTCCCTGCTTAGGCACGAAATAATCCTTCGCAAAGTAAGAAACACAAGAAAAAATCGCTAAAACAACTACTGCAAAAAGAGATAAAAAGATTGCAAATGCCTTTTTCTTTTTATGGACAAGTAGAAAATATATTGGTAAAACAAGACATAAAATCACAAAACTAATAACTACTCCTGTCAATGCGGAGGTTATCAACATATATGCTTCAAACCAAACTGCAAGTAAAAGTAATAATGATTTCTTTTGCTCAAAACAGTAAAGAACTATGAAAGATGATGCGATAGTTAAATGAAGTGCAAAACGAATATGAGAACAAAACGGCATAATTGTGCGAAGGTCAGGATTATCCAAAGTAATTAAATTAAAGACTCCTATAGCTGTTGCAACAAGTAAAGATAAGAGATAAACCCCTGCGTAGATTTTAAGATTTTTTCTTTCTTGCAAAGGAAGATTCATTAGATATAAAGGAACAATCAAGAAAGGCAAAGATTTTTCTAATTGTTTCCAAGCCTCCGCTCCGCCACCGCTCCAAATCATTCCAAGACATATCAATGCAAAGAAAGAAAAAACTGCTATTAAAACGTCTTTTGAATAGGATTTTATGCGAGACTTGTCTGCGAAAACAAACCTTAGTGCCATAAAAACCATAGAAAATGACATTAAAGCGTGAGAAAAAATCATTCCCACAATGCTAAGACAAATTATTGCAATGTCTAAATACGAAGAATCTAACTTATGCTTCATAATTGCCAATAAAACTAAAAACAAGTTTAAATTATTGTTTGACAACTTAAAAATAAGTTATATCTTTGCATTTTATTTTTTACACGTAACAATAAATATGAAGAAATTAGCAGTAGTTGCCTTTGGTGGAAACGCACTTTTGAGAAGCGGACAAAAGGGTACTTATCAAGAACAAATAAACAATGTAACTGAAACTTGTAGTTCACTTTCTAACCTTTTGAAACAAGGTTATAATTTGGTGATTGGACACGGTAATGGTCCACAAGTTGGAAACGTAATGCTTCAACACGAAGGTGGAAAAAAGCATTTCAATATAGAATCTATGCCAATGGATTTTTGTGTTGCTGAAACACAAGGTTCAATCGGTTATTTGATAGAACAAGGTTTTAGAAATGTTTTTGCAAAAGAAAACATTGACAGAAAAGTCTTAACTTTACTTACACAAGTTGTAGTAGATGAAAAAGATTCTGCTTTCCAAAATCCAGTAAAGCCTGTTGGTCCTTATTATACTAAGGAAGAAGCTGATGCTTTTGCTGCTGAAACTGGTGCAAAATATGCAAAGGATTCTAAAAGCGATAAATATCGTAAAGTTGTAGCTTCACCTAAGCCTTTAAAAATAAACAATATTGAAATTGTAAAGCAACTTGCCTTAGAAGGAAACGTAGTTGTAACTGTTGGAGGTGGTGGAATACCTGTTGTAGAAGAGAATGGAGTTAGAGGAGTTGAAGCAGTAATTGATAAAGACCTTGCTTCTGCATTAACAGCTGTTGAAATCGGAGCAGATGAGTTCTATATCCTTACAGATGTGCCTAAGGTATATATCAATTTCCGTCAACCTGATGAAAAAGCCTTAGATGTACTTACTGTAAAAGAAGCAGAAGATTTGCTTTCACAAGGACAATTTGGCGAAGGTTCAATGGCACCAAAAGTAAGAGCAGCTTTACACTTTGTAAAGAATGGAGGAAAAGAATGTATCATTACAGAAGCAGGACAACTTTCTAATCCTTCTTGCGGAACACGTATAGTAAAAGAATAATTACATAAACAATTAAAAATTTTTTAATTATGGGATTTAATTTAAGAAACAGAAACTTTTTGAAATTATTGGATTTCACTCCAAAAGAAATTCAATATATGTTGGATTTAGCAAGAGATTTAAAAAGAGCTAAATATGCAGGTACTGAACAACCAAGATTGAAAGGTAAAAACATAGCTTTGATTTTTGAAAAGACATCTACTCGTACTCGTTGTGCGTTTGAAGTAGCTGCTCACGACCAAGGAGCTCACGTTACTTACCTTGGACCTTCTGGTTCTCAAATCGGAGTTAAAGAATCTATGGCTGACACTGCTCGTGTATTGGGTAGAATGTTTGATGGTATAGAATATCGTGGTTTTGAACAAAAAATCGTTGAAGAATTAGCACAACACGCTGGAGTTCCTGTATGGAATGGTCTTACAAACGAGTTTCACCCAACTCAAATCTTGGCTGACTTCCTTACAATGATGGAACACACTGACAAACCATTGAATAAAGTTTCTTATGCTTACATTGGAGATGCTCGTTACAACATGGGTAACTCTCTTATGGTAGGTGGAGTGAAAATGGGAATGGATGTAAGAATCGTTGCTCCAAAAGGACTTCAACCAGATGCAGAATTAGTTGCTACTTGCCAAGAAATAGCAAAAGAAACTGGTGCTACATTAACTATAACCGACAATGTAGCAGAAGGTGTTAAAGGTTGTGATTTCTTATACACTGACGTATGGGTATCAATGGGAGAACCAGCAGAGGTTTGGGCTGAAAGAATCGCTTTATTGAAACCTTACCAAGTAAATAAAGAAATGATGGAAATGACAGGTAATCCAAAATGTAAATTTATGCACTGCTTACCTGCTTACCACAACTTAGAAACTCAAGTAGGTCGTGATGTTTACAAACAATTCGGCTTAGACGGAGTTGAAGTTACAGAAGAAGTTTTTGAAAGTGAAAACTCTATCGTATTCGATGAAGCAGAAAACCGTATGCATACAATAAAAGCAGTTATGGTTGCAACACTTGGAGAGTAATTGTGATACAGTATTTTGAAGAGTTAGATTCGACAAATATAAGAATAAATGAACTTGCAAGGGACGGTGCCGAACATGGCACCGTCGTTGTTGCGGATAAGCAAACAGCAGGAAAAGGAAGAAGAGGTCGTACCTGGGAATCACCTTCAGGAACGAATCTCTATTTTTCTATATTGCTAAGACCTGCAACATACTTACCCAGTTCAACAGAGCCGAAAGTAGGCTTCTTGATGCGGATGGGGTTTTCGTCATACAGAGGGTAAGCATCATAGCCGGACATATAACGGTTTTCACCAGTTGCGTGCTGGAGCCAGGCATCAAAAACTTCATCCACGATGCCATAACCACCGGTGCCCTCAATACAATGAGGAACGGGCAGGCTCTTACCCTCCAGAGAATTCAGATAATCCATCTGAGTGGGGCCGTGGGTATCCTTGGTGAAGATAATGGCTGTATTAGGGTCGGCCAGCTGATGGATGGTCTCCGCAACCCGAGGAACGATCTTCTGTGCTTCTGGAGTGCCCAGAGCACCATCGATGAAGTCCTTCTGCATATCAACGACAACGACTACCTTAATCTTTTCCATATTTTTCAACTACATAATCTATATAAGGTTGTATTTCTATTTTAGTTAATACTAATAATTTTTCTTCTTTAGGAAATTGGTCTAACTTTGCTTGCCATTGTTCAGTCCAATATCCTTTTATTTCAACATATTCATTATTAACTATCCAATCTGGTATATAATTATGTTGTTTATTTTCATAAGTATATAAAAATTGTTTTTTATTTCTTTCGAATTTAATATCATGTTCAAGATTATAAATTACAAAAGCTAATTCCCATGAACTATCACAATAATATCCTTTATACCAACCAGATTTTCCTCTACCTGAACCTTCTCTATATCCTCCTTTTAAAGCAATTTTTTGTTTTTGTTCATCAGTATGTTTTCTTCCTAACCAACTTGGAATTAACTCATTGTTTTCATATTTTTTATGTAAATTTTCACCTTGTATTTTAACTCTATTATCTGTTTCTTTAGTTAAACCTTTATTCCATGGTTTATTTCCTTTTTTAGGACCACCACTATGCTGTCTTCTATTCGGATTTAACTTACATAATAATTGATGTTGTATACATGAATTATCATTTTTACATATTTTATTACAAAATTTACAATTCATTATATTCCTTATATTTAGTGGGACCGGTAGGAATCGAACCTACGACGCTTGGCTCTTCAGGCCAACGCTCTACCTACTGAGCTACAGTCCCATAAAATTAGTGGAGGCGACTGGAATTGAACCAATCTTGTGAGGAACATTCGTTGCAAAGATTGCGGAAAGTAACCTTTGCCCCCATTAGTAGCCCTATTTGGAGTCGAACCAAATTTTCCAGGTTGAAAACCTAGCGTCCTAACCAGCGTAGACGATAGAGCCATATTTTAGTGGACCCGGAGAGAATCGAACTCTTCACAGCCGGCTTGCAAGGCCAGCTCGCCTCCTTGGATCATGCGAGCCCATATAATTATTTTCTACGAAAAATATTTTCTTTTAATTCTGGAAAATGTTTAACAATATCATGTATTGTTGTTCTATTTAAACCGGTTATTTCAGAAACCTTTTTTACCCAACCATGCTTAGTTAAATCAACTCCACTATTTAAAATCAAGTTTTTTCGTTTTTCCCATTCAGTATTAGATATACCATCAGGTTTTATGCTACCATTTTTTGTAATTAAACCTTCATCTTTGCAATAAGTATAATAATCAAAATCTACAATCTTTCTATTTTTACTTATTTTACATTTTCTTGCAATAGACCAAAGTTCATTACTATTAAATACATTTCTTCCTTTAACCCAAAAATCTTCTACAGGTTTTTCTTTAAATTTTTTACTTTCGCCTGTATTCCTGTTTGTATACCATTTAGTGCCAAACTGTGAATTAAGATTTCCTGATTGTTTTATACTTGTTAATTCTCCAACGGTTTTTACAAATTCCATACGTAAAGCTTCATACGCTCGAGAATTTATATAACGACATTTTTCTTTAGTTGATTGCCCTTGCATTCGCCAAAGTGCGCATAACATTTTATGTCTTTCAACAGTTCCTTTATTATACATTTTAACAAGTAACCAATGACAGACAAAATGTTCACGAGCCGTTAATTTAACAAGGTTTTCTTTATCGTTTGTACCTCCTAAAGACTTTGGTTTAATATGATGTTTTTCATAATAACCTACATGTCTGTTTCTATTTTCAGTTTCCTTTTTTGCTTTTTCAATTATCTTATAATATATAGCTTTATAATCCATATATTATATATAATTCTTCGTTTTTCGAACTCGTAATTTCATTATTGCGAATTCTTTTCGTGGACCTACGGAGAGTCGAACTCCGGCGAACAGAATGCAAATCTGCAATGCTACCATTACATCATAAGCCCATAATATTTAGTGCCTCCCCTCAGAATCGGACTGAGCTACTCCGGGCTTCAACCGGGTCCAATCACCAGGTTTGGATTGAAAGGCATATTTTAGTGGACCGTAAGGGGCTCGAACCCTTGACCTCCTGCTTGCAAAGCAGGCGCTCTACCAAACTGAGACTAACAGCCCATTTTTCGTGGATACATATGGGATTCGAACCCATGACATCCAGCTTGCAAAGCTAGCGTTCTTCCAACTGAACTAATGACCCATAGTACTCCGTCCCAGATTCGAACTGGGGTTATCCGATAGAAAGTCGGATGGCTTAAACCGCTGGCCGAACGGAGCATATAAAATTAAAGGTCCCTGTTGTGCACAGGAACCGTAAATTCTTCATACCTTAGGTAATTCGTTTACTTGAACCTATGCACTGAATTGTCAATCGCAAATACACGTTCTGCAAATACTGCAATACGTTCTGCTGCGAAGGCGACGATTTCAATGTTAAAGTTCTTATTCATTTTATTACCTTTTATATTATATATAAAAATTTTTTTCCTGTTTTTGTTTTTTTAATTTATTGTTGCAAAAAAATAAACCCAGCCAATGGACTCCATCCAAAGTTTTATGTCAGCGCTGCACCGGGTTTGTTTGATGCATCAATTTTATGTTTAAAATATAGTAAAAAGATTTTGTTTTGTAAACCCCTTTAAAATATTTTTTTAAGAGACATGATGTGATTCGAACACATGACCCGCTGATTGGTATTCATTATAGGAACTTTATTTGCTTTAAGCGAAAAGTAATAAAGCTGCTCTACCACTGAGCTACATGTCTCTTTTTATAGGCGGCGAGACTGGACTCGAACCAGCAACCCAAAGTACCCATTAAATAGGAATCATCGGTGCTAGAAGCGGATAATAAATTATAAAACTTTTGCTCTACCATTGAGCTACCCGCCGCATATGAGTTAAAGCGAAATGTATGAACTCATCGAAAAATAATGTTTTTTAATAGGAACATTCTTTGCTTTAACGGGTTTAAATATAGTAAAAAGATTTATTGTTGTAAACCCCTTAAATTAATTTTTTATATTACCCCAATCTAAAGGTTCTATAGAAACTATTTCAAGTTGGTTTGAATTTTTTATTCTAATTTCTTGTTCATTTGCAGTGTAAATATTTTCAAGTTCTCCACTAAATTCCCACCAATTAAAAAGAGTAGTAGGAACATCAATATTGTTTTTATTTTTTACTTTTGCAGTTATAATATATGGTGTTAGATTTCCTTCTTTATCTTCAGTTTCTGATGTAGAAATTTCTGCAAAAGTACCTGCGCAACTTTTAGAAATAGTCCAAGAAGTTCCAAGATTTTTATGTGTTTTTATAAATTCTTTTGGATTTACTGTTTCAGGTAAACCAATTCCACGATAAATCTTTTGTGTACCTGTAATTACAGAATTAATAACTTTATAAAATTCTTTTAGATAGCCATTTAATAATATATTAAATATATTATCTATTTTTTCATTAGATTTATCTTCTAATGCATCTTTAATCATGTTTATTAGATCAGACTTAGGTATTTTATATTTTCGTATAGCATTATTAAATGCAATAGAATAATCATCTGGAAATTCTATTACATTATTTAATACTTCAATTTGACGTTTATATATTTCTTCTTTATCTCTTGTAAAAAATATTAATTCTTTAACATCGCCAAATGTCTGTAAAGAATGATCTGTTACTGTAGTATTACCAATTATATAAAATGGTCTACCATCATTAATATATGGTTTAGGCCTAGGATATTTAATTCCGAGATTAGAATGAATATCACCCTTTTTATGTTCTTCCCTATCAATATTTTTATATTTTAAAGTTATCTCAGTTAAATAGCCGTTTTTATTAAGTAATGATAATGCTTCATCGATATTCATATAATTATTTATAGATTAATAAAAAAAGGGTTGACAATAGTCAACCCTTATTAAGCTAGCAATCAGAATCGAACTGATAACCTATCGCTTACAA
>CALCUN010000017.1 GCA_937906975.1 uncultured Bacteroidales bacterium
GGTTTTGCAGCTCTTGCCACCCAATAGGCACTTATCTCCATTAGATAAATGTTAGGTGTAAGTTGTTCTCTTCTTCTTATTTCAAACATAATATATTATATTTTTTCAAATTTCAATTTTTCCATATTCTCAATCTCTTCTTCTGAAAGAGAAAGTTCCATTTTCAATTTCAATTCCGATACTTTGCTTAAAAGAGTTAGCAAAACAGAAATGATTGAAAATAATAAAAACGACGTTTGATTACAAAAAAACATTCCAATCAATGCAGTAATATTCACTATTGAATAAAAACGCAAACGTTTTATTTGTAACATTCTATATTTCTCTAATTTCTCAGGCAAAGGCAAAGAGACCAAATCTTTTACCTTACGATTTATTCCCTTTCCACCTAAAAACACACAAAGCACCATTACAAGCATTAGAACGTATGAAAAAGTAACGCTGTAACCCTTTGAAAGAATAGCATCATTTGACAAATAATAGTAATAAGTTAATACATAGAACATTGCAACAAGCACAACCTCTATAAGAATCATTGCATTCCAAGACTTATTTAGTAATTTAAGATACTTCTTCATTGATACAAATATTTTAATTTGCAAATATACATAAAAACTCTTAGACTTAACGAAAAAAAACAAAGAAAAAAGCGAGAAAAGTAAAGAAAAAATAAAAAAAAACAAAGAAAAAAGCGAGAAAAGTAAAGAAAAAATAAAAAAAAGCAAAGAAAAAAAGCGATGAAACAAAGAAAAAATGTTTCATCGCTTTTCGTTGATTTAATTAAGTATATTTTTATAATGTAGCAGCATTAAATGTTTTATTCATATTCGCTCTATACGAAAAGCCAAAAGTTGGAATAGAAACTGATAATTTTAGGAAAAATGTATTCATTTTATCATTATCAACTATTTTATTAACGCCCCACAAATAGCCTGTTTCAAAATTCCATTGATAATAAGAAAATCTAAACATGGGACCGACAGAATGACTATTGAAAGATTCATTCTGTGTCAAGATGTTATCATATTGGTATTTTGCTCCTAACATAAATTGTAAGCAAGGTATTTTTTCTGCATTACCAACCCCTTCTATAAAACCTCCTAAATAACCAGAAAATGAATAAACATCACATTCAAGATTAGATTTACCTATTCCATAATCCACTCCTCCCACAATACCATGCACACCAAGCATATCTGAATATTTCCCCTTATGTATTTTATATATTACTTTTGCATCCAAACCAAAAGTCAAAATTGGATTAGCAGAATAATTGGAATTAAGACTATTATTTCTATATTCCATACCAACTTTAAATCTAAGAAAGTTAGAATCAAATACAGAATCTTGTGCAATCAACGCACTACTTAACAATACCATTAAGGTAAAAATGAAAACTAATTTTTTAATTGTTCGTTTCATAACTTTATTTTTTTGGGTTTATAAATATTTTTATTTTTTATGGTTTATAAATATTTATGCCCGCAAAGATATGTAAAAAAAATATATCTACAAAAAAAAGCAAAGAAAAAAAGCGATGAAACAAAGAAAAAATGTTTCATCGCTTTTCGTTGATTATAAAAATCTATTATTCCATTACTTTTGTGAAGTAACCTTGAAGGTCAAATTGAAGTTTTATTTCAGAGCCTTTTTTGTAAATTATTGCTCTATAGCTCTTTTTATTTCTTAATTCTATTATATCTATACTTTCTATTTTATAATTAGGATAGTTTTGATTGATATATTCCAAAATTGCTTTAGGAGTATATTCCATAGGTATATTCCAAGCTGTTTCAACCGATGTATTTTGAAAACGCATACTAACTTGATTTCCTGAAGAAGCAAAGTTTGCAATATAACATGTAGAATCTACCATTTGCCATTTAGCTTGCTCTATTTCTGGACGGCGTTTCTTAAAGTCTTGTACGAACTTAGCAGGTACATCTTTCTCATCTACTGATTTATACTTACTATTTTTATTTACTGCACAAGAAGCTATAAATGTGCATGCCAACAATAATAATGCTACTTTTTTCATATTTCAATTAGTTTTAAAACTGCAAATATAATATTTTTATTGGAAAAATCTATTCTTAATTGATTAAAATTTGAAAAAACTCTTTCAAATCCACAATCTTAAACAAATATAATGAAGTGAATATCACAACGAATATAACCACCCAACGAACAAAACCACTTCCTTTTTTAAAGGCAATTTTTGTAGCGATAAAAGAACCAAGAAAAGTTCCAACAGAATGAAGCAAACCAAACTGCCAATGAATTGTGCCTTCACCCCAAAATACCAATACCGCAACAATGGTATATAATGCCATAACAGAGATTTTCACCGCATTGGTTTTAATGATATTATAACCCAAAAGCATAGAACCCGCAGTCATTAAAAGAAAACCCGTTCCCACTTGAACAAATCCTCCATAAACCCCTATTAAAAAGAAGACAAAATATTGCAAAAAGCTAATTCCGTTTTCGGTTTTCGACAAATCATCTTCCTCAAACTTCTTTGGAGAACGAAAAAGAAAGACAATCATCACAAGAAGGCTCAATCCCATAAAATAAGAAAAGAGCATTTCGGGCAAAACGATTGAAAGCACCGCTCCAACCAAAGCCCCAATCATTGCAGGTATAGCAAGAGAAAGATAATGCGTTTGTTTTAAAAAACCTTTACGACCAAACAAAAACGCAGTCAATACACTCTGCAACAATACCCCTACTCTATTTGTGGCATTAGCCTGCCCCGGACTTAATCCCAAGGCAAGATAAAGAGCTATTGAAATTGCCGTTCCTCCTGCTGAGAGAGTGTTTATAAATCCTACGAAAACACCCGATATTACTAAGATTAAAACTATTTCTACACTCATTTATTTTTTTATCTCTAAAACAAAAAAAGCCCAAAAGAAGTTTGCATCTTTTTAGGCTTAAAGTTTATTTATTAAAGCATTATTTATTTATTCAACAACAATTTTAGGCTGAATTTTTGTGTGTTTAGCAGGAGGAGTTTTTATAGGCTTTTCTTCAGGCTTTCTTTCCTTGCGGTCTTTTTTCATAACCTTACGCATCAATTCCTTTTCCTCTGAAAGAAGTTTCACAACCTTTTGAACAGGAAGCACCTCAGAGAATTTCTCATAATAAGAAACCTTTAAATTTGCTATCATTTTTTCGTTTTCAATCTCCATATTTAACAAAGCCTTTGCTTGTTCTTCGTCCAAGGACAACAAATCAGTATCTTTAAACTTAGACATAGAATCATGCTTCTTTTCCATAACAGCATTTAACTCATTTTCGTATGCCTCATATATAGGCCAAAATCTTTCAGACTCTTCTTTTGTAAGTTTTAAGTTTTGAGTAAAAGTAGCTCTCTTCATTTTCATTATTTTGGCTTGAAGCTCTTTTTTATCAAATTCTTTACATTCTTTTTCCTTTGGTTGAGCTACTGCTGTAAATGTTAATGCTAATGCTAAAACTGTTAAAATCAAATTTCTTTTCATTACTCTAATATTTCATAGTTATTATATACATATTCATTTAAGTCTTCTTCAATGAAGTTTTCAAGGTAAATCAATTCCTCCTCTGTGAATTGCACCTGCTCTGCTTCTGCAACAAGATTCTTTACTTGATTTTCCCAAACCAATTCTGCTTCTTTTGCATCTTGAGCCTTTAACTGCTTATTGTCTTTGTTTTTTTCTGAGCTAAAAAGTGAGAAAAAGTTTGAACTAAGCAAAGGTTCTTTTCTCTCTGTTCCAAAGCCAATAACCAAAACACTTGCAGACAAAGTCAAAACAAGGCATATACTTGCAACATATTTCAAGACCTTGGAAACAGAAACATGCTTACGCTTTGCCTCAACTTCCATTTGCTTTTGCAAGTTATCAAAATAGCCCTCTGGCACCTTAAAAGGATTATTTTTTTCCTTCATTTGTTTTAGTGTTTGCTGTTTTGACAAAATTTCTTCTTCAAAGTTTAATTTCAAAGTTTAAAAATCTTCTTGCAACATCAATTCTTCTATCTTTTTTGCTGCAATATGATAAGAAGCCTTCAAAGCTCCCTCTGATGTTTTTGTGATTTGAGCAATTTGAGAAAAAGAAAAATCATCGTAATACCTCATTTGAAAAACTGCTCTTTGCTTTGAGGGAAGTTGCAACATAGCCTTTTGAAGTTTTAGCTCTATTTCATCTCCATCAAACAAAGCATCGGATTTTAAATTCTCAAATACCTCTTGTTCAAATGTGATGTTATTTCTATTTTGTTTTGTAGCTTTCGATTTAATGTAATTTATAGTTTGATTATAAGCAATACGATAAATCCAAGTTGATAACTTAGATTCATTATGAAAGGTTTCAATATTTTCAAACACCTTAATAAAAATCTCTTGTACAACATCATCTGTCTCCTCATGAGAAAGCAACATACGTCTTACCTGCCAATACACCGTTTGTGAGTATTTGGCAATAAGAAGCGAGTAACCCCTCTCACGAGTAGAGGTTTTCTTAATTAGTTTTAAAATATTCTCTTCCGTATGCTTTATATCCATTGTACAATCACTCCTGAGCAATTATCCTTCTGTGCACCTGTAACAGAGCTTAGGCAGTTTACTTCTCCCCTTTGCCTTAATACTCCTAAAAAGGCAAATATCATCGCCTCTTTATAATCTATAATCGTTTTTTCTGGCTGTTCTATTGTGTGAGGAGTTAATTTTTTTAATCTCTCCACTAAATATGTGTTGTAGGCTCCACCACCTGTAAGCAGGGTTTTACCACTTATGTTTTTAGATAATTGATATGCTATATGCTCTGTATAAGTTGCAAGCAAATCTTCAACACTTAAAGCAGATTTCTCCAATAATGGAAACACATTTTCCACTACCCATTCCTTACCAAGTGATTTATTTGTTTTCTTCTTATAGTATGGTAAATCGTTTAATTGTTTTAATAAACTCTCATCTACCTTTCCTGAGGCGGCTGTTTGACCTGCTTTGTCAAAAGGCATAGACAGTTTTTGGCTTAAATGATTTAAAACAATATTCACAGGACATATATCGTAGGCTATGCGTTTGCCTTGTTTTTTCATACTGATATTTGAAAAACCTCCAAGATTTAAACAATTCTCATACGAAGAAAAAAGTATCTCATCTCCTATTGGCACAAGAGGCGCACCTTGTCCTCCGAGTGCAACGTCCATTGAGCGAAAATCCCCAATAACATTTACCTTTACTTCGGAGCATAGTGCTGATAAATCTCCAATTTGAGTTGTGTAATGAAGGTCTGGACGATGAAAAATTGTTTGTCCATGAGATGCTACAAAATCCACATCAAGCGAGTGTTCATCTAAAAACTCTTTTGCTTTCTTTCCGAAGAAGTGTCCTAACTCTACCGAAAATTTTGCAAACTCTCGTGCAGAGCACTCCTCCATAGAGCGTATCTTTTCTTTAAAATCCTCATCGTAGGCATAGGTTGTAGCCTTTTTAATTTCGTAAGTCCAAGAGCCTTTCTTTTCATTAAACTCACAATACGCCACATCTAACCCATCAAGCGATGTTCCAGACATTAAACCCAACACCCTATAAAACATCTTTCAATACCTCCATTTTTGTAGAACGTGAACCCTTTATCAATATCGTTGCATTCTCAATTTGATTTTCCAATAAATATTCTTTCAACTGCTCTGAACTTGAAAAATATTCCACCCTTCCTTCTGCCACTTCTTGATATTCCTTTCCTACCAAAACAATCCTTTCAAAGCCTTTTGCATTCATTAAATCAAACACTGCTTTATGTTCGCTTTCCGATACAGTTCCAAGTTCTTTCATCGCTCCCATGAAAATCATCTTTCTCTCTGCGTTTAGATTTGCAAAAGATTCTATGGCTGATTTGCATGATGAAGGATTGGCATTATAGCAATCCAATATCAAAGTATTCTTTCCTGTTTTTAAGATTTGAGAACGATTGTTTGAAGGTATATATTCTTCTATTGATTTTTTGATTAAATCAAATTCTATTCCAAAGTGCAAGCCTATTGTTAGGGCTGCAAGAATGTTATGTGCATTATATATTCCTACAAGTGATGATGTAATGGTTTTATCCTTATAGGTAATTTGAGCGTATGCATCAATAGTTGTAGCCTCTGCCTTTATGTCGGAGAGTTTGTTTATAGAATATGTTGTTTTCTTTTCGTAGTTTTCCAAAGACAATATTTCGTCATCATTATTTACAAACAAATGGGCTTTATCAGAAGAGTTGTTTTTAACGTATTCAAATAAGGCTTTCTTTGTCTTTGCTATGTTTTCTAAACTGCCAAATCCCTCAATATGTGCTGTGCCTATATTGGTTAATATTCCCATATCGGGTTGTGCTATCTGGCAAAGAAAATCAATTTCTCCCACATGGTTTGCTCCCATTTCCACAATGGCTATTTGCGTATCGCTTGGAATGGAAAGAAGTGTTAGAGGTACTCCTATGTGATTGTTTAAATTTCCCTTAGTTGCCACAACCTTAAAACTGCTTGAAAGAACTGCTTGTATAAGTTCTTTTGTTGTGGTTTTTCCGTTTGTTCCGCTTATTCCTATTACCGTTGCGGAGAGTTGGCCTCTATGATGCTTTGCTAAAAGTTGCAGAGTTTCTAAACTATCTTCGCAGAAAAAAATTTTTTCTCTTAGCTTTATGAAATTTTCTCTTAGCTTTAATTCTTTTTTATCGCACACTACCAAAGAGGCTCCTTGCTCTATGGCTTTAAATGCAAATTCGTTTCCGTCAAAGTTCTCTCCCTTTAATGCAAAGAATATATCTCCCGATTTTATGTTACGAGAGTCGGTTGTTATGCTTGGATTGTTTAAATAATGTGCGTATAATTCTTTTATTTTTTCGCTACTTGCTCTATTGCTTTCCATACTAATTCTGCTGTTTTATCCCAACTATATTTTTTTGCTTGCTCTGCTCCTTTTCTTATCAACTCTGCTCTCAACAAAGGTTGTTCATAGAGTTTTATCATCGCTTCACATATCTCAATCTCATTGTATGGGTTTACCAAAATAGCTCCTTCGCCTGCTACCTCTGGCATTGAACTTGTGTTGGAGGTGATAACGGCTGTTGAAGAGCGATATGCTTCAAGCGGTGGCACGCCAAAGCCTTCAAAAAACGAAACAAAAACCAATCCTATGCTGGCTGAGGCTATTTTGTTCACTTCTTCAAGTGGTAAACGCCCTGTAAAAACTACTTCGTTCTTGAATTGCATTGCGTTATAGGTGTCTTCTATCTCGCCTTTCCACCATTTCTTACTGCCAACTATTACTAATTTGACATCGGATTTGGTTTGAAGTTTAAAAAGGTCAAAGGCTTTAAATAGATTTGTTAGGTTTTTTCTTTTTTGGAGCGAGCCTACAAAATAGAAATAAGGACAATGATTTGTATATTTTTGTCTTGTGAGAATATTTATTTCTTCTGAATAGGTTTTATAGTCTTCGTTTGCTGAGGATTCTACGTTAAAGATTTTGTTTTCATCTATTTTGTAAGTCTTTGCTATATCTTGTTTGCTAAATTCCGAAACTGTAAGCACTGCTTTTGCTTTTTTTGCAAATCGAGGCGAGAAATACTTCATATATTTCAAATACACATCTTCTCCAAGATAAGAGGAGTCGTGTTCAAAGTTTATATCGTGAATTGTACACACCTTAGGAGTTTTTCCTCTTGTAGGAATATATCCTTCGGTTGAAAACAAAACATCTATTTTGTATAGTTTTAAATAAATTGGCAAAAGAATTTCAAAATAAATGTGCCATAACATCGGGTGTCTTGTAGGTAATGGAATGACAACTGCCTTTACATTTTTTGCAAACACAAATTCCTTGCTGTAAGGTCTATCGAAAAAGAAAATAAACTCATCATCAGGGTGATTGCGAGTTAATCTTTCTAAATTTTTTAAGGTAAAATAGCCTATACCTTCTAATTTATCTTTGATAAGTAAACGTGAATTTACCCCTATTCTCACTTTTTCTAATTTTTTATTCGTTTATAAGGAGCAAAGATACAAATTCTTTTGTATATTTGCCACATTAAACTATGAAAACAATGATTTAAACAACTCTATTCTCTAATATGGAACGACAAGAACTTGTTTCAAAAGATGGATCTTCTATAATAATCTACACAAGCATAGATGGTAGCACTCAATTAGAAGTAACCTTAAAAAATGATAGCGTTTGGCTCAACCGAGAACAAATGTCAAGTTTGTTTGGTAGAGATATAAAAACGATTGGCAAACACATAAACAACGCTTTAAAAGAAGAATTACAAGGAGAGTCGGTTGTCGCAAAATTTGCGACAACCAGAAAATATGGACGTAAAGAGGGACTTACTCAAACTCTTAACATAGAGTATTACAACCTTGAAATGATAACCTCAGTAGGGTTTAGAGTAAAAAGCAAACAAGGCGTAGAATTTAGAAAATGGGCAAATAAGGTTTTAAAAGAATACTTAATAAAGGGCTATGTTATAAATCAAGATTTAAAAATAGAAAGATACAATGAATTAAAAAAGGTTGTAAACCTTATGTCAAGAGCTATCAATATTCAAAATAATGTTTCTAATAATGAATATTCGGGATTATTCAATGTAATTAGCGACTATGTATATGCTCTTGATACATTGGATCGCTATGATTATCAAAACCTTTCCATTGATAAGACTACAAAAACTCAACTCTTTAAAGCAACATACGAAAATGCAATAGCAACAATAAATGCCTTAAAAGAAAAATTTGGAAATAGTAAATGGTTTGCTAATGAGAAAGACAATTCTTTCAAAAGCAGTATAGGACAAATTTATCAAACCTTTGCAGGAGAAGAACTTTATCCCTCAGTAGAGGAAAAGGCTGCTATGTTGTTATATCTTGTAGTAAAGAATCATTCTTTTAGTGATGGTAACAAAAGAATAGCAGCAATGTTGTTTTTATGGTTTATGGAAAAAAACGGAATCCTTTATAGCGAAGAAGGTAATAAAAGAATAGCCGACAATACGTTAGTTGCACTAACTTTAATGATTGCAGAAAGCAAAGCGGAAGAAAAAGATATGATGGTAAAATTAGTAGTAAATTTAATTAACAAAGAAAATAGATAAAAACATTACAAATTCTTTTGTATATTTGCCACATTAAACTATGAAGAAATTCTTTATTACAAATTTATTCTTCCTTTTGGCTTTAAATATCTTAATAAAGTCATTTTGGATTTTAGGAATTGATAGAGAGGTGCAAAACGCTCTATCGGCAGACGTATATGGAATGTACTACGCCTTGTTTAACTTCACTTACTTGTTTAATATCATTCTTGATTTCGGAATTACAAACTACAATAATCGTACTATCGCTCAACATTCTCAACTGCTTAAAAAATACTTTGCAAGGATTATTCCTTTAAAGTTTGCTTTGGCGTTGATTTATTGCGTGATAATTCTCATTACAGGAGGTTTTCTTGGTTATGATTCTTATCAAATAAAACTCCTTTCTTGGATGTGTGTAACGCAAGTCTTACAAGGTTTTATTTCTTATTTAAGAAGCAATATCACTTCCTTAATGATGTTTAAAACCGATAGCGTTATTTCGGTTTTAGATCGTAGCCTTTTAATCCTCTTCTGCGGAATCTTCCTTTGGACTCCTTCGCTTCGTCCTCATTTTACTATTGATTATTTTGTCTATATCCAAACTCTGACAATGTTTATCACCTTCTTAACTGCATTGATTGTGTGTTTAAGAAAGACAGGTCGTTTAAATCTAAAATGGAACTTCGCATTCAATCTTCATATTCTTAAAGATGGTCTTCCTTATGCAATACTTGGACTTTTAATGGCTTGTTATAATAGAATGGATTCTGTGATGTTGCTTGCTCTTGTGGAGGATAATGGAGTTAGTTCTGGTATTTATGCCTCTGGATTTCGTCTTGTAGATTCTGCTAATATGGTTGCTTATTTGTTTTCTGTGATTTTACTTCCTTTGATTGCTAAGATGATTAAGAATAATCAAAAGATAAATTCTGTTGTTGGTGCTGCTTTTCATCTTCTTTTAATAATCACTCTTGGATTTGTGGCAGTTTCTCTTTGCTATGCAACAGAACTAATGGAACTTCTTTACAATAAACACATAAGTGAAAGTGCTACTGTTTATAAAATCTTATCTTTCTGTTTTATTCCTATATCTATGACTTATATCTTCGGCACTGTGCTTACTGCTAATGGCTCTTTAAAATACTTAAACCTTGTTGCAGGTCTTGGAATGATAATGAATATTGGTCTAAACCTTTGGTTGATACCTTTGTTTAAAGAAAATGGAGCTGCAACTACAAGTTTAATCACTCAAAGCGTTACTGCAATACTTCAAGCCTGGCTTGCACTCAAAATATTTAAAATAAAATTTGAATGGCGCTACACTCTAAAAATCCTACTCTTTATCTTGCTTGTTGTAATTATTGCTTATAGCGTTCAATTCCTTAACTTGAATTGGGTAATGAAAATATTAATTACTCTATCTCTTATTGTAGTGGCATCATTTATCACAAAAATATTTTCACTAAAAGACATAAAAGCATTGATTTCGTAAAACATCAAAGAATGAAACACATACTATTTACAAAGAACGATTTATCTAACTTGGAATACTCCCTAAACCGTGAGGTGTTAAGAGCTAATATTTCAAATGCTTACTCCTGCACTACACTTCCTTTTTGTAATACACGAAAGTATCACGGTCTTCTAATTGTTCCTCAAAGCAGAATAGACAATCAAAACCATGTACTGCTATCCTCTCTTGATGAAACTATAAAACAAAACGAGCAATCATTCAACCTTGGTTTGCATCGCTACAATAACGGAGTATATAATCCTAAGGGACATAAATATCTTGAATCTTACGAGCTTGATGTACTTCCAACTCATACTTACAGAATCGGAAGCATTGTTTTGGTAAAACAAATGTTCTTCCAAGAAAAACAAGATCGCTTACTGATAAAATATACCTTAAAAGAGGCTCTTCAAGATATAGAACTTGAACTACAACCCTTCCTTGCCTTTCGTCAAATTCATCGTCTATCAAAGGCAAATGATGTTGCAGACACTTCTTTTAAACAAGCTGCACAAGGAGTCTGCTTTAAGATGTATGAAAACTACACTCCTCTCTATATTCAATTCTCAAAAAAAACAAAATATGAACATCAACCATATTGGTACTATAACTTTGAATATATAAAAGAAAAAGAACGTGGCTACGACTACCAAGAAGATCTTTTAGTACCTGGAAAAATTATAACCACTCTTAGAAAGGGCGAAAGCCTTTATGTGAGTTGTGGCGTAGAGGAAACAAATCCTTTTCAACTCAGCAGAGATTTTGCACAAGAAAGCCATTGGCGTTTTCCTATCCAAACAACCGAAGACGTATTACAAAGAGCCTCTCGAATGTTCTTTGCTCGTAAGGGAACAAAAGTTAGCTTAGCAGCAGGCTTTCCTTGGTTTGGACGTTGGGGAAGAGATACCTTTATTTCCCTTCCTGGACTCTGCATAGCCTTGAGGGATTGGAGAATGTTCCGCCTTTGTATTGACACCATGCTTGAGGACTTTAAAGACGGATTCTTCCCAAATATTGGAGAGGGTAAAAGCGCTGCATACAATTCTGTTGATGCTCCACTTTGGTTCTTTTGGGCTTTGCAACAATATGCCTACATCAATAATGCAAGAAAAGAAGTTTGGCAACTCTATGCACCTGTAATGAGAAATATATTAGAGAATTTCTCTGATGGCACTTCAAATGTGAGAATGGATAGCAACTTCCTACTTTGGCAAGGCGAAGAAGGAAAATCACTTACTTGGATGGACGCAATCATAGAAGGCATACCCGTAACTCAAAGAAAAGGCTATGCGGTTGAAATCAATGCCCTTTGGTATAATGCTGTGATGTTTTATAGAGAACTTGCAAGACTACAATGTGAAGATGGAGAATTAGCAAAATGGGAAGAGTTTGCAGAGAATTTTCCTACAAACTTCAAACAAACCTTTTGGTCAAAAGAAATAGGATACCTTGCAGACTATGTAGATGGAGCATACCAAGACTTTTCCGTACGTTGCAATATGATATTTTCAGCAAGCCTTCAATACAGCCCTATTAGCCCTAAAATACGCCAACTAATAGTAGAAAAAGTAAAACAAGAACTCCTCACACCAAGAGGGCTAAGAACACTCTCTCCAACCCACCCTGACTATCACGAAACCTACTTTGGCAACCAAGCAGAACGCGATAGAGCATATCACAACGGCACTGTATGGCCATGGCTTATAGGAGCATTTTCCGAAGCCTTTTTAAGAGTCTATGGAAAAGAAGCCATAAGTTACATAGAACAAATCTATGAAGAATTTGGTAATATATTATGCGACTACTGCGTTGGTAGCATAGCAGAGGTCTATGACGGCAATCCTCCCTACAAAGCAGGAGGCAGCATATCCCAAGCATGGAGCGTAGCAGAGGTAAGCCGAATGAAATATATGATAGATTATTGCAAACAAAACACCACACAAATATGAAAATACTAATGTTTGGTTGGGAATTTCCCCCACACATCTCAGGAGGCTTAGGCACAGCCTGTCAAGGACTAACAAAAGCCCTCTCCGAACAAGGAGAAGAAATCCTTTTTGTAGTACCAAAACTCTTTGGAGACGAAGAAAAAAATCAAATCCAAATACTTGGAGCCAACCAAGTAGAAAACACCCTCACCTACAGCGAAACCCAACAAATAGACCAAAACATATCCTACATCAAAATCAACTCCACAATCCACCCCTACATAGACCAAAACGACTATTACAAGATAATCAACCACCAAAAACAAACCTTTGATTTCCAAGGCGGATACGGAGCCAACCTTATAGAAGAAGTAGAACGATACGCCTTTGTAGCAGCAAGCATAGCAAAACAAAACACCTTTGACCTCATACACGCCCATGATTGGCTCTGTTACAAAGCAGGCGTAATGGCAAAACAAATCTCCCACAAGCCACTAATCATACACGTCCACGCCACAGAATTTGACCGTAGCGGAGAAAACATCAACCAAGAGGTATATCAAGTAGAGAAATACGGAATGGACAATGCAGACAAGATAATAGCCGTTAGCAACCTAACAAAAAACACCCTCATAACAAAATACCATCAAAAACCCGAAAAGATAGAAACAATTTATAACGGAGTTGAGCAAAATATCTCTAAGGAATCTTTTTCTAAAGCTAAGAGAAAAAAAATTATCTCTTTCATTGGCAGAATCACCTTTCAGAAAGGACCCGATTACTTCATAGAAGCAGCAGAAAAAGTCCTTAAAAAAGACCAAAACTTCACCTTCATCATGGCAGGCAAAGGCGATATGATGAATAAAATGATAGCCTTAGTAGCCAAAAAACGCATCTCCAAGAACTTTCTTTTCACAGGCTTTCTAAAAGAAACAGAAGTCAAACAACTACTCTCACAAAGCGACATCTTTGTCATGCCAAGCGTATCAGAACCCTTTGGCATAGCACCCTTAGAAGCCATGCAACACTCCGTACCCACCATAATCAGCAAACAATCAGGCGTATCAGAACTATTAACAAAAGCAATCAAAATAGACTTTTGGGACACCGACGCCATGGCAAACGCAATCTACGCCATAGGCAACTATCCCACACTCTCCAAACACCTATCCCACTACGGCAAAGAGGAAGCCCACAGAATCACATGGGAAAAAGCCGCAGAAAAAACCATACAAACCTATCAAACCCTAAAGAAGCAAACAACAAAAACAAAATAAGATTATGAAATCAATATGCTTTTATTTTCAAGTCCACCAACCCTTTCGACTAAGAACCTATCGCTACTTTGATATAGGAGAAAACCACAACTATTTCGACACCCTACAAAACCAATGGCTCTGCAAAAGAATAGCAGAAAAATGTTACCTACCCGCCAACAAACTAATGTTAGAACTAATCCAACAACACCAAGGAGCCTTCAAAATCTCCTACTCCATATCAGGCACAGCCATAGAACAATTCCAACTCTACTGTCCCGAAGTCTTAGAAAGCTTCCAAGCCCTTGCCGACACAGGCTGTGTGGAACTACTATGCGAAACCTACACCCACTCCTTAGCCTCACTTGCAAGCGAAAAAGAATTTCAAGACCAAGTCCAAATACACAAAAACCTAATAAAGCAACACTTCAACCAAGACCCCGTAACCTTCCGTAACACAGAACTAATCTATTCCGACAAAATCGGACAAATGGTCAAAGACCTTGGCTTCAAAGCCCAATTAGCAGAAGGAGCAAAACACATCTTAGCATGGAGAAGTCCCAACTATCTCTACCAACACTCACAAGAAAACGGATTACTCCTACTACTAAAAAACTACCAACTAAGCGATGACATAGCCTTTCGCTTCTCCCAACAAGACTGGAGCGGATACCCCCTCACCTGTGATAAATTCGTATCATGGATAAACAACCTACATCAAGCAGAATGTATCAACCTCTTTATGGACTACGAAACCTTTGGAGAACACCAATGGAAAGAAACAGGCATATTTGACTTTCTACGCCACCTACCCGACACCATACTAACCAAAAGCCAATACAGCTTCTCCACCCCAAGAGAGCTGATCACAAACCTAAAACCAAGAGATAAAGTACACGCCCCCCAAGCCTACTCATGGGCAGACGAAGAAAGAGACCTAACAGCATGGCTTGGAAACGACCTACAAGACGACGCCTTTGAACAAATCTACGAATTAGAACAAACAGTCCTACAAACCCAAGACCAAGACCTAATCCGCACATGGCGCTATCTACAAACCTCCGACAACTTCTACTACATGTGTACAAAATTCTTCAATGACGGAGACGTACACAAATACTTCAACCACTACCCCTCACCATACGAAGCATACATAAACTATATGAATGTAATAAACGATTTCAGACAAAGACTAAAACCATGAACAAACAAGCCTACAAACAATTCTGCGACCAAACCCCACACCTACCAATCTTCTTTAAAGAATGGTGGTTAAATGCCATATACAACGACAATTGGCAATGCCTAACACACAATGAAGGAGAGCAAATCACAGCCATACTACCCTACCAACTAAAACACACCCTCTGCTACAAAACCATAATGCCAGCACCACTAACCCCCTACACAGGCATCTATCTCAACCTACCCCCAGAACTGAACAACAACAAAAAATACTCCCTCCAAAACAAAGCCCTCCAAGACATAGCCCAACAATTAGACAATCTAAAAATAAGCTTCTACACCCAAAAATACCACCCCACAATCACAAATTGGCTTGGCTTACTATGGAATAACTTCCAATGCACCACACACTACACCTACCAATTCCACAACCTCCAAGACCTTGACCACACCTTCAACCAAATAGACAAAGAATACCGCAGACGAATAAAAAAACACCAAGACCAACTCTCACTCACACAAGACATTACCATAGAAGACTTCTACCAAATCAACAACCTAACCTACAAAAAACAAAACATCAACCCTCCATTCACCCTTGACTACTTCCAACGCCTTGACTCCGCTGCCACCCTCCACAACGCCTCACGCAAACTCGCACTCCTTGACCCACAAGGCACACCAATCGCCATCACCTACCTAATCATAGACCAAAACACCTGCTACCAAATCTTCTCAGGCTCCAACCCCGCATACTCACACCTTAACCCCCCAACCATACTCCTATGGAAAGCCCTCCAATACGCCCACTCCCAAGGCTGCACCACCTACGACTTCACAGGAAGCATAAAACCCAACATAGAAACCTTCATACGCCACTTTGGAGCCACACAAACCCCATACTTCTACATACAAAAACATTACAGTAAAAACTATAAACTATTAAGAACCCTAAAACGATGAACATAAAACTAACCGTAATCGGAAAAACCGAAGAAAAACACCTAATCGAAGCAGTAGAGACCTACACCAAACGTCTAAAACACTACATCAACTTTGAAATCCTCTACCTTCCCGACATAAAAGGCGTAAAGAACCTATCCCCTTCCGAAATCAAAACCAAAGAAGGCGAAATGCTACTCAAACACATGGAAAAATACGACAGAAACATACTCTTTGATGAAAGAGGTAAACAATTCACAAGCATAGAATTTTCACAATACCTTCAAAAACAAATGAATCAAGGCATAAAAACCCTAAACTTCATTGTAGGAGGAGCTTACGGATTCTCAGAAGAGGTCTATAAAGCCTCCAATGACAAAGTATCCATCTCCAAGATGACCTTCTCCCACCAAATGATACGCCTTCTAATCACAGAACAAATCTACCGAGCTTTCACAATCCTCAACAACGAACCCTACCACAAAGAATAAACCCAAAGATTAACAATCAAGTTTTATCTTTTCTTTCAACTTTTTTAAATTCTCTATTCGGTTTAATTCCTGTTTTTCGAGCTCTTTAAGTTCTGCAATTTGCTCCTTTACACCCCTGAGATTCAACTTATAATCTTCAATAATTCCCTCTATATATTCCACCTTTTCCTGAGAAGATTGAAGACTGTAAATAAAGGGAAAGTTATGAAGTTTTAAAAACTCTTGCAAATCCTTCACCAAGTCTGCACCGTCCATAAAGGATTGCTTAGTCTTAGGACGATAATTAGAACTAAGTTTATCATCCCTACCATATCGAAGCCTATATTGAAGAAAAGCCTTATTCATCTTAGCATAATCCATTCCCAACATATAACCTATTCTCACAAGGTCAGCATCAGATATTTTTATATTAAAATCAAGGTTTATAACCTCTTTTTTACCAATAAAAAAATTATACAAAAGAAGTTTTGTAATTGGAGAAGAAGAATATTTCCTATACCATTGTTCAATCAAATCCCCTGCCAAAGACTCAGTCCATTCAATCCAATTAGGTTGAAGTCTCTGCTTAGGCTTGGTGGGTGGGGATTGTTGAGTTAAATTTTTATCTTCTTCCATATTATTAATAACTCTTTTTGAACGATTTAATCTTAAATGTGGTTTTTTTGGTGGTTTTTCTCCTTATCCTTTTTCTTATTGGAGACTACAAAGATAATACATTATCTTCACATCTTAAAGTTTTTTATCTTTTTACTTATATTTTTTTATACCTTTACTCCTTTTCTATTTCATAAATCAAACTATTTCAATGCTTTAACACCTTAAAGTTTTAGTATATTTTTGCCTTCGTAATTTTTAAATTTTAATTGTTTATGAAAAGCGAATCGGATTTTTTATTCACCAAAGAGGTGTTGAAGGAGTTGAGAATTTCTTATTCTACTCTTTTTAGAATTAGAAGGCGTTTGAATCTCTCGCCTAAGAATGGAGGTTATAAGTTGCGTTACTCTCTTGAGGAGGTAAAGCTTATTAAAAACGAATTACAAAAATAGTTGGTTATGGCACATTTTATTGTTGATTTGGATTTGATTTATCAGTTAGAAATTAGTTTAAGACGCAAACTTAAACCTAATGAAATTCTTGTTATTAGTTATATTAAAAGTTTTCCTAAGGGTTATTATGGTTCAAAGGTTAAATTAGCAGAAAGATTTAATATTTCAAAGAGTATTCTCTATGAGATGATGAAGGATTTCTTAGAGAAAAAAATTTTAATCAAAGAAAAAAATAATTTTCTCTTTAACATGGAGTATTTAGATTTCCGAAATTCGGAAACAAACTACCGATAATCGGAAGGTATGTTCCGAAATTCGGAAACAAACTACCGAAATTCGGAAACATATAATAATAATATAATAAATATATAATAATAAGACAATAGAAAAAAAATTAAAAATAAAAAAAAGATTTTTTATGGATAATAATGAATTGATAAAATGTTTTAATGTTTTTGGTTTGGCTTCAAAGGAGGTGCGCGCCATCGAAAAAATTTCTGAAAAAAAAGGTCGTATTTTTTGTGGTCTGTTTTCTGATGTTACTAATTTGATTTCCGCCATTGAAAAGCATCGTAATCCTAATTTGAATTGGTATTTCATTTTTAATGAGATTGAACCTGAGGCTCTTAGTGCTAAGGTGGTTCATAATGATTCTAATGAGAAATTGGTTGGTTGCAAGCAGAGTGTTGCTGATGGGGATATTTTAAGAAGACGTTGGGTGATGTTGGATTTTGATCCTGTGAGAAAGAGTGGGACTTCTTCTACTGATGAGCAATTGGAAAAGGCTTGCTGTGTGGCAAAAAAGGTGTGGGAGTTTTTGTTTCATAATGGGTTTTATGATTTTGTGGGTTGTTTTTCGGGTAATGGTTATCATATTATGTTGCCTTGTGATATGGCTTGTGATGAGGATAGTGATGTTTTGGTAAAGGATTTTCTTCAAGTGATTTCTATGCTTTTTTCTACCGAACAGGTGGAGATTGATACTGCGGTGCATAATCGTGCTCGTTTGACTAAACTCTACGGAACTGTGGCTCACAAGGGCGAAAACACCGAGGGGACTCCTCATCGTTTGAGTTGTATTAGACATTGTCCTAAGGTGATTCGTCCTATTGCGAGGGAGTATTTTGAGAAGGTGGTTTCGTGTTTTAAAACTCCTGTTAAGGGTGCGGAGAAGTATAATAATTTTGGTAAGAGTAGTAGTTTTGATGTGAAAAGGTTCTTAGATGAGCATAATATCGGCTACAGCGTGAAATCTATTGCGGGTGGGACAAAATATACTTTGAACGAATGCGTGTTCAATAGCGAGCATAAAAAACCCGATTCTGCGGTATTTCAGTTTTCGGACGGAAGTCTTGGCTTTAAGTGTTTTCATAATTCGTGTTCTTCTTATCATTGGAAGGAGTTTCGTCAGAAGCTGGAGCCTTTCTCCGAGCAGAAGAGGGAGTTTTCTTCTAAGGATTATAATGAGTTTGTACAGGAGAGGATTGATGTTGATAATGAATGGATTGATTTTGATATGATTGAGTGTGAGCAGGCGGATAATATTCTTAGGATTCCTTCGGGGTTTAAGGCTTTGGATAGTTGTTTGCTTGGGGGTTTTGCTTCGGGTGGTATTAGCATTTTGACGGGTGTGAATGGTTGTGGTAAGACGGTGTTTTTGAAGAATATGATTTTGAATATGTGTGATGGTGGTTTTAAGGTGGGTTTGTTTTCGGGTGAGATGCAACAGTGGAGGATTAAGACTTGGATTCGTATGATTGCGAGGGGATTGCACGTGGATAATAAGGAGAATAATGAGTTGATTGATCAAAGTTTGAAGAATAATCTTTTTGTGTATAATAATTCTTTTGGTAATGAGTGGGGACATTTGTTTGAGAGTGTGAGAGCTGTGGTGGATAGCAAGGAGATTAATCTTGTGATTTTGGATAATTTGGCGTGTATGAGGCTCAATCCTAATAAGGGTGAGAAGTTTGATCAACAGAGCAGTTTCATAAAGGAGTTGGCGGATTATGCTCGTCAAAGAAGTATTCATGTTATCTTGGTGGCTCACCCAAGAAAGTCGTTTGGGGTGGTGAGAAAGGAGGATATTGCGGGAACCTATGACCTTAGTAATATGGCGGATAATGTGTTGATTATGCACAAGGTGAATGAGGATTTTAGAAAGCATGCTAAGGAGTTTTTTAGAAAGGATATGTTGGATTTGTATTTTGGATATGATTCTCTGGTGGAGGTGGCAAAGAATCGTGATGCTGGAGAGGAAAGGGTGATTGGTTTGTTTTATGAGAATTACTCCAAGAGATTGAAAAATTCTTTCGCAGAAACATTGCATTTTAAGTGGGAAGAAGGTATTATTTCAAATCATCTTATTTCAATTTAAACTTTTTTAAATCAGGTTAAATCACATATTTTATTAAACCATTTATTTAACTTATCTTTGCATTAGAAAATTACATCGATGTGTTTATCTATTAACCTTTAAAGCAAAAGTAAAATGAGTGTAAAAAACAAACCGAATTGGAAACGAATCATTGAATTTGTGATAGTGATTTTAACCACAGTTGCCTCTTTCATTGGTGGGAATGTATCGGCAAAGAATGGTTATAAACTTTCAAATATGATTCAAAATGAGGTAAGAAAGTAGTTATTAATTTAAAAAAAGTAAAAAGTTATGGCAATCAGTTTCGTAAAAGTAAAAAAGAACATTAATTTTGGTTCTAATCCAGGAGAGAAATTCGTAGCAAGAATTTTCAGAAATCAAGACATCTCTATCGAGAGAATCGCTACCGATATTTCAGAAAGCACCACTATTGGTTATCCTGATGTGGTGGCGTGTTTAAAGGCTATGGAAATACAAGTTTCTAAGCATGTATTAAATGGCAGTGCGGTGAAATTTGGCTATTTAGGTAGCTTTATTCCTCAAATCAAGGCTAAGAGTCAAGAGAGCGTTGATTTGGTAGATGCGGAAAGCATCAAAAGAGTTTCATGTCGTTTCTTGCCTTCCGCCACCTTTAAGCACAGTTTAAAGAAGTGTAGTTTCAAGGAAGCAGACTTGAACATAAAAAACTTAGTTAAGTAAAAAAAGAGGGTCAATACCCTCTTTTTGTTGTATATTCAAGTATTATTTGTATTTTTGTAATATAATAATCAAAAAAAAATAAATCTGAGTATGTACATCAAAAATATAAGACTTCAAAACTATCGTAATTACGAAAATATAAACTTGGAATTTGGAAAGATGACTACTGTTTTGATTGGAAAGAATGGTATGGGTAAAACTAATCTTATCTCTGCTCTTAAACAGTCTTTGAGTTTTATCTTTTCAAAAAGCAAAAGTATTAGTCAAAGTAATTTTATTGCAAATACTATTCAGGGTGGTGTAAAGAGTTTTGAAACAACTGATGCTAATAGAAAGTTTAATGAAGATGGTACTCAGTCAAAAGAGGGTTCATTCCCTATTGAAATTGAAACTACAATAGAAATAGATGATAATGCTCCATTAGAGATAGTGTTTGTTAAAGAAAATATGTCTGGGGGAATGAGGGAGCTTTATGCGAAAGAGTCTATTCGTTTTTGGAAACATTATGATAGTCTTAAAAACTTACCTGTACTTGCTTTTTATTCTGATTCTTTCCCTCATGAAAAGGTAAGTATGGGAAAAAAGATTCAAGATTTATTGAAGTCTGAATTTGGAATTGCTCAGTCTGCTGGTTATTATAATTGGGACGATCCTCGTGATTGTGGATTGGTTTGGCAATGGTATTTTATTATGCAATGGAAGAATGATAAGTATGGTCATTCAAGCAACAATGAAAAGGCTTATCTTGATGCTGTTGAGGATTGTATAAAAAGATTTGCAATGCCTTTGGAAGAGGGTGTGAAAAATGAAGATTTTGAGATAAAGGAATTATCTGTTGTTTCAAGAGGAAATACAGATGTTGTTGTTTTTAGATTTAAAAATGGTGTTGAATCGGATTTTGAATCTCTGCCAGCTGGTTATAGGCGTGTGTTTTCAATTGCGTTTGACTTAGCTAATAGGTCTTTCTTATTGAATGGTAATTGCAATTCTAATGGGGTGTGTTTTATAGATGAAATAGATCTTCATTTACATCCTTCTTTAGCTCAAGAAATGATTGATCGTTTAAGATTTACTTTCCCTTGTATTCAGTTTATTATCTCAACTCACTCTCCTGTTGTATTGTCTAATTTCAAACAAGATGAAAATAATATAGTGTATCAATTAGGAAGAGAAAATAGATTGACTATATGTAAAAAGTTACCTAATTCGTATGGTATAGATTATAATAGTTTACTTGAAAATCAAATGGAATCACCTGTAAGAAATTCTTTGTTAAACGAACTTAGAGATGCGTATAATTATTGGAAAGGTATTGGAGATGTGGAGCGTATGGAAAAGGTTATGAATCTAATTGTTGATAAGGTTGGAGAAGAAAGTGAATTAGTGAAGCTACTCAAATAGGCGTATATGGAATACATTGATAAGAATAAAAGTCGAGAAAAAGCTCACAAATTAATCAAAGAGTTTCTTAAAGAGTGTTTTGATAAACAAGAGGATTGCTCAGCTGATTTGTATAGTGTCTTGAAGGGAAATTTTAAAAATGATTTAAAGAATATATTGCTTGAAGACTCTAATAATCATTGTTGTTATTGTATGCGTGATTTGAAAGGGCCTACCCTTGAACATGTAATTCCACAAAAGGTAAAAAGTCAAGAAGATTTTTCTAAATATTTTGAAATGGATAGTAGGCTTGATAGTGAAAACATTATGCTTGAGGCTGAATTTATTATTAATCCAAAAGAGACTCCCCCATTTCCTCATACTGTAGCATACGAAAATCTTATTCCTTCTTGTTTTGGTACTTTTGCCTCTGGACCGAAAAAATCGTGTAACAATCATCGTGGAGATAAGTTTATTCAACCGCTTATTTTTAGAGAAAATATACATAATGAAATCAAGTATAAAATTGATGGCTCTATTGTATGGAGCGAAGATAGAGCAGATGTGTTTCCTACGGTTAATATATTAGGTTTGAATTGTCTTGAACTAAAAGCAATAAGACGTATTTGGTATTATCTTTCAACTCATAATTTAAGTTGCGATGAAAGTAATAAAGATAGGGTTATAAATGATATTATAACTATAACTGAACCACAAGAGCATGGAATGTTATTGAATTTTAAAAACAAAGAATATTGGAATCTTTTGAGTCAATACACTTATTTTAATAACGTAGAAAGATTTGAGAAAAACTAAAAATAATACCTTTGCAAAATAATAACAATTTAAAACAATAACATCATAAAAAAGCATTTAAGCAAATTATTATTGTTAGGGGATTGTCTTAATAGTGATATTCGCTCTCATCAACAATTAAAAGTCGCATTAAAAAATGCTTACCCAGAAAAGTCACGTATTATTGATTCAACATTTAATTTATATGGATTTTAAAACAATTAAAGTTATGAAAAATATATACAATAAAACAATAAGAATATTATTCTTATTTGCATTGGTGCTTACTTTCGCTTCTTGTGATTATCAACATGAACATGAAATACCTTCTATTATTATAAAAAACAACACTAATCAAACAATAAATTTACAACACTTTGGAGAACTTACTTATGATGGTTGGTTTTCTAATGGTCATTATTATGGTGTTTTTGCTAGAAAAAATGGCACACTAGATACTCATCATATAACATTAAAACCACAAGAATCGCATTTTGTTACCAAAGGGGGGATAGAAGAAGCTTTGGGCGCTAGGATATGCAATCATTTTTTTGGCTCAGAGGAGCATTCTTTTCTTATTAGTGCTGATATTGAAGGAGCTTGTTTTATGATTGTGGATAATAATGATCAAGAGAAAATTTTGAAAAAATGGACACCAGATTATGATTCTAATTCGCTATTTAAAGAATTTTATCGTTTAAGTGATTGGAAATTTTTAGCAAATGAAGGAGTTAGAGATAATGATGCTTATGTTTTTGAAATAAATGATAGTGATTTTATTTCTGAATAATAAGTTAATATCAAAAAAAGAGGCGATTATTTTTTTTGTCGCCTCTTTTTTTTTATTTCTTATCTCCTATGAGTATGCCTGATACGCTCCATGCACTGAAACTACCGCCTTCGGCTTGGCCTTGTGGTATGGCTATTTTAATGGTGTGTGTGCCTGGTGCTAAGTCTGGTAAGTAGATGTAGGTTGGTTGGGTTGCTGTGCCTGGACACCAGCCTGAGCGTGAGAGGTCTGAGGAGGATAGTCCATTCCAAAAGTTTCCTGAGACTGGATTCCATTCACGGTAGCGTCCGCAGTCTTCTCTCCATGGGGTGTATTGATAGTGTAGTGTGTCGTCTATGATGATGTGGTTTGGCTTAGGGTTAAATTCATCTCCTCCTCCCCAACCGCCATGGCCTGTGGTGATATAGCGTAGGCGTAGGTTGGTTACTCCTTCTGGTAGGTAGAATTGTACTGTGAGGGTGTCGGTGTCAAAGAAGTGTGGGTAGTTTTGTCCTGCCATTTCCATTACGTTGCAGGTGTTGAAAAGGGGTAGTGTCCATAGGTTGTTTTGCATTGGTTCTGCTACAAAGTCTCCTGGATAGGCTTTTAAATCAAGGCTAAGTAGGTGTCCACCTCCGTCATAGTTGCCTATGAAGGCTCCTATCATTACTTCGCCTTGCAAGTATTGACGAAGGTCTGTTATTTCTTGTTTGTAATATACTTCTTCTTCCCATTCTAAGCCTTGGAGTGTTACTCTGTCGTTGAAGTATCCTACTCCGAATGGTGTGAAAAAGCGGATTAGTTCTACAAGTGGAGTGTATTGGTTGGTAAGGTGCATTCCTTGGTATTTGCTGCCTTTTTTGCTTTCAAAGTATGGTAGGTTTTCTATTCCTTCGGTTAAGGCTGTGTAGAAGGTTAGTGAGTCTTCTGGTATTAGGAAGATGCTGCCTGTGCGGTCATAGGCATCGCCTGAGGATTGGGTGGTGAGTTCAAGAAAGTATTGATAGTGGGTTGGTAGGGCTTGTAGGTTTAGTTTTTTTAGGATTAGTGTGCCTCCTGCAAAGTGTATGGTGGTGTCTTGTGGCATTGTGCCTTGGTGTTTGATGGTGTCGCCCCAATGTATGCGTTGTTTTGTGAAGATATTGGTTGTGATTACTTTTTTATCTTTTTCTATTTGGTCCAATTCTCTAAAGGTTACTTGTGTTGCGTTTGTAAGGGGTTGGGTGTTGATTTGGGCTTTCTTTGATAGGGGTTTTATGGAGCTTAGTTCTGTTATGCTACTTCCATTGCGTTGAAATTTGATTAGCACTCCTGGTAGGTTGGAGAATTGTAAAAAGGGTGTGGCGTTCATTTTTAAGTCTTCGGTTATCCATAGTTCTATGGTGTTGGAGTTGATGGAGGTGCGGTATTTTTTACATTTATAGCCGTTTACTTCTTCTTCTCCTTGGGGTTCTAAGGTTTTTTCGGGAATGGTGCTGGTTGCAAGGTAGGCTTCTGAGTCTTGGTATTCTAATTGTCGGTAAAGGATTTTGGTCTTATAGTTTATGTAGAGGGTTTCGTGGGCAAGGCCTTGGATTGGATTGTATTGCATTATGCCTTCATCGCTTTGGATTGAGATTTCGTCTTGGTTGCGATAGATTATTGTTAGGCTTGTGTCTTGTTTGGCTACATCTTTGGTGTAAGATTGGTAGGTTAATTCATGTTTTTGTGCCTTTAGGGTGGTTATACTCGCTATGGCAATTATGGTTAGGATTATTCTTTTCATTTCTATATTCTGTTTATTAGTTTTTGTATTTCTATTTTTCTTCCACATTCATAGTGTCCTTCTTTGCATTGTTTTGCTCCGTGAAGTCCACAGGGTTTGCATTTTGGTTTTGGTTCTGCTTCCACTACTAGGCTGTCATCACTTAGGGGTGTGAAGCCAAAGTCGGTTGATGTGGAACAGAAAACGGCTGTTACGGGGGCATTAACCGAGGTGCATAGATGTAGTGGTGCGGAGTCGTTGGTGAAATTCATTTTGGCGTCTTTCATCAGAGAGGCTGATTGAAGGAGGGTTAGTTTGCCTGAGAGGTTGAGGGTGTTGGCGTGAGTGGTGCGTTGTAGTATGTTTTGACATAGGTCTTTGTCTTGTTTTGAGCCTAAAAGGTAGAGCATGGAGTCTTGTGGCAAATGATTTGCTAATTCTATCCATTTTTCTATTTCAAGGGTCTTGGTTGGCCATAGTGAGGCTGGGGATATGGTGTAGTAGTTTCCGTGTTTATAGACTGAAACCTTTGAGATGTCTTCTTGACTTGGGTAGAGCTGTGGACGTGGTGCTGTCTTACACCAATAGCCTTCTAATAGGGAGATATTTCTATCGACTTCGTGTACGGCTTTCTCTATTTTGTGTTCTACTCTGTGGGTAAAAAACATTGAGAGTGGGTTTTTCTTGAAGCCTATGCGTTTTTTAGCTCCTGAGTATAGGGTTACAAAGCCAGAAGAAAAGAATCGCTGTACACAAAAGACTACATCGTATTTCTCTTTTCTTATTCTATCGCATAAATCCCATAGTCTAAGGTATTTTTTATCGCTCTTATTCCACACCCATAGGTTGTTTATAAAAGGGTGGTTGGTGAAGAGTTGTTGATTAGGGCTTTTTAAGAGTAGGTCTATTTGAGAGTTCGGGAATTTGTGATGTAATTTCTCTAAGAGTGATGTTACAAGTATCACATCTCCAATGGAGGCTGTTTGGATTACTAATATTTTTTCCATATCTTTTATGAAAAAAAGCCGCCCAATAGGTTTATCGAACGGCTTTTATTGAAGTTTCAAAATGTTCTAACATTATTCTACAATAAGATTCCAGTTGTGTGTATCTTCAACTTCACCTTCTTGTATTCCTTTTAATTGTTTGTAAAGTTTTGTACATACAGGACCTGCTTCTGTGCCGTAATCATAAACTTTACCTGTTTCTCTATCTACTATTTTTCCGATTGGAGAGATAACTGCTGCTGTTCCGCATGCTGCTACTTCTTCAAATGTAGATAATTCTTCAACAGAGATTTGTCTTTGTTCTACTTTCAATCCCATGTCTTCTGCTAATTGACGCAATGACATATTTGTGATTGATGGAAGTATAGAACTTGATTTTGGAGTGCAGTATGTGTTATCTTTTATTCCAAAGAAGTTTGCTGCTCCTGCTTCATCGATGTATTTCTTTTCTTTTGCGTCTAAGTAAAGTACGTTTGAGAATCCTTCATCGTGAGCTCTTTGTCCTGATTGAAGAGATGCTGCGTAGTTTCCTCCTACTTTTAATGTTCCTGTTCCAAGTGGTGCTGCACGGTCTGCATCTTTTACTATTTGGATTTGAACTGGTTTGAAGCCTTCTTTGAAGTATGGTCCTACAGGGCCTGCAAATACTACGAATAAGTATTCATTTGCTGGTTTTACTCCAACTTGTGCTCCTGTTCCTATCAATAATGGACGTAAGTATAATGATGCTCCGCTTCCTGCTGGTGGAACAAATCTTTCGTTACGTTTTACTACTTCGATACATGCTTTTACGAATAATTCTTCTGGAACTGGTGCCATCATAACGCCTTCTGCAGAACGGATTAAACGTTTTGCGTTTTCGTATGGACGGAACAAACGGATTTTTCCATCTACTCCTCTAAATGCTTTCATTCCTTCGAATGCTTCTTGTCCGTAGTGAAGACAAGTAGCTGCCATGTGCATTGTTATTTCTTCTGAATCTGTTACTTCTAATTC
>CALCUN010000018.1 GCA_937906975.1 uncultured Bacteroidales bacterium
TCATTTCATCGTCTTTCCCTTCTATGTCCAAGTAATTTAATAAAGGTTTTGAAACAAGAAATTGATCAAAATTACAATAATCTCCACTGTAAACATAGGAGCCTCGTTTGTTTTTATTGTTTCGCATAAGGTTTACAAGAAATGGGTCGGGGTTATTGCGATGTGCAACTGTTTGAAAGGCGTCTTTTATTGAAGAATCCCAAGGGTTGTCGTTCATATCTCCCATGATAATAAAATTCTCCTCGCCTTCTTTTCTCAATTGTTCTATATGGCTATTGACCATTGTAAATATTTTGGTGCGAAGTGTTTTCTTTATGTTGTGTTCTCGGCGAGAGGGTGCGTGAATGACGTAAATGTTTAGTTTCATTTCTTGCATCATTCCTTGTACATAAAGTACGTCTCTTGTTTTTTCTTCATTAGGGTCGGTTTCTGCCTCTAATTTACAATGCGAAATAGGAGAAAATTGCTCGTTGTAAAGCAAGGCAACGTCTATTCCTCTTACATCTTGTGAGGGATAATGAATGTATTTGTAATTTCCTTTTCTTAATGGACTGTCTTTACAAAGGTCGTAAAGTACTTTGTCGTTTTCTACCTCGCATAGGCCTATTATTGCTGGCATATTGCCTTTTCCTGCTGCTATATAGGTCTTTGCAAGTAGGTTTTTCTTGGTATTGTAACGCGAAAAGGTCCAACGTTTTTTTCCCTCTGCAGTAAAGTCATCATCAAGTGCGATTGTGTCTTTGGTAGGATAGAAAAAATTTTCGCAATTGTGAAATACAATCACTCCTTGCTGAGCCAACACCATATTAGGTATTAGACTTAGAATCATCGCAAGCTGTTTGGTGCGTTTCGATGGCGTAGATTTGTATTTCATTGTTTGACTTTACTTTGAAAAAAAGCCCACAAAACTTTTTTTTGTCTTGTGGGCATTGTGCTTTATCTTAGAATTAACCTTTGTAGAAAGGCATTTTTACTACTATTGCTTTAAGAAGTTTTTCTCTTACTTTGATAAAGATTTCTGTGTCTTTTTTGCTGAATGCTGTTGCAACGTGTGCTGTTCCGATTGCTACTCCACAAGATGGAGATTGTGTTCCTGAACAAACTTTTCCTATTACATTGCCTTCGCTATCGCATACTTGGTAACCTTGACGTGGAATACCTTTATCTATCATTTGGAATCCAACTAATTTTTTGCTAACTCCGTTTGCTTTTTGTTCTTCAAGTCTTGCTCTGTCTATGAAATCGTTTCCATCAACAAACTTTGTAAGCCAATTTAATCCAGCTTCGATTGGAGATGTTTCGTCATCGATTTCGTGTCCGTAAAGACAGAATCCCATTTCCAAACGAAGTGTATCACGACAACCTAAACCAGCAGGCATTATTCCGAATTCTTTTCCTGCTTCAAACACTGCGTCCCAAATTTTGTCAGCATATTGTTTGTCAAAGTATATTTCGCATCCACCAGCTCCTGTATATCCTGTTGTAGATAAAAGAACGTTTTCAATTCCTGCGAAAGTCAAGAATTTGAATGTGTAGTATTCCATATCTTCAATAGGAGTATCAGTTAATTTTTGCATAGCTTTTAATGCTAAAGGACCTTGTACTGCTAATTGTCCATAGTGTTCGCTTTCGTTTGTAAAGTCTTGTCCTAATACTAAGCCCATTTCTTCTGCTATCTTGCTCATCCAAGCCCAGTCTTTGTCAATGTTAGCAGCGTTAGGTACCATAAAATATTCTTCTTTTGATACTTGGTAAACTAACATATCGTCAACGATACCGCCTTGTCCGTTTGGAAGAACTGTATATAATACTTTACCATCAAAAAGTGTTGCTATGTCGTTTGAAGTGCAACGTTGTACAAATTCAAATGCTTTTGGGCCTTTTGCTCTGAACTCTCCCATGTGTGAAACGTCGAATACTCCAACTGCATTTCTTACATTGTTGTGCTCAACTACCAATCCTTCGTATGAAATTGGCATATTGTAACCAGCGAATTCAGCCATTTTGGCTCCTAATTCGATGTGCTTTTGTGTAAATGGTGTGTTTTTCATCTCTATATTTTATTTAATTATGAATTATCTCTAAGAAAAATTTGCGTGCAAAGGTAAAAAATAGTTTTTTCTTAATCAAATTTTTTTAAACTCAAGTTTTCTCCGTCCCATATCGCATAGTGTCCATTGCTTTGCCAATGTCCAAGATTTATGTAGCGAATATTGTCTTTTAATTCTTTGTCGCAAACCAAATGCCTGTGTCCAAATACAAAGTAATCAATGTTTTCTTTCTCTAATGTTTTAAGACAAAATTGATATATCGGTTCTTTTTCTCCTAAGTCTTTTTTGTCGTCTTCGGAATGTGAGGCGCGGGAGCTTTTACTCCAAGATTGTGCTAAGGAAATAGCCCATCGTGGGTGCAAACTCGCAAAAAGTGAAATGCAAATCTTATTTTTAAAAATGGTGTTTATGATTTTGTATTTCTTATCCTTTGAATCTAATCCATCACCATGGCCTATCATGAAAGTTTTTCCGTAAAGTGAAAGGGTTTCTTTTTGATGGTGAACTATAATTCCTAATTCTTTTTGAAAATAGTCTTTTATCCAAATATCGTGATTGCCACAAAAGAAATGTATCTTTACTCCCAAATCGGCTAAATGTGCAAGTGTTCCAAGAAATCTAACAAATCCTTTTGGCACAACGTTTTTGTATTCAAACCAAAAGTCAAATATATCTCCTAAAAGGTAGATTTCTTCTGCGTCTTTGGAGATATGATTTAACCATTCTACAATTTTCTTTTCTCTTTCGTGGGTTTGTTTTTGCGAACTACTGCCTAAGTGAAAGTCTGAGGCAAAATATATTTTATTCCTTTGGACTTGCATTGTTGTTTAGCGTTTTTTCTTTTTCTATTATAAAGTTTTTGAGTATTAATGTGTGTTGATTTTCTGGCAAGCTACGTTCTAAGCCCGCTAATACTCGTTTGTGCATTTCTAAGTCTTTACGATAATCAAATAATGGTATGCCATCAAAGGTGCGGTGTAAGGCTATTAGGGTTGTTAGTGAGCCTTGATGTTTTTCTATGTAGTCTGCTGAGAGTTTTTCTTGATATTGTTTCATCTGCATAAACTTTTCAAATATAGAAGTCCTTATTGAATCAAGTTTTGCTGTGTCTGCTTTTGATAGTTCTTCGCTCATGCTTTTTAAAGAAAGACGTATGTTATAGTTTTCTTTGTTTAGTTCTTTTAATAGTTCAGATTCTGGTGAGCCTTCTATGTTATAGGTTCCTGAAAAGTTGTTTTCTGCTGCTTTTATTGTGATTTTCTCTCCTATTTGTGGACATATAATAATGTATTCATTGCCTAAGGAAAGTGAATAAAGGGTTGGTTCTTTCATTTCTATGTTCTTAGAAAATCTGCCTTTATTGTCAATGTTGATTGTGTCGTTTTGAGAAAATCCGCTTTTACCTACTTCGCTCAATATCAGGTATGGTAGAGAGGAGTTGGTGATTGCTCCAGATAACTCAAAGAAATCGTTTTTTATTTCTTTGCTTTCTTTGCACGAAGCTAAGAAAAAAATAATTAAAGCTAAGGAAAAAATTTTGCTTATTTTGTTCATGATTTTCATTCTTTTATTTTGCTCTTTTAATTAGGTCTGCTACCACAAGGGCTGCCATTGATTCTACTATAACTCTTGCTCTAAAAAGATTGCAACAGTCATGTCTTCCATTGTTTTCTACTTCTGCGATTTCGCCTTGCGGGTTTATTGCTCTTATTCTTTGGATTGATGCAATGGGTTTAAAGCCTACACTGAAAATTACGTCCATGCCGTTGGAAATTCCCCCTTGCACTCCTCCACAGTGGTTGGTTTGTGTTGTAAAATCACTGTTCCAATGGTCAATATCTTCACTACCAAAACGTTTACATGATTCTAATCCATCGCCTATTTCAAAACTTTTTGCAGATGGAATACTCATCATTGCTTGTGCAAGAAGGGCTGAAAGTTTGTCAAAGATTGGCTCTCCAAGTCCTTTTGGCATATTTTTTATTGTGCATTTTATCACTCCGCCTACGCTATCGCCTGTTTCGTAGACTTGTTTCAATGTTTTTTCTGCGTCTTCTCTTTGAGTAAGATAGTTATATCTTCCAATTTTTTCTATTTCCGATTCTATGTTTACACCAAATTGAGAAATAAATTGCTTTGCAAAACTTCCGCCTACAACTCTGCAAACAGTTTCTCTTGCAGAGGCTCTTCCGCCTCCCGAAGAGGAATTGATACCATACTTACAAAAATATGTATAATCGGCATGTGAGGGACGGAAAAGTGTTTTTAGATTATCGTAATCTTGTTTTTTTATATTTTTATTTTCAATTACAAAAGAAATTGGTGTACCTAAGGAAATATCGTTTTCAATTCCAGAAAGAAATCTTACTTTGTCTTCTTCTACTCTTGGAGTGGAGTAAGGAGATGAGGATTTTCTTCTTTCTAACTCACTTTCCAACAGAGCGTAATCTATTTTTACATTTGCAGGAAAGCCTTCTATTATTCCACCAAGGCAAGTGCTATGGCTCTCTCCAAAAGTTGTTAAACGAAAGCTTTTTCCAAAGGTATTATTGCTCATTATTTGTAATTTTATCCTTGTTTCGAGTGCAAAGTTATCGATAAATACGTAGAATAACCGAATAAAACAGCGTTTTTTTTTCTTTAAATGGAATAAACTTAGTAAATTTGCAGATTATTTAGTGAAAAAAATAGAAAAATAATATAAAACTCAAAGTAATGACAGCAAAAGAAGTTATTAAAAGAGAAGACGTTGTAATTAAATTTGTCGGAGATTCTGGCGATGGAATGCAACTTACAGGTACACTTTTCTCTGATACTTCTGCGTTAGACGGTAATGACATTGCGACATTCCCAGACTATCCAGCAGAAATTAGAGCTCCACATAACACAGTGGCAGGTGTATCAGGATTTCAAGTACACATTGGTAAAAAAATCTATAGTTCAGGGGATAAAGCTGACGTTTTAGTAGCGATGAACCCTGCTTCATTGAAAGCAAACTTAAAATGGGCTAAAATTGGTGGCATTATAATTGTTGATGCTGATACTTTTGAAGATGAAGCCATAGAAAAAGCAGGCTATACTTCTAACCCACTTGAAGATGATTCGCTTTCAAATTACAGATTGATAAAAGCACCTATCACAAGTTTCACAATGGAAACTGTGAAAGACATTTTCGCTGATAGAAAATCTGCTTTGAAATGTAGAAATATGTTTGCATTAGGTATGATTTTCTTCATTTTCGGAAAAGGTCTTGAACATACAGATTCTTATTTGGAAAAGAAATTCGCTAAAAAACCAGAATTGGTTCAAGCAAACAAAGCGGTAGTAAGAGCAGGCTACAACTTCTGTGAAAATACAGACATTTTGGAAAGCCAAATGATAGTTGAGCAAGCTGTTATGCCAAAAGGAAAATATAGAAACATAACAGGAAACATTGCAACTGCATGGGGATTACTTGCAGCTGCTGAAAAAGCTGGTCTTCCTTTATTCTTAGGTTCTTATCCTATCACACCAGCAACTGATATCTTAATAGAATTAGCAAAACACAAATCATTAGGAGCAAGAGTATTTCAAGCAGAAGACGAAATCGCAGGTATCTGTTCTGCAATAGGAGCTTCATTTGCAGGAACTATGGCTTGTACTTCTACTTCTGGTCCAGGACTTTCTTTAAAGAGTGAAGCAATTGGTCTTGCTGTTATGACAGAATTACCACTTGTGATTGTAGATGTTCAAAGAGGCGGTCCTTCAACAGGTTTACCTACAAAAACAGAACAATCTGACCTTACACAAGCTTTATTTGGAAGAAACGGAGAAGCACCTTGTATAGTAGTTGCTGCATCTTCATCTGCTAACTGTTTCTATTGGGCATTTGAAGCAGCAAGATTGTCATTAGAAACAATGACTCCAACAATTCTTTTAACAGATGGTTATCTTGGAAACGGTTCTCAATTATTTAGAATACCAAAAATGGCAGATCTTCCAAAAATCAACCCTCCTTTCGCAACACCTAACGATCCTAACTACGCACCTTACAACAGAGATGAAGAAACTCTTGTAAGACAATGGGCAGTTCCAGGAATGGACGGATTACGTCATAGAATTGGAGGTTTGGAAAAACTATCTGGAAAAGGAAGTGTTTCAACTGACAGTGCTAACCACGAACAAATGGTTAAGTACAGAAAAGAAAAAGTGGAAAGAGTAGCAAATCGTATCCCTAATCAAGAAGTAGAAGGAGCAGAAAATGCAGACTTATTAGTAGTAGGTTGGGGAGGAACAGAAGGAGCCTTACGTTGCGCAGTACAAGAACTACAAGCAGAAGGCAAGAGCATAGCATTTACTCAATTTAACTACATAATGCCTCTACCAAAGAATACAGAAGAATTGTTGAAACGCTACAAAAAAGTGGTAGTTTGCGAATTAAATATGGGACAATTTGTAAACTATTTAAGAATGAACTTCCAAGGTATGATGTTCCACCAATATAATAAGGTACAAGGCCTTCCTTTTGAAGTAAGTGAATTAAAAGAAGTGTTTAATCAAATTTTAGGAGAATAGAAATGGCAATAGAACATTCAGCTGTCGAATTAACAAAAGCGGATTTCGCCAGTGATCAAATGGTAAAATGGTGTCCTGGTTGTGGAGACCACGGAATATTAGCATCAGTTTTGAACGTATTTCCTAAAATAGGATATAAAAAAGAAAGTTTCTGTATGGTATCGGGTATAGGTTGTTCAAGCCGTTTCCCATATTACGTTAATACATACGGATTCCACTCTATCCACGGTAGAGCAGCAGCAATTGCAACTGGAGTTAAGATTGCAAATCCTAAGTTATCAGTTTGGATAAACTCAGGAGACGGAGACGCAACTGCAATCGGAGGAAATCACTTCATACACTTTGTTAGAAGAAACATGGACGTAAACTACATATTGTTTAACAACCGTATCTATGGTCTAACAAAAGGACAATATTCTCCAACAACAAAACAAGGACAAATAACAAAAACATCTCCATTTGGAGTAATAGACTATCCTTTCAATCCAGGAGAATTAGTAATTGGAGCAAGAGGAACATTCTTTGCAAGAGCGATAGACAACCAACCTCAACAATTACAAAAAGTTTGTCTTCACATGGCAGAGCATGACGGAGCAGCAGTAGTTGAAGTATTACAAAACTGCGTAATCTTTAACGATGGTGCACACAAAGAAGTAACAGACAAAGAAGTAAGAGACGACCGTCAATTATGGTTAGAACACGGAAAACCTATGATTTTTGGTAAAAACAAAGACAAAGGTATTGTGTTAAGAGGCACAACTCTTGAAGTAGTAACCATAGGCGAAAACGGAATAACAGAAGCTGACATTTTGGTTCACGATGAAACAACAGAAAACACAGGAATCCACATGATGTTAGCACAAATGCGTCCACCACAATTCCCAATGGCGTTCGGAGTTATCAGAGCTTACAAACAACCAACATACAACCAATTGTTTGAAAAACAAATGCAAGAAGCACAAGAAAATCCAAAGATTAAATGTGTAGATGATTTGTTAAACAGTGGTGAAACTTGGGAAATAGAATAGTTTGAGCGTTTTTTGCTTAAGCCCACGAGTGCATGCAGGTTTTTAAAAGCCTGCATGTTTTTTTATTTATAGAATTTGCTATCTTGAAACGCCATTTTCATTCCATTTTTTCTTAGAGAAAATCCATTTTCTCTAAGAAAAAATCTATTTTCTCAAAGAAATAATAATTTGAAACTAAGACTTAGTCTTTCCAAAACGTTGTTTCAATAATTTCATCAAAGGTTATCGTGTAACCAAACTTCGCAAATATGTTCTCAATCTGCACTTGTTCCTCAGGGGATAGCGGTTTTTTAGCATTTCTTCTGCGGTAAAATCCCGTTTGACCAAAGAGTTGGATTAACTCATTCCTTATTTTCTCTACATCACTCACGAGAATATTTTCAAAAGCCTTCTTCATGCCGTATGCAATGCGAACTTTCTTGCAATCAACAAAGTATTTGCAATTTTTATCATTAAACTTTGCATGATTAACCACTTGCAATAAATCACTACATTCCTCTAATTTCGCAACTGCAATATGCCTTAAACACTTCTCTACAAACGAACAATTATCGTTAAAGCACAATTTATAAGCCTTAGGCTTAGTAGAAAAATCAATATCCTTTACTTCCATATAATAATTATTTGTTTAATATTTCCATTTACTCAATGACACTAAAAAAAGCAAAAATGTTACAACAGAGAGGCTTTTTTTAGTTTCTTTATTATAGCCAAATACTTACTGATATGAAGAAAATTTATTCCTATCATTGATTTTATTTTTTCTTTTGGCTTTTGTAGAATATGAAAAGCATACTCTAACAAATGAAAATGGCGTAGTTGTTCCTCTTAATGAGGGATTGCACTGCTAAGATTTAGCAATTATTAGAGTAATCAAAGAGGTAATTTAAAATAAAGCGTCCATATCAAGTTTTGCTATGATTTGGTCGCTATACATGCCTGCTTTCATTCCAAAAGTCGTTATCATCGTAGGAATTATACTGCTTTTTGTTTCTGTGGCTTCTTTGAAAGCTCTAATGCGATTTTGAATTTTAAGAAATTCTTCTTTGTCAAGACTATATAAGTCTTCGCTATACTTAACCTCACATAGGTTTATAATATTGTCTGCTCTATCAATTATAATATCAATCTGAGCTCCATTTTCAATTTTCTTTGTTTTCCATGAATAAAACTCTGTTGACACGCTTGCAATTCCTAAGGCAGTCTTAATTTGTGGAATATGAGCTTTGCAAATACGTTCAAATGCAATTCCATACCAAGCAATAACTTCGGAAGTATTGATATTTCGAGTCCAAAAATGCTCCTCTACGATGTTTTTTAAAGCAAAGGTATTGTAAAAAATAGTATAAAAATCTACTAATTGGTAAATCGCAGAGTTTGTTTTTATTTTTTTTTCTCTTGTGTTGTACTTTCGTAAAAAATCACAATATAAAAGATCAGTAAGCATGTCGCCCAATTTACCATTGTTTGAAACGTCTAATTTTTTACACATTTCTTCTCTTGTTAATCCTTTTGGGTTCTTAGCAAGTAAAGATATAATCTCTATATATGGCTGAGGGTTTTTAAAGAGTGAAGAAAATAATCTGCGATATTCTTTTTTGAGTTCAGCATTTTCCCTAAAAAATAATCTATCTATACCTGTTGCGGGACTATCTGTTTTCTCAAATAAACTCATATAATAAGGTACTCCGCCAATCGCCATATATGCTTGAATAATACTAAGACGATTCCATGCAAAACCATTACTTAGAAAATAATCTTCCGTTTCTTTAAGGGTAAATGGATGTAAATGTATTTCATGAGTAATACGATCGTGAAGCCCTCCATGGTTATCAATTATATTTCTAACCATCCACGATGTCGCAGAGCCACAAACAATCAACATAATCTCAGATTGCCAATTTGCCCAACTGTTCCAAAAATGTCCAAGTGCGTTTACAAATCCTGCTTTCGGTGTATCAAGACAAGGTAGCTCGTCAATAAAAATAACACATCGCTTACCTGATTTGATTTTTGTTTCAAGCAATTGACGAAGTGCGAAAAAGGCATCAATCCATGTTTGATTTTTCTTTCCTTTGTAGCCATAAGTTTTTAAGGCTATATGAAATGTTGCTATTTGTTCGGACTTGCTTCCTTCAATAACCCCTGTCATATCAAAAGTGAACTGATTTTTGAAATATTGTCTAATAAGATAAGTTTTCCCTACGCGTCTTCTGCCATATACTGCTATAAATTCAGCCTTGCCAGAGTTGTAATATTGTTCAATCTGCGCAAGTTCTTTTTTTCTGCCGATAATTAGATGTCCCATTTGATTATGTCGCTATATTCACAGTGCAAATATAGTAATTCTTTTTAGAAAAAAGTGGCGATAATCTGCGAAAGTTAAAAAAAAAGCGTAACTTTCTCAGGTTATAATAATGCTTTTTATTTTTTTCTTTCTCAAAATACTCTCTGCATCATGGGACGGCACTGCTAAGATTTAGCAATTAAATGAGTAGGTAAAAGAATAAATTAGAGATTTATTCAAATTTTATATTTTCCATTGGGTTGATTTTACTAATATTTCGTGCTGGAATTATTAGTGTTAGCATACATATTGCTATGCTTGAAAGGTTTACTATGATTAGGGCAGTTGGGGAAAATTCTATTGAAACGCTATCAAGATAGTAGCTTTCTTGGTCAAGTTTTATGAATTTATATTTTTGTTGTAGGTACATTAGTGTTAGTGCAAAGGCGTTTCCTATTAACATTGCTTTGGTTAGTATGTATAGGGATTTGTATAGGTAGATTTTTGTAATGGATTTTGTGGTTGCTCCAAGGCTTTTGAATATTCCTATGTGCTTTGTTTGTTCAAATATCATTATTAGTAGTGTTGAACACGAGGTTATGATTGCGATAAAAGTCATTACAACTAATATTAGAATGACATTGGAATCTAAGAGGTTGAGCCATGCAAAGAGGCTCGGTTCCATTTCTTCTATGGTTTGAATGTCTTTGTCTTGTGATATGGAATGATAGATGTTTTGTGAGGATTGGTCAAGGTTTGTAAAGTCTTTTAGTTTTACTTCGTAGCCACTGTATTGGTTTTGTTGCCAAGAGAGTAGTTTTTGTAATACATTGGCGTTGCAAACTATGAATTTGTTGTCGTAATCTCCTAATCCTGTTTCGTATATTCCTTCTACGGTGAATGGTCTCACTTTGTAGTTTTGATTGATGTAAAAGTATATTTTTATTTTGTCGCCAATTTTTATGTTTAGTTTATTGGCTATTGTTTGCGATATTAGGATTTGATTTTTATTTTCGGCTTTTGTGTAGTCGGGAATATTGCCTGATTTGAGGTTTTGTTTGAAAAAATCAAAATTGAATTTACTGTCTATTCCTTTTAGTGCTACTCCGTGAAAGTCTGTTTTGGTTTTGATTGCTCCTCCCATTAAAACGTATGGGCTTATTGTTTCTATGTTGTTTTCTTCTTTGTTTAGGTTTGCTATTTCTTGTTCTGAGAGATGGAAAACATTGTCGGAGGAGGTTGGATTTATGGTAAATGGTATTATGTGTAGGTGTGAGGTAAAGCCTGTTATTTTTTCTTTTATTTCATTTTTGAATCCTTGTAGTACTCCTATCGATACCAACATCACTGCTATCGATAGGGCTATGCCTGCTGTTGCTATTCCTACTATTGGTTTAGAAAAGGATTTGCTTTTTTGTTTTAATAGTTTTTTTGCTACAAAGTATTCAAAATTCATATTGCAAAGGTAATACTTTTAAATAGAATACGTATATTTGCACAAATTTTAAATGTATGGAACAAGGTTTATATCCACTAAAATTCCTTCCTTTATTTAAGAATAAGCCTTGGGGAGGAAATAAAATAAGAGATTTGTTGGGCGTTGATTATTCTCCGCTTCCTAATTGTGGGGAATTGTGGGTGCTTTCCTCTATTGAGGGTCAGGAAACTGTTGTTGAGAATGGTTTTTTGACAGAATGCACTTTGCCTGAACTTATAGAAATGTATGCTGATGAGCTTTTGGGCGAGGAAAACTACAAGGAGTTTGGTGATTACTTTCCTTTGCTTTTTAAAATCATAGATGCTCAAGATAATCTTTCGGTTCAGGTGCACCCAGATGATGATTTTGCTCAAAATAATGGTTATCCTAACGGAAAAACTGAGATGTGGTATGTTATGGATAATGATAGCGAGGCGGTAATTTACAGCGGTTGGAATCGAAAGATGACAAAGGCTGATGTAATCAACAAGACAAAGGACGGAACTATTGCCGAGTGTTTGAATTGTGATAAGGCTGAAAAGGGTGATTTGTTTTTTATTCCTGCTGGTAGAGTTCACGCTATTGGTAAGAACTCTTTGGTTGCAGAAATTCAACAAAGTTCTGATACTACTTATCGTTTATTTGATTGGAATAAGGTTGATGAAAATGGAAAGGGTAGAAAACTTCATATTGAAGAGGCTTTGAATGTTTTGGACTTAGGTAGGACTCCTCATGCTAAGTCGGGCTATGATTATTCCTTGAATAAAACTTCTAATTTGCTTACAACTCCTTTCTTCACTACTAATCTTATTAGTATTAATGTGGGACTTAAAAAGGATTATTCGGCTTTGGATAGTTTTGTTGTTTTGTTTTGTACAAGCGGTGAGGGATATGTGGAGGCTTTAGGACATAAAGTGCCAATAAAGGCCGCAGAAGTAATTCTTCTTCCTGCTATTTGTCAAGAGGCAAACATCATTCCAAAAGGTTTAATGGAAATTTTAGAAGTGTTTATTGTATAAAAAAATTATAAAGAAATGGCTTTAATTAAGAAAGTAAATGGAATAGGCCCTCAGTTTGGAGAAAATATTTTTCTTGCCGACAATGCAACTGTTGTTGGCGATGTTGTGATGGGAAAAGACTGCTCTGTGTGGTTTAATGCTGTGATTAGAGGCGATGTTCACTCAATTAGAATTGGAGATAGGGTGAATGTGCAAGATGGTGCAATTGTTCATTGTACTTATAAGACAGATCCTACTGTGATTGGAAACGATGTGAGTATTGCTCATAATGCTATTGTTCACGGTTGTACGATAAAGGATAATGTTCTTATTGGAATGGGTGCAATTGTCATGGATTCTTGTGTTGTGGAAAGCAATTGTATCATTGCAGCAGGTGCTGTCGTTTTGGAAGGTACACATTGCGAAAGTGGTTCTATTTATGCTGGTTGCCCTGCTAAAAAGGTAAAAGAAATAGATGCAGAACGATTAGAAGGAACAGTAAAAAGAATCTCAAGTTCTTATCCAATGTATGCAAGTTGGATTGATAATGAATAGTATCTCTTAGAAAAAATGCAAAAAAAAATTGCTCCATATAAAAAAAAACTGTACCTTTGCAGAACTTTTTTATAGCATCTTAGTATAAATTAGAAGAATAAGTAAATTTTAACGTTAATGAAAAAAGTATTATTATGTTTAGCAGTTTTTGTGATGTCATTTACTGCTATCGGACAAGAAAAAGAAGAGAAAGTAGTTAGACACAGCGGTTTCGAAACAAACGCTCTTGTTGACAACTGGGAATTTTCTGTTCTTGGTGGTGTACAAGGATTCCACGTAGACCACACTGCACGTTTAGGTGAATCTATATCATTGTTTGAAAACATTGGAAACGAAATCATGCCTGCATTCCAAGTTTCTATTGGAAAATGGGTAACTCCTGTTTTCGGAGCAAGACTTGCTTTCCAAGGTTTTGGATTAAATGATGGTACAGAAGGAAACGAGTTTTCAAACAGTACTTATCACTACTTACACACTGACGTTATGGTAAACCTTACAAACTGGTTCTGTGGTTACAAACCAGCAAGATTCTATAACGCAGTTTTGATAGGAGGTTTTGGTTGGGCTGAATCTCAAGTACAAAATCGTCCTGATGATATAGAAAGTGATGACAACTGGAATGACGAATTTGCAGCAACAATTGGTTTGTCAAACAGATTTAGAATTTGCGATGCATTGTATGCACACGTAGATTTAAGCAGCTTTATCACAAAAGACGAGTTTAACAACGTTAACCAAAATGAAGGTAACTTTGGTATAAACTACGAATTGATGGCTGGTCTTTCTTACCGTATCCCAACAGAAAGAGAATTTAAAGTTGTAGATTACACTCCTTACAAAAAGAAAATCTCTTCTTTGGAACAAGACTTAGCTGCATCACGTAAAGATGCTGAAGCAAGAAACAACGACAACAACAACTTGAAAAACCAAGTTGAAAAAGAAAGAAAAGCAAAAGAACAAGCATTAGCAGAAGCTAAAAGAATAAAAGAAACATTCACACTTACTTCTGGTCAATCATTATCTATCTACTTCACAATCGAAAGTAGCAAGGTTACAGACAGAAATATGGAAAACATTAAGTTCTTAGCTGAAGCAATAAAAACATCTGCAAAGAACAGAGTATTCACAATCACTGGTTATGCTGATGAACAAACTGGTAGCGCTGAATACAACATGGAATTATCTAAGAGAAGAGCAGAAGCTGTTTACAATGCTTTAATCGACTTAGGAGTTGATTCTAACAAATTAAAAGTTGAATATAAGGGAGACACTGAACAACCATTCAAAGGACGTCCTTATATGAACAGAGTTGCAGTTGTTAGATAATAATTGTAGAAAAAATAGATAAAATCTATATTTCAATCCCAAAAGTTTTTGAAACTTTTGGGATTTTTTATTTAAAATTAATAATTATGAAAAGAATATTTTTGGTATTGTTTACATTTCTACTATCAACTGTAAGCGCACAAACAACCTTTACAAAAGATGGATTGACATATCAAACAATTTCAGAAAGCGAAGTAAAGATTATTTCTTGTCAAGCAAATGTAGATTCAATATCTATCCCACAAAGCGTATTAGAAGAAAGCACCAATACAAATTATATAGTTAGTCAAATCAATATATATGCTTTTAAAGATCACAGCAATTTAGAAAAAATCATTATTCCAAATAGTGTGATTACAATTGGCAATCGTGCTTTTCAAAATTGCAGTGCTTTAAAATCTGTTACTCTACCCGAAAATGCCTCAATAGTGATGAATGCTTTTGAAAACGCAGGAATACAATATAATATTAACGATATTATTTACGGAGGCGAGGACACAATAAATATAGAGAATTATAGATTTAATGGCATTGGTTTTATAACATTTCATTTAGGAGACAACTCTTATCAATCAAACTATGCAACTGTTATCACTTGCGACAATAACAAGATAGGCAACGTTACCATTCCTGACTCCATACAACACAACAACATCTCATACCCTGTAAATCGCATTAAAGACAAAGCCTTTGACGATTGCAAGAAAATGACCTCCATAACCATACCCTCAACAATAAAATACATAGGGCAAAATGCTTTTTGGAATTGTACAAAATTAAATTCCATAACCTTTCTTTCTCCTGTCCCTCCTACCTTTGGTACTGACGTATTTAACGGAACACCTTACACTAAAAAACTTAATATTCCTTTTGGAAGCGATTATAGTTTTTTGACAGGCGAATACATTTTTGCAAAAACAAATTATTTAATACAAGAAAACGAAACAAAAACCTTAGAAACAGATTTCACAATTACCAATAAAATAGGACTAATCAATAAAGGAGTATTAATAATCCCTTACGGAAAACAACTAATCGATACAACACAAGAAAACATTGAAGGAATTGTAGAGGTACAAACAGACATACTATCCGATTCCCTATGGCATTTTGTAGGAGCGCCCTTTTCGCCTTACAAATTAGAAGCAATCAAACCCGGCTCACGAGACGTATCTGTTTCAACCTTTGATTACACAACAGGAAATTGGGATACAAATTGGGCAAGCATTGAAACACCAATAGCGAGCGCAGAAGGCTTTCTCTTATGGTCGTTTACACAAGAAGCAACCACCTTTACAAACAAAAAAGAAAACGAATCAGAAAATTACAATATAAACAACTCCGATGTAATCATAACAAAAAACCTTTCAACACATCAAGAAGGAGGAAATTGGTTTGCACTCTCAAATCCTTTTACCTTTAAATTAGATGTAGGCAAGTTTATTTTAGAAAATAAAGACAAAATACAAGGACAAGACGGCATATATAAAATGGATTCCAATGGAGAATTTCAATATCTCACACAAGGAGAAATCAATGTAACTGAAGGATTTTTTGTAAACTACCTCTCACAAGGAGAAGCGGAAGCAATATTCAAAAAAGACCAAAGGCTAACCTCTACAAAATCACAAAATGAAAAACAATACATAAGAATAAAAATAAAAGACGAAGACAAAGAATCAGAACTTTTCTTTGCACTAAATCAAAATGCCAATCAAGGATATGATATTTATGATGCAAACAAACTTTTTTCGCCAAATCAAACCACAGAGCCTTATTTCCTATTAGATAAAACAGCCTTAGTAAAACAAGAAGTAAATATTTTGCCATATACAGCCACAATTAACATACGAAACAATCAAAGTAAAGAAATAACACTAAGTGTAGAAAACATACCAGAAGGCATATCAGTATTTTTGCTTGATAACGGATATGATGTGAAAATGAATAATGGAGAAAAATACACAACCCGAATAACAGAAGGCGAAAACGCAAATAGATTTCAACTATTAATAAAAAAAGCCCATAGAATAGAGAGCATAGACTCAGAAGAAATAACAATTGAAAATAAGAATAGAGAAATCACAATACACTCTCCAAACAATAACTTCATAGTAAAAATATACAATACCATAGGGCAAGAAATTTTTTCAACAAAAGAAAGAAACTTCACCTTAGATAAAGCCCTTTCAGGAGCATATTTGATAAAACTACAAAGCAATCGCAACAGCAAATCAAAGAAAATAATTATTTATTAATGCTTTTTTTAAATTACTTCTTTGAAGTAGAAGCTCTACTTCTTTAAGGTAATGCTTCTACCTTAAAGAAGTAATTTATTTTCTTTTTTAACAAATAAAATTTTGTACTTAGATAAAGATTACATACCTTTGCAATCAAGAATTTAACAAAGTAACAAAATGGTTTAATCCTTAGAAAAGGAGGACAAAAAACAGAAAAAGAATAATTACTATTTAGACTTAGTAAATTTTTTACGACATATAAAAGCGTTTTTGCTTATACTTAATCGTTTGAAACCTCGAAAATTTCAAATAATCCGTTAAAAGTAAGGCAGTAAACGCTCACGAATAATATCGTGGGCTTTACTTATTTGACGGATTAGGTAGTTCGAGGACCTCAAACGATGATAAGAAAAAAAGTCCCACGTTTTTTATACCTTTAAGTCAAAGAAAGAAAAAACAAATTTAAATTAATAATTAAAAACTTAAAAATCATGGAAAAAAAATCAAACTTAGGATTGGAAATAATCTATTGGGGATTATTACTTATGACGCTTTATGTATTTCACGGTGCTTTGCATTGGTATGGAATGGGAATAGTTGCACTTTGTTTAGTTCCGGTTGGAATTGCCTTAGGAATATGGCAAATAATCAGAGAAAAGAAAGCAGGTGAAAAAATGGCTGTTATTATTTTAAACTTTTTAACAAAATTATGCTTATTTACAGGCTTAGTTTTTGTTCAAGAACGTTGGCCAGGAGGTGGAGCATTTATGCTTTTTGCTTTTCTTCTTTATTTTGTTTCAGTTGCTGTTTCATCTTGCATTGCAGTTTATAAAGAAAGAAATGAAAAGTTGTACATATTATTATTAATAGCAATATTATCGTATAGTTTTGGTGCTTTATTTTATAACGTATACGAATTACAAGGATTACAATAATGGATAAAGAAGTAAAAGAACAAAGACCACCTTATACAAGGGCGGTCTTTATTTTAGGATCCCTTTCTGTTACGATAGGAATTGTGCTTTTCGGTTTATTAGGAATAATAGGCGTAATTTTAGCACGTAAAGGAATTAAGGCTTTTGAAGAAAATCCAGGATTATATTCTATGAAAGGCTATAAAACTCTAACAAGAGGCTTCTATATGTCTGTAATCGGAAGTACTTGGGTGCTTATGTTAATTATATTGCCTTTAATCAATTTATTTGATTAACGAATAAAGCATAAACTTATGCATGGAAAAACAAAAAGGGTTGGTTACATCTTTTTATCGCTCGCAATAGTAGTGGTGTCTTTGATAATATTTCAAATAGTTGCTCAAATAGATGCTCTTGATGAATATGAAAGTTATATTTCAATGCTTTTAGCCTTAGGTACGGGCTTATTGTTGAGATATGTATTTAAAAGATACTGTAAACGACTTAATAGAAAAGATGAAACATACGAAATTATTTCAAAAGAAGAGAGAAAGGCTCTCTTAACATTGATAATTTTATTTGTAACCCTTGCAATAGCGATGTTTTCAATTATAAATTTTCAAAATGATATGTTTTTGACTTTTGTAGTTTTGATTTTCATCTTGGTTATTGCTGGGGGACTTATTTTTAGATTATGGATTAAAGACCAAAAATAATTAAATATATTTATTAACAAACAAATTTAAAGAGTATGAAGAGAAAAATATTCTCATTATTGTTGTTGTGCTTGATGTTTAGCACGACTATGTTTGCTCAAAATAAAGAGATTCAACTTAATCTTAATGAGCAAATAGAATTAAACGAAACAGTACGTACAGGAAAGTTGGAAAACGGATTGACGTATTTTGTAAAATCAAACAAAAAGCCTGAAAATCTTATTGAATTTCGTCTTGCAGTGAATGCAGGCTCTGTTTTAGAAGAAGATAATCAAGTTGGATTGGCTCACTTCTTGGAACACATGGGCTTTAATGGTTCAAAACATTTTCCAGGTAACACAATGGACGATGAAACTAAAAAGGCGGGTTCGTGGAATAATGCTTATACAAGTTTTGATGAGACTGTGTATATGATAAACTTGCCAAAAGAACATCTTGACTTAGGTTTGAAAGTTTTAGACTCGTGGGCGTACGGAATGTTGCTTACAGGAGAAGAAATTGACAAAGAAAGAGGTGTGATTATTGAGGAATGGAGACGTAGTCAAGGTGGAGAAGAAAGAATGTGGAATGAAATAAAGAAGAAAATGTTGCAAGGTTCAAAATATGCTGATAGAATGCCTATTGGAACTTTGGAAAATCTTCAAAATTTTAAATATTCTGACATTAGAAGTTTCTATGAAAAATGGTATAATTCCGATAATATGGCTGTGATTATTGTTGGAGATTTCAATATTGACTCAATGGAGCAAAAGGTTGTTGATTATTTTAGAATGTCTCCAAAGACTTGCACTCAAACACAAAGACCATACATTGCTGTACCTGATAATAAAGAACCTATTATAGCTATTGCAAGTGATAAAGAGGCAACAAGCACAAGTATAGAATTGTATTACAAACACCCTTCTAAGGATGTTAAAACAATTGCTGATTTTCGTGAACAACATTTAGTACATGGTTTGTTTGAAGTAATGTTTAATGATCGTCTTCAAGAAATTTCTGAAAAGAAATCTTGTCCTTATATGTATTCATACGCATACTATGGCGGTTTTTATGCTCGTAATCATTCTGCTTATACAACACGGATTTCTGCAAAAGAAGGAAAATTAATGGAATCCTTAGAATTGGTAATGTTAGAAAATAGAAGATTGCAACAACACGGCTTTTTACAATCGGAGCTTGATAGAGCAAAAGATGAATTGTTGGAATCATACGATAGAAGTGCAAAAGAGGAATCAAAAACCAATAGTAGCAGTTTCGCAGATAGGTTAGTGTATTATTTTCTTGAAAACGAACCAATGCCAAGTGCAGATAAGAAAAACGAATGGGCAAAAGCGTTAATGGAAGATATTACTTTGGAAGAAGTAAATGCTCTTATTTCAAAATGGATTACAGAAGAAAATTTCGTTTGCACTATCACAATGCCAGAAAAGAAAGGTATTAAAGTGCCAACAGAAGAAAATGTGTTGAAACTTATTGAAAAATGTAAGAAAGCAAGTACAAAACCTTGGATTGATAATGTTAAAACAGAGCCTTTCCTTGCACAAGAGCCAAAAGGTGGTAAGGTTGTAAGTCAAAATAAGAATGAAAAATTCGATTACACAGAATATACTCTTTCAAATGGTGCAAAAGTAATCTTAAAGAAAACAAACCACCAAAATGATCAAATCTTAACTCGTGCAGAATCAAAAGGAGGAAACTCATTGTATGAAGATAAAGATATGATGAATGTTGATTTCGCTTCAAGTATAGTAAATTCGAGTGGAATCGGTACATACGACAACACTCAATTAATGAAATTTATGAAGGGTAAGTCTTTTGGTTTATATTCTTATATTTCTAATATTAAAGAAGTAATAGAGGGAGGTTGTGCACCAAAAGATTTTGAAACTCAATTGCAATATTTTTATTTAGTCTTTACTGCTCCAAGAATAGATAAAGAGGTTTTAGCAAGCGAAGTAGATAAATTGAAAAGTCAAATCAGTATGATGAAAAATGATCCTGAGTCTATTTTGTATGAAAAGCAATATAAGGCTATGTATCCAAATGATAAGCGTAATATATACATACCTACTGAGGCTCAAATAAAGGAATTGAATACTGATAAGATGTTGAAAATATTCAAAGAACGTTTCTCTGATGCTTCTGACTTTACTTTCACTTTCGTAGGTAATATTGATGAAAAAACAATGTTGCCTTTGATTGAAAAATATATTGGTGGACTTCCTTCTTCTAATGGTAAAAATGCAGAAATGTGGAAAGATCGTTCGCCTGATTTTGCAAAGGGTGTTGTAGATGAAACAGTTTATGTGGGAGAAGCTGAAAAAGGTATAACAACTATCGAATTTGAACATGAGTTTGATTATAACAATGATCGTTTGGCAACAGATGCTTTGAGCGAAGTTTGTTATAATAAATTATTTGAAACAATTCGTGAAGAATTAAGTGGAACGTATTCGCCTTCATTCTATTTGAGTTATTCTAAATATCCAAAATCAGAATTATATGCTTCATATAATCTTGATTGCAACCCAAATACAATAGATCAACTTACACAAGCTACTTTTAAAGTTTTTGATAAAATTATTTCAGAAGGTATTTCTGAGGAAGATTTAATTAAAGCAAAAGAAACTTTGATATTAAATAGAAAGAAAAGTGTAGAAAACAATTATTTTTGGTTAAATCAAATTTTAGGAAGTAGGTTTAATGGATATGAAATGCAAACTTTGGAAGAATATACTGCTGCGGTAAATGCTTTGACAGTAGAAGATATTAAAAAGGTTGCAGAAAAATATCTAAAACACGATGAGTATGTAAGAGTATCTCTTAAACCTGCTGCTATGAAACCTGCAAAATAGTTTTCTAAATCAACAAAAAAAGGAGAAACCATTTGGCTTCTCCTTTTTATTTGAATTATAGACTCGACTACCAAGCGAATAATGGTCTGTTTTCCATCATTGCGTTTACTTTCTTACGAGTTTCAGCTATCAATTCTTCGTTATTAACGTCAGAAAGAACAGCGTCAATCATTTCAACGATAGCTTCCATTTCGTTTTCTTTCAAACCTCTTGTAGTAATTGCAGGAGTACCTACACGGATACCAGAAGTTTGGAATGGAGAACGTGAATCAAATGGAACCATATTTTTGTTGATTGTGATGTCTGCTTTAACCAATGTGTTTTCTGCAACTTTTCCTGTAAGTTCAGGGAATTTTGTTCTAAGGTCTATAAGCATTAAGTGGTTATCTGTTCCATTAGAAATAACTTTGTAACCTCTTTTTACGAAAGCCTCTGCCATAGCAGCAGCGTTTTTCTTAACTTGTTTGATGTATTGAGCGTAATCTTCTGTTAATGCTTCGCCAAATGCAACAGCCTTAGCAGCGATAACGTGTTCCAATGGACCACCTTGGCAACCTGGGAAAACAGCTGAGTCTAAAACAGCACTCATCATTTTGATTTCTCCTTTTGGAGTTGTTTTTCCCATTGGGTTTTCAAAATCTTTACCCATTAAAATCAAACCACCTCTTGGTCCTCTTAAAGTTTTGTGAGTTGTAGTTGTAACAATGTGGCAATATTCAACAGCATTGTTCAATTCTCCCTTAGCGATAAGACCACTTGGGTGAGAAATATCTCCCATTAAGATAGCACCAATTTCGTCAGCTAAAGCTCTCATTCTTTTCCAATCGAAATCTCTTGAATAAGCAGAAGCTCCACCGATGATTAATTTTGGTTTGTGTTCTCTTGCTACTTGTTCCATCATATCATAATCGATAGTACCTGTTTCTTCTTTAACTCCGTAAGAAACTTGGTTGAAATAAGTACCAGAAATGTTTACAGGAGAACCGTGAGAAAGGTGTCCACCGTGGTTAAGGTCTAATCCCATGAAAGTATCACCAGGATTCAAGCAAGCAAAGAAAACTGCCATGTTTGCTTGTGCGCCAGAGTGAGGTTGAACGTTAGCCCACTCAGCACCGAACAATTGTTTTGCTCTGTCAATAGCAAGTTGCTCAGATTGATCCACGATTTGGCAACCACCATAATATCTTTTTCCAGGATAGCCTTCAGCATATTTGTTTGTCATTACGCTACCCATTGCTTCCATTACTTGATCTGAAACAAAGTTTTCAGAAGCAATTAATTCTATTCCTTTTGTTTGTCTTTCTCTTTCCTTTTGAATAAGGTCAAAGATTTGTGTATCTCTTGTCATAATTATATAAAAATTTGATTTTACAAAATTAGACTGCAAAGATATGAAATAATTTCGGATTCTTTCTTTTTCTTAGAAAATTCTTTCTTAGCTTTAGAAAATTTTCTCTTAGCTTTAAAAAATTATTTCTTTAAAAAAATTTATTTTTTCTTAGGAATATTTGTACCTTTGAAACGTTAATCAAAAAACAACTTAATTATGGAAAAAGAAAACAAACAAAAAAGATGTTCAACTTGGGTTGTGTCTTTGTCAGTCATTGTTGCAGCCGCTTTAATCGGTTTATTTGTCTATCAAGGCTTGAAGGCAGTGTCTATGGGCCAAAGAGTAGTAACGGTAAAAGGTGCAGCAGAGCTTGAAGTCAAAGCAGACGTAGCTTCAATGTCTATTAGATTTGCTATTCTTCAAAATACGCTTCAAGATGCTTTGAAAGTGTCAAAGGAAAAAGAAAAGATAGTAATTGATTTCTTGAAAGAAATTGGCTTTACCGATGAAGAAATTTTCGTAGGCAAAGTTAGTTATGATGAATATGAAAATAATAAAACAAAATACGTAAGAGGTAGTGTACGCCTTTTTGTAAAGAGTAAAGCAATTGAAAAAGTGCAAACTTTGGAAAAAAGAGTTACCGAGTTATATGAAAGAGGCGTTGTGATAGATCAAGACTATTGGGACGATGGAGCAAGTTATGAAATATCAGATGTTAATGTCTTTAAGCCAAAACTAATAACTGAAAGTCTGGCTAATGCGAAAAAAGCAGGAGAACAATTCGCAAAAGATGCCGAAAGCAAGTTGGGAAAAATGAAAACTGCTTGGCAAGGACAGATTTCAATAGAGGATTTAGACGAAACAACCCCACATATTAAGAAATGCAGGGTTGTCAGTACAATAACTTATTATTTGGAAGATTAATTAAGATTTTGCGATTTCTTCTTTAATCTTACTCCAACGTTCTGGGCACATTTTTGTGCCCATTATTTCTATTACGTTTCCAGCAAGCACACTTCCCATTTTTCCACATTGATTTAAAGGTAGGTCTTGGCATAAGCCTGCAAGGAATCCGCTTGCGTAAAGATCGCCAGCGCCTGTTGTGTCAATCTTTTCGCGTTTTACTTCTTGTATTGAGGTTATTTCACCGTTGTGTTTTATGATAGAGCCTTTCGCTCCAAGTTTTACAACTGCAATATTGGCGTATTGTGCAATTATATGTACGGCTTCTTCGGCTGAGGTTTTAGTAAATGCTTCTGCTTCTTGTTCGTTTGCAAATATTACTTCAACTCCTTTGCATACTTCTTGTAAAAATTCTAAGTTGTCTTCAACAACATTGTATGAAGCAAGGTCTATGCTGATTTTACAACCAGATGCTTTTCCGCATTCTATGATTTTTTGGAATAAATCTCTGTTTGAAATCAAGTAACCTTCAATATGCAAATAGTCGTAGCCTTCAAAAAGTTCTTTTGTAATAAGAGAAGCGTTCAACTCTATGGCTGCTCCAAGGTGAGTGGCGAATGTTCTTTCTCCGTCTTTGGAAACAAGAGCTAAGGCTAAGCCTGTTTGAGTTGTTTCGCTTTTAAAGAAGTTTGTCTTTATGTTATTTTTTTGCATATCTTCAATATAGAAATCTCCAAATTGGTCTTTTCCAACCATTCCTATATATGCAGTTTCTATATTAAGGTTTGCAAGTCCGTTTGCTGTGTTTGCAGCCGAGCCTCCTGTGGAAATCTCGCTTTTTAAGTTAGAAGTAGCATTTTGTAAACGGATTGACTCGTCTTGACTTATGATTTGCATACTTCCTTTTGGTAAATTCTCTGTTGCAAGCATAGTATCGTTTTCAAGCAGACATATCTTATCAACAAGAGCGTTACCTATACATATTGTTTTCTTACTCATCGTTTTCTGTTGTTTGGTTTTGTTCAAATGTAAAGAAGCTAAAATTCACCTTTCCGTAGTTTCTTTGTTCTGTAAAGTAAGGATTGTCAGAGAAATTATGCTCTTTTGAGTGTTCAAGAATGAATAATCCTCCTGGTTTTACGAAAGATTTTAACACAAGCGAAGGAATAAGGTCAAATTGTTTCAAATCGTATGGTGGGTCTGCAAATACTAAATCGAAACTTTGCTGACTTCTTCCCAAGAAGTTGAAAACATCTGCCCTTAGTGCGAATAGATTTTCTATTTCAAGTGTTGTGCAAGTCTTTTTAATGAAATCAATACATTTTGGGCTTTCATCTACTGAGGTAACATGCTTTGCTCCGCGTGAAATAAACTCCACGCTCACTGTACCTGTACCTGCAAAAAGGTCCAACACTCTTGTTTCTTCAAAGTCTATTCTATTGTTAAGGATATTAAACAATCCTTCTCTTGCCATATCGGTTGTAGGTCGTACGGGCAAGTTTAATGGTGGATTTAGTCGTCTTCCTTTTAAGTATCCTGAAATTATTCTCATCTATGCAATGACTAAGAAGTAGTTTTGTAAGTTTATTGAATCAAATTCACAGCCTACTTTTATGTTTTCCATAGGATTGGAGAAAGAAACGTCTTTTATGTATTTGCGAAGAAGGGTTAATTCTTCTTTGTCGTAGTTTTCTCCTGTCAAAAGTGCTTTTACTTCCGCTGTATCTACAGAAAGTTGTTGCAATGTAAATAAAACAAAATAAATTAAGTCTGCTGCATTTTGATATTCAAAGCTATTGCTCAACACAAATGAGTTTCCTTTGAATAAAACTATATCACAACCTGTTTCTCTTTTGTTAAGAAGAAGTGTGTTTTGTGCAAAACGTGTGATGTCGTATGTATATTCTGCCATTATTTGGTGTTGGCAACAATATTCCGCACTTGGCATAAGTATTTTTATACCGCTGTAAGTGTGCATAGGGTATGCGAAATTTGAAACCGCATCTAATTTTTCAGATGTGTTAGAAATCACTGTTTCATTGCTTAAAAGATTTGAAACAGTCTTAACATAATCTTTATTTTTTGATTGGTCGTAAAGTTTATATGGCACCCAAACATTTTTTGTGCTTTGACAAATGATGCGTGTCTTAGCGAATTTAAACATTTTTATGCCAATAGAAGAAAAACATTCACGTATTCTATTCATTACTTGCGGAATGCTTCCTGTCAAATCTACTTCAAATTCTCCAATGCACAATAATCTTAAACTTTTATTGTCAATCAACGAAAAAGAAAATCCATTTGCTTTAAGGCAAATGGACAATCTTGTCTCGTTGGAAACAATATTTTCTTCAACCTTTGCAAGTTGTTTTACTTTATATGTCTCCATTTCTATGTATTTCTTTATTCCCAGTTTCCGTCTGTGATAGGTTGTTCCAAATCTCCTACTTTCCAACCTGGATATTTGTTCTTGTCTTCTAATTCTGCCTTTCTGTTGATAACATCTTGTCTATCCATTCCGAATGTGTATGTTTCAATAGAAGCAGTTATTTGAAATACTGGAACTTCCAAACCTCCCTTGTTTACTTTCTTTGCACTCATTGCAAATACTTCTTTTCCATTATCTTTTGAATAAGGGATATATTTCAAATCGTTTACTTTTTCAACTGAAGTTAAAAGTTTCTTTTCTTCAACAAGTTTCTTGATAGGTTCAACCCAAGTTGTATCTCTTTTTAACAAGCCTTTCTTTTGTGCTTCAAACTCTGTCATAGCGTCAGGGTCGTATCCTGGCAAGAAAGACTTTTGAACCATAGGCACTTTTCCTGTTTCCAAGAACAATAACAAAGAGTCAATATCATTACAAAACTCTCCGTGAGCAGATTTGTAAAGCTCTTGAATCGCTCTTAAGTCTTTCATCTTTGTAATTACTTGTTCTGAACGTTTGTTGTACTCGTTTTCAAATTTCACAGGGCGCATAATTGAGTTGTAAAGCACAACTATCAATACAACTGCCACTACTATGAGCACGGCTGAAATAATTGTATTTCTTTTTTTCATCGTTGTTTATGTTTTTTTGTTATTTACTCTATTTTACTTTTATTTTAAGTTGCAAAGTTAGTGGATTTACTTGAAAAATCAATATTCTTTGCAATTTTTTTATAGATTTTGTTCAATATGTTGCACAATTACCTTGATATTTTCTTTGTTTTCCAAGTGATTTGCTAATTTTTGAGCTAAGAAAACACTTCTATGTTGTCCGCCTGTACAGCCAAAATAAACCGAAAGATTAGAAAATCCTCTTTTTTGATATTCTCTGCAACTTTGTTCTATTAAAGAACATACATTTTCAAAGAAAAATTTCACTTCTTCTTTTGATTCTAAAAACTCTATCACCTCTTTATCCAATCCATTCAAAGCCTTATACTGCTCATATCGTCCCGGATTTGGCAAAGCTCTACAATCAAAAATAAATCCTCCACCATTGCCCGATGTATCGTGTGGATAACCTTTCTTAAATGAAAAACTCTTGATATTAACATTAAGAATAGTTTTATTTTTGCTAATAGAAAGCAATTTTTCGTTAGTGATTATTTGTTGAAAGATATTGTGCAGAGCAGGCAACTCAATAGGAAGTTTTATATTTTCTTCCAAAAATCTTATATTCTCAATAGCAAAAGGAATGCTTTTCAAGAAATGCTCCTTTTTTTGAAAGTAACCTCTATATCCATACGAGCCCATTGCTTGCATAATACGAATATAAACGTATGCGTAGTAGTGAGAAATAAAATCTTGTTGGTCTATGTCAATGTATTTCTTAACTTCTTCAACATAAATGTCCAATAATTTTTCTCTCATCTGAGGACTTAGATTTGCTTTCGCATCATAGAGAAGCGATGCTATGTCATATTGCAACGCACCTTTTCTTGCACCTTGAAAATCTATGAAAAAGATTTCAAAGTTATCTTTTAACATAATATTTCTTGACTGAAAATCTCTATAAAGCAAATAATCACAATTACAATCCAAAAGATAGGTTTGCAAAACCTTAAAATCATTTTCCAATTCCTGCTCATTGAAAGGAATCTCTGCAAGTTTCAGAAAATAATACTTAAAATAATTCAAATCCCATTGCAAAGACTGCAAATCAAAAGCCTTTCTTGGATAAGCATTTGTAAAGTCAAAATTTCTTCCTGCTTCAATTTGTATTTTAGGAAGCATTCTTACAATTTTGCTATATATATCCAACATATCATTTTCCGAAGCTGAAGAAATAAAGTCAAACAATGTAGTATTTCCCAAGTCTTCTAAAAGATATATATCATTCTGCTCATCTACCGCAATAATAGCCGGAACATTTATACCTTTATGTTTTAACTGTCTTGCAAAATCCACAAAAGCAATATTCTCTTTTTTATCACTATTATAGGCAGCAAGCACCTTTACAACCTCAGTTTGACATCTAAAATATTTACGAGAAGAGCCATGAGCTGCAATCTCGCAAATGCTATTAGGCTCCACACCAAATGTTTTCTTAAATAAAAGTTTAATATTCTCCTTCATCTATAAAGCATTCTGCTATTTTAAAATCCAAGGGCGTAGTTATCTTAATATTTTTTCTACTTCCCTCAACTATATGCACTCTCTCCCCCATCGCCTCCACAACAGAAGCATCGTCAGTAAAGCAATCTTTATATTGAGTTTCGTATGCTTTTTTTATAATCTCGTATCTAAAACACTGAGGCGTTTGCACAAGATAAACCTCATTACGATTCACAGCCACATCCCTATACCTAACAGACTCAATGCTTGGACAAGCACAAATTGCTGCACCAAACTCCTGAGCCTTCAAAAAACAATTCTCAAAAATCTCTTTATTGACAAAACACCTCACTCCATCGTGAATAGCAACCAAAGAAACATTCTTGCCTTCTAAGGCTTTAAGTCCCGAATGCACCGAAAAAAATCTCTCCTTTCCAGCCTCAGCCAAAATATGCTCAACCTTGCAAGAATATTCCTTGCACATATTTTTCCAAAACTCAAACATCTCTTTGGCAATCACAAGGACTATTGTCGCATTTGGCACAGCTTTGCTAACAGCTTCAAGCGTTCTTATAAGAATAGGCCTATCTTTTAAGAGAAGATATTGTTTTGGCAAATCTCCTCCAAGTCTTTTTCCAACACCTCCTGCAACAATAATTATTGCCTTAGATGATGAGCATTGCATCTCCGTAAGTCAAGAATTTATATTCCTTTTC
>CALCUN010000019.1 GCA_937906975.1 uncultured Bacteroidales bacterium
AAAAAGAATAATTATCATTAAGACTTAGTAAATTTAATACGACATATAAAAAGCGTTTTTGCTTATACTTGGGCGTGCGAAATCTCGACAATTTCAAACAAACTCACCGTAGTAAAGCAGTAAACGCTCGCGATTCATATCGTGGGCTTTACTTGTTTGGTGAGTTAGGTAGTCGAGAACCTCGCATCCCAATAAGAAAAAGTCCCACGTTTTTTTTATGCCTTGAAGTCAAAGAAAGAAAATAAGTAATCGCCATTTGGGATTTGGGCAAAGGAAGAAAAATAATAACAAATTAAAATTTAAAAAAATGAAAAAAGTAATTTCTTTAATCTTTTTCGTATTTGCTTTATCGACAAATGCGGTTTTTGCAGAAAACGACAATGATAAATTAAATCAAGGTGAGATGTTGCCAATTCAAATTGAAATGTTAGATGCAAATGATGAGGAAACGAAAAAATTGTACATCAATTCATTTATGATGCAGAATGGTAAAAAATTCACAACCGCAGATGTAATGATTGTTAAGCAAAAATTAGAATCTTTAACCCCTGAACAAATTCAATTGCTTGCAACAGGAGATTACTTAGACCCTACTGTAAATGTAGTAGTTTCTGTTTTAGTTGGTTCTTGGGGCGTTGATAGATTTTTAATTGGTCAAACAGGTTGGGGAATCCTTAAATTACTTACAGGCGGAGGTTTAGGAGTTTGGACAATCGTTGATTGGTTTCAAATAAGTAGGCTTACGAAAGAAGCGAATATGGAAAAATTTAATGAAAATTTAATGTTGATAAATTAATTCTTTGAATTGAAATTTTTATTTAAAAGAAAAAACGCTCGTAAGTCTTTGAAATAATTTGACAAACGAGCGTTTCCTTTTTTTTATCTCTAAGAAGTCAAATAAAATTCCACTCATTTTAGCCAAAGATTTGGTGGAAAGTGGCATTTTGCTCAAAAAAATTTGGTGGAAAGTGGCAAATTGGCGAAAAAAATTTGGTGGAAACTTATTTTGGAGCTAAATTTGCAAGAAAAATAACTTGTTATGGCTAATGATATGATTTATTTTAAAAGGAAAGTGTATGATTCCATGCTCAAATGGAAAGAAGAGCGCAATGGGAATACGGCATTGCTTTTACAAGGGGCGCGCCGTATAGGAAAATCAACCATAGCTGAAGAATTTGCACGTAGAGAATATAAATCATACATACTAATTGATTTCTCGAAGGCCTCAAAAGAAGTAATAAGTCTATTTGATGACATATCGGATTTGAATTTTCTTTTTCTAAGACTACAATTTATCTATCAAACACAATTATATGAAAGAGAATCTGTAATAATATTTGATGAGGTTCAATTACAACCGCTTGCAAGACAAGCAATAAAACATTTAGTAAAAGACAATAGATATGACTATATCGAAACAGGTTCATTGATTTCGGTAAGATCAAAAAGTAGTGATATAATTATTCCAAGCGAAGAAACGAAAATCAATATGTATCCTATGGATTACGAAGAATTTCGTTGGGCATTAGGAGATACAACTACAATTGCTTTGATGCGCAATGCCTTTGAGAAAAAGATTTCATTAGGGGAGGCTGTTCATCGCAAACTTATGAGAGATTTTCGTTTGTACATGCTTGTTGGGGGTATGCCACAAGCTGTTGCCTCTTACATTAAAACAAATAATTTTTCAGAAGTAGATTTGGTGAAAAGAGACATTATATCTCTTTACGAAGAAGACTTTGGAAAAATAGACAATACGGGGAAAGCAAAAGCGATGTATGATGCTATTCCTTCGCAATTGAGTAAAAATGCAGCACGTTATCAAGTAGGGAAAACTGCTAATAAACAAAAAGTTGATAGAATTATAAACATAATTAAAGATATGGAAGATTCTATGACAACAAACCTTGCTTTTCATTCAGATGACCCAAACATAGGTTTAGCATTGACAAAAGATGAAGAGTATTTCAAAATGTATTGTTCAGATACAGGGCTTTTTGTTACCTTAGTATTTAAGGATAGTGATATAACTGAAAATGTAATCTATAATAAATTGCTTAATGATAAATTAAGCACAAATCTTGGCTATGTTTATGAAAATATGATAGCCCAAATGTTAAAAGCAACAGGTAAAGAACTTTTTTATCACACCATACCATACGCTGAAGGTAAAAAATACTATGAAATAGACTTCTTAATAAGCGATAAACATAAAATAAGCCCAATAGAAGTTAAGTCTTCGGGCTACAAAACTCACAAATCATTAGATGAATTTTGTAAAAAATATTCAGAAAGAGTGATGAACAAATATGTAATCTACACCAAGGATTATAAAAGAGAAAATGGAGTAGAATATATTCCTGTTTACATGACAATGTTTCTGTAAAATATTAAAATTTTCCTATCTTTGCATAAAACAATCTTATAAATGGCAAAAGAAAAATCAACGACTACTCCTTTAATGAAGCAATACAATGAGTTGAAGGCGCAACACCCTGATACGATTTTGTTGTTTAGAGTGGGGGACTTTTATGAAACTTTTGGAGAAGACGCTATTGAGACTTCAAAGATATTAAACATAACACTAACCAAAAGAGGTGGGGGAGACGACAACCCTTTGGCTGGATTTCCTCACCATGCTATTGACACTTATCTGCCAAAATTTTTACGAGAAGGTAAGAAAGTAGCGATATGTGAGCAGTTGGAAGACCCAAAATCTGTAAAAGGATTAGTTAAACGTGGAATTGTGGAAATTGCAACTCCATCTCTTTCCTATTCTGAGCAGACTTTGCAAGGTAATAGAAACAATTTTCTTGCTGCAATCCACTATACAAATTCCCTTATCGGCTCTGCGTTTTTGGATCTTTCAACAGGCGAATTTCTCGTAAGTGAAGGTAGTTTGCAAGATGTGGATAAGATAATCCGTTCTTTTGCTCCAAATGAAATCATTGTACAAAAAAAATATTTAAGAGACTTGCAAGCCGCAAACTTCAATGTTAAAAGCATAAAAACATACGAAGATTGGGTGTTTACAAAGGATTTTGCTTACGAAACCTTGAACAATCAATTTGATACTTTGAGTTTGAAAGGCTTTGGCGTTGAAAAAATGGAGAGTTCCGTTATTGCGGCTGGTGCAATAATGAACTATTTGAAAGAAACAATGCACAATGAGTTGAATCACATCTGTTCCATAAAGAAAATAGACAATAGCAATTTTATGTGGTTAGATGGATTCACAATAAAGAATCTTGAATTAATTTATGCTCACAATGGCACTTCTTTATTCGATATTCTAAATCATTGCTTTACACACATGGGTAGCAGACTCTTGCAAAGATGGATTGTGTTGCCTTTGATTGATAAAAAGCAAATAGATTGGCGATTGAATATAGTGGAAAGCTTTTTGGAAAACACCGATTCACGTGAAAACACCGCAGAGTCTTTAACCTCTATTGGCGATTTGGAACGATTAGTCTCTAAGATAGCGATGATGAGAGTGCAACCAAATGAATTATATGCACTAATAAATATTTTAAATGAAATATCGAAGATAAAAAATAACTTTTCTTCTTCCCAATCCTCTCACTTACAACAACTATCACAAGACTTAATAATCTGTCAAGACTTAATAGAACTTCTAACCAAATATATTTCTCCAACAGCACCGAATAACATTTCAAAAGGAGGGACAATAGCTCTTGGAGTTGATGAAGAATTGGATTATTATCGCAGAATAAGCACCGATGCGAAAGAGTTAATCAACGATATTCTTAAACGCGAAATAGAAAACACAGGTATAACATCTTTAAAAATAAGCTATAATAATGTTTTTGGCTATTACATAGAAGTAACCAATACTCACAAAGATAAAGTGCCAGAAACATGGATAAGAAAACAAACTCTTACTAATGCCGAACGCTATATTACCGAAGAATTAAAAGATTTAGAAACAAAAATACTTAATGCTACCGAATTTATTTCAAAGAAAGAATATGCCATATACTATGAATTGCTTGAGAAATTAAAAAGTTGGATTGAGCCTTTGCAAAAAAATGCAAATATTCTCTCGCAAATCGATTGTCTTCTTTCCTTTGCAATGGTGGCAAAACACAACAAGTATTCTAAACCTCAAATAAGTGAAGACGATGTCTTAAATATAACAGAGGGGCGACACCCTGTGATAGAAAAAACCTTGCCAATAGGCACTCAATACATATCAAACGATATTTATTTAGACAAAGAAAACTCACAAATAGCCATAATCACAGGTCCAAATATGTCGGGTAAGAGTGCATATCTAAGACAAACTGCTTTGATTGTTTTAATGGCACAAATAGGAAGTTATGTCCCTGCACAAACTGCACAAATAGGAATAGTAGATAAGATATTTACACGAGTAGGAGCAAGTGATAATCTTTCAGCAGGTGAAAGTACTTTTATGGTTGAAATGAACGAAACGGCCTGTATATTAAATAATCTTTCGCCTCGCAGTTTGGTTCTTTTAGATGAAATAGGCAGGGGAACATCTACATACGATGGAGTGTCAATTGCTTGGGCGATAGGAGAATATCTGCATGAAAGTAAATTTTGTCCTAAAACCCTTTTTGCAACTCACTACCATGAATTAACAGCTTTGTCAGAAAAATTTTCAAGAGTAAAGAATTTACATGTCAAAGTAAAGGAACAAGGTAAAAAAGTAATCTTTTTGAGAAAGATTGCTGAGGGAGGCTCTCAAAAAAGCTTTGGAATCCATGTTGCACGACTTGCAGGAATGCCAAAAGAGGTGTTAAAAACTTCGGAAAATATGTTGGCAGTTTTGGAAAGCAACTCTCAAACAAAACAATCTATACAAGAGAGTGTGAAAACTAAAATTAATGAAAAACCAATGCAATTAAGCTTCATACAACTCGAAGATCCTATACTTTTACAGCTAAAAGATGATATTCTTTCTACTGATATTGATAATTTAACACCAGTGGAATGTCTTGTAAAACTGCACGATATAAAAAAAATGTTAGAAAAAATTTAAAATTATTTTGACATTAGAAAAAAAGGTCATATCTTTGCAGTCGCAAATCAAGCGGAAATAGCTCAGTTGGTAGAGCACAACCTTGCCAAGGTTGGGGTCGCGAGTTCGAGTCTCGTTTTCCGCTCAGAGAATCCAAAAGTTTTTTTGGATTTTTTTGATAGGGTCTGCTCTGGTGGTGGAATTGGTAGACACGCAGGACTTAAAATCCTGTGAACATTGCGTTCGTGCGGGTTCAAGTCCCGCCCGGAGTACAAAGTAAAGGTTACTGAGTTTCGGTAACCTTTATTTTTTTATGTCATTTCTTCGCATTTCTAAAATAAATCTAAGAATAAATTTTTCAGTTCTTAGGTTTTTTGTATCTTTGGCACTTCGTTTAAAAAAAATTGTAATGAAAAAAATTATCTTATCATTAGTCGTAACTCTGTTTTTAGGAGTTAGTTTTGGACAAGTAAAGAATGAAGTAACTACTTCAATTAAAGAAAATGCAAAGGGAATAACTATTTCTCAACAGTTCAATGATTTGGAATTAGAAACCATAACTCATAATGGTGAAACGTTCTATAAAATCAATATGGGAGAAGAATTATTGAGCTCTCATAAGGTTGGACAAGCAGAATTGCCAACTTACAACTGTTTGATAGAGATTCCATTTTGCTCAGATGTTGTTATAAGTCAAAAAATTCTTTCAAAAGAAACAATAAATCTTAAAAATGGATTTAAAATATATCCAACTCAGCTTTCTCAGTCAAAGCAAAATGAGGAGATTCCTTTTGAAATGAATGAGGATTATTACTCTCGTAATTCTTTTGGCGAAACAGATATTGCTCAAATAGAGGTTTTGGGAGTTATGAACGGTGTTCGATTGGCAAGAGTAAGTATTTGCCCTGTTAGATACAATCCTTCGGCTAATCAAATTGAGTTTATAAAACAAGTAGATGTAGAAATATCTTATCTAAATCCAGATTACGAAAAGACACAAGAGACAAGAAATAAATTAAGCAAGAGTTTTAAACAATTCTTAGGAAAGAAAGTAATTAATTTTAATAAATCGACTTCTGCAAATTCGTTTTCTTCTCCTATGAATAGGCCTTTTAAAATGATTATTCTTTCATCGCCTATTTTTAGAGAAGAGTTGCAGGCTTTCATTCAATGGAAAAAAGAACAAGGCTTTGAAATAATAGAACTTTATACTGATGAGGTTGGTACAACTGAAACAGCTATTAGAAATTATTTGCAAAATCTTTGGGACAATAGCGATGGCGCTTTGGCAGATTACCTTTTGATTTGTGGTGATACAGGACAGGTGCCTGCTTGTGAGGGAGTTCACATGTATTATGCAAACGATAGCCAACCAACAGACCTTTATTATGCAGAATTTACAAATGATATTTTGCCAGATTTGTTCTATGGAAGAATGTCTGCTACATCGGCTTCTCAATTAAGAGCAATTATAGAAAAGACTATTAAGTATGAGAAATATCAATTTGCAGATGATAGTTTTTTAAATAATGTTCTTTTGGTTGGAGGAAAGGAAACAAGTGGCTCTGCTCCAACTTGTGTTAATGGTCATTTGAATTATGTAAAGCAATATTTTGCTGGAATGGATACTTCTATTTACTATAATCCTTCTTCTGCTAATTATACTTCTGAAATCAAATCTAAAATTAATGAAGGTCAATCTTGGATAAATTATTCTGCTCACTGCGATGAAACAGGTTGGTCAAATCCTTCTTTAACTAAGACAAATGTTGCTGCAATGACTAATAGAGATAAATGTAGCTTCTTTATAAATAACTGTTGTTTGTCAAGCAAATTTGATGTTTCAGAATGCTTTGGAGAAAAGTTGTTAAGAGAAGATAATAAAGGTGCGATAGGAGTTATAGGTGGCACAAACTATACTTATTGGAGTGAGGACTTTTATTGGGCTGTAGGAGCAAAGAGCGTAACTTTAAATCCTTCTTACAATAGCAATAGATTAGGAAGTTATGATAGATTCTTCCATACTCATGGTGAGGCATTTGGCGAAACATACGTGAGTGCAGGAGAAATAATGATAGGAGGAAATTTAGCAGTTGAAACTTCTGGTTCAAGCCTTTCAGAATATTATTGGGAAATATATACCTTATTAGGAGATCCTTCATTAATTCCTCATGTGGGTGTGGGAGAAAATTTTGAAGTTGATTTACCTGGAATTATTAATTTAGGAGAAAACAATTTGAGTCTTACAGATTTACCAGCATATACATACGTAGGTTTATCAATTGATGGAGAATTGTTAGGTGCTGCGCAAGCTGATGAAACAGGTGCGGTGTCTATAGATTTTGAACCAATAAATGATGTTACATATCTTAAAGTGGTTTTAACAAATCAATTCTATAAAACATATATTGATTCAGTGCTTGTTTCTCCAAGTGATGCTGCATTCATAACTCTTAAAAATATGTCGTTTGTAGATGTTGAAACAATGCAAGAAACATCAAAACTAACTCCATCAAAAGAGTATTATTTTAATTTCAAGGCTCAAAATGTAGGAAATCAAGCATTGTCAAATGTGGTAGTTACATTAAATGATATAAACAATGCAAATATAATAACATCTACTCAATCGCTTGGAAATATTGCAGCAAATGGAGAGGTGGAATCTTCAAATAATTTTAAGATTAAAGTAAATGATGGATTATTTGAAGGCTCTGTTGTTTCTTTTGTTGCAAATGTGGAAGGCAATGACTATTCAAGAACAAAGAATGTGTCTAAAAAAGTAGCAGCTCCTAAATTAACAATAGAATCTATAAAGATTTCTGATGTTGCTGAGGGTAAACTTGTAAGGGTGTCTTTAGGCAATAAAGGTAGTGTTGAGGTTGCAGAAGGAAGTCTAAATATTGTTGAAATATCTGACTATGTTACTTTGAGTTCTAATTCAATTGCGGTTCCAAGCATCGCTCCTCAATCAGATAGTGAAATATCCTTTACAATGAATGTTAGTGATGAGACTTTCTCTCAACAAGATTCTTTATATTTTACATTGGATTATGCTTCTGGTTATTATATGATTTCAAAATCATACGTGATAAATCTTTCAAATCAAATAGAAACTTTTGAAAGTGGAGAGTTCGTTTCTACTGCATGGGAAATGGATTCTTCTGCTCCTTGGTTTGTAGATTCAACATCGGCAAATAATGGAACATTCTCTGCTCGTTCTGCTGTTATTGACCATGATGGAGTTACAAGTCTTACAATTAGAGTAAACACTATGTTGAAAGATTCTGTTTCTTTCTACTATAAGGTTTCTTCCGAAACAAATTATGATTATTTCCGCTTCTATATAGATGGTTCTTCTAAGTTGTCTGCTTCAGGAACAAGTAATACAGAATGGCAATATAAGAAATATACATTAAATGCGGGAGAACATATTTTGAAATGGGAATATAGTAAAGACCGTTCTCAATCAAGCGGAGAGGATTGTGCAAGAATAGATGATGTAAGATTGCCTCACACTGCTTATTGCGTAGGATTGGAAGACCAAATGGCAATTTCTAATATTAATATCTATCCTAATCCTGCAAAGGATTATGTAATATTAACTAATCTAAGTGGAGATAGTCAAATTACTATAACAGACCTTAATGGAAGAATGAGATATTATCAAACTGCTTCATCTAATCAAGTGGAAATAGATATTCGCCAATTAGAAGCAGGTGTTTACAACATAAATGTGATTAAAGATAATATCGTATTGTCTAAAAAATTAGTTATAGCAGAATAATAGATGCAAGATACCATATCCATATCGGCACATTCTACGAAAACGGAATTGAAAACAATGAATCCTATTTATATTTTTAAGGATTCAACCGTTGTTAGTTCAGATGCTGATATGGATTATGGTTTTATGGAATATACTTCCCAAACATTAAACGAGGTTTTGCCACAACCCGTTTTGGAAGAAAGCCTTTTAAAAGAAAAAACCTATCATTTACATAAACCTTTACAGCTTCACGAAAGACCACTAACGCAATCCTCTCAAACTTGGACGTTTTCAATAGTTGTTTTCTTCTTTGCGTTATTGGCCATTGGCTTTAAATTTTTTAGACTCAGATGTTTTGAAATCATTCATTCTTGTTTGTCTTTAAAATCCTTTGAAATACTCAACAAATCAAGTAATCCTCTCGTATTAGTTTCTTCGTTTTTATTTTTTCCTATAATTTCCTTGTTAGCATATTCGGCTACTGAATTTTGGTTCACAGAAGAAATTAATCAATTTGGGCATATTAAATTTTACTTATTTTCACTTGCTGGAATATTTGTGTTCTTTGTTGTGAAAACTCTATTGATTAAATTTTTTGGACTTCTTTTCAGATGCAACAATCAAGTAAATACCTACATAACAAACCTATTAGTTTATATGAGTTTTAGTTCTATTTTACTTGTTTTACCTATTTTTGCATCTATGTTTACAACAGAACAATACAAATTTACATTGCTGATAATTTCTTTGTCATTGTTTGCTTTTGTAACGATTCTCAGAGCGTTAAGAGGCCTTTATATAATTATAAAATTCCCGAAATTTTTTCATTTTTATCTTTTTTCGTATCTTTGCACCCTTGAAATTTTACCTTTACTATTAATTTATAGGTTGATTTCTTAAGAAAATAGCAAAGAAATTTATGATAGAAAGAACGATTAAAAACATTTTAATTTCTCAACCTGAGCCAACAGATTTGTTGAAGAACCAATACAAAGCATTATCAAGTAAGTACGAAGTTGAATTTACATTTTATAAATTTTTTGACGTAGTCGGAATTAGCAATAGAGAGTTTAGAGATTTCAAAATCTCTCTTTTAGATTATAGTGCCGTTATTTTCACAAGTAAATTGTCTGTTGATAATTATTTCCGTTTGGCAAAAGAGTTAAGATTAAACATTCCTGAAACAATGAAGTATTTTTGCATAACAGAGGCTGTTGCTAATTATATGCAAAACTACGTTCAATATCGCAAACGTAAAATATTTTATGGTAAATTAACATTTAAAGATTTAGTAGAGGTGATAACAAAACACAAAGAAGAGAATTTCATAATTCCTTGTGCAGAAGATTCCTCTATTGAGTACTTTAATATATTGGACGCTGCAAAAATTTCTTACACAAAGGCAGTTATGTATCGTTCTGAAACGAAAGATTTAACTAACATAGATATTAAGAAATTTGATATGATAGCTATGTTTAGCCCAATCGGAGTAAAATCTTTTGTTCAAAGTTTTCCAGAAATTACCGCTGAGGATATTTTCATTGCAGCCTTTGGAACAACAACACAAGCCGCACTTAAATCTGCAAAACTTAAAACATATATTCCCGCTCCTACAAAAGAGGCTCCTTCAATGATAATGGCGATAGATAAATTCTTGTCATTGACTCAGGAAGAAAGAAAAGAATGGATGGCAGCAATAGATGCAGAATTTAAAGCAAGAAAGAAAACTACAACAACAAAGACTACTACAAAAAAAGCAACTACTACTAAAAAGACTACCGCTAAAAAAACAACAACTAAAAAAACATCTAAAACCCAAGATGAATAATTTCCCGAAGGGAGAAAGAATTAATAACGTAAAAGAAATAGAAAATTTATACGCTAAAGGAGATAAGTTTATGGCTTATCCTTTTAGCGTAAGATTTATTTACAATAAGGAGCAAAATAATGACAATCCTAAAATGTCTGTGCTAATTGTTGCTCCAAAACGCTATCAAAAATTAGCAGTTAATCGCAATCGTGCAAAAAGACTATTAAGAGAGGCATATCGCCTAAACAAAAACGAACTCCAAACAAAAATAATTAAATCTTCTTCACAATTATTAATAAGCATAGCTTTGGTTTCAAAAACTATGCCTGATTATAAATTAACCGAGCAAAAGGTTAAAGAAATCCTTTCCACAATAGAAAAAAAGATATTTAGTGAAAACAATTAAGAAAGTCTTTTCTTTTGTATTTTTAGCCTTGATAAGATTTTATCAAGTAGCGATTTCACCCCTCAAACCCCCTTCATGTAGATTTACTCCTACGTGTTCACAATATGCAATAGAAGCAATCAAAAAACATGGTCCCTTTAAAGGCTTGTATTTAGCGATAAAAAGAATACTTCGTTGCCACCCATGGGGAGGAAGTGGCTACGACCCTGTACCATAGCAAAGAGATAGAAAAATATTTCAAAGAAAAAAAATTTTTTTTCTTTGAAATATTTTTCTAAAGCTAAGAGAAAATTATTGTTTGTCGTACTTTAAAATTTCTTCGTTAAAGAAGTCTAATTGAACGCCTGCTTGTGCGAACATTTTTTCTGAGTCGGCTCCGGCGTGATATTTCTTTTCGCAAACTACTCTTTTGATTCCGCAATTGATAATCATCATTGCACATGTGCGACATGGGGTCATTCTGCAATAAAGTGTAGCACCGTCTAATGCTATTCCCCTTCTGGCTGCTTGACATATCGCATTTTGTTCTGCGTGAACTGTTCTTACGCAATGGTTACTAATGCTTCCGTCTTCGTTTATCATTTGTTTAAATAAGTGTCCTACGTCATCGCAATGTGGTAAGCCTTTTGGCGCTCCTACATAGCCTGTTACAAGTACTTGTTTGTCTTTTACAATTACGCAACCGCTTCTTCCTCTATCGCAAGTGGCTCTTTTGGCAGCTGTGTTTGCTAAATCCATAAAGTATTCGTCCCATGAGGGGCGTTTAAACTTGTCTAATTGTTTTAAAACTTCTTCTACTTGTGCGGAAAGGTGTTCTAAATCTTTGTCATTGTTGAAACGATAATCTGCCTTTTGCATACAGATAGAAATGTTTTGTGTATTGTTGTTGTCTGATTGCATTTCTCTTTGCTCGTTTTCAACAAAGGTTTCAAAACTCACATTATCTGTAGCACTTTTTCTAAGAGAAATTCTTTGATAACGTGTCTTGATGTCAGCATCTACTGAAAACAAATAGAAATTGTGAATATTTCTTAGCAATTCTATTTCTTTGTCATTGCGTATGCTTTCTATAATGCAGTCATCACCGTTTTCTATTGCTGTGTTCAAAATAGTTTTCACTATGTAATCAGCACCAAATTCTTCTCTCAAAGAATTTGCAGTCTCGGTCATAGTGTTGCGATTTATTTCTAAACCGCGTTTTTTTATTTCCTCAACAAGAAAATCTCTTACTGAATAATGTTTGAATCCTTTTTTAATTAACAATTCTACAATAGTGCCTTTTCCTGCTCCTATTGTGCCTGTTATTCCTATTATTATCATACTTTGAATTTGTAAGATAGGTTATCAAGTTCTTTGTTAGCCTTTACAATTTTTTCTTTTAAAGATTCTTTGTAGTCAATCATTTTGTTTTGTAGTTCTTTGTCGCCTGTGGCAAGTATTTGTAAGGCAAGAATTGCTGCGTTTAAAGCTCCGTTGATTGCAACTGTTGCAACAGGAATCCCAGGAGGCATTTGCATCATTGCAAGTGCTGCGTCCATTCCTTCTAATGAGGCTTTGATTGGAACGCCTATTACAGGTAGTGGTGTCATTGCGGCAATTACTCCAGGTAAATGCGCTGCCATTCCTGCCGCTGCAATAATTACTTCAATACCTCTTTTGTGTGCGTTTGTAGCAAACTCTTCTACTTCTTTTGGTGTGCGATGTGCTGAAAGGGCGTTTATTTCAAAAGGAATTTCCATTTGATCAAAAAATTTCGCTGCACTCTCCATTACGGGCAAGTCAGATGTTGAGCCCATTATTATGCTTACTCTTGCTTTCATATCTTATTATCTTAAATCATTTCTTGTTCTTTCAAGAAGTTCATATACTTTTCTGAGAAATATTCTGCGTCTTTTTTTGTGTATCTCACGTTTGTGAATACTTGTGCAAGATTCTCTTGTTTTGCTTCTTCTATGTATTTTTTTATTTGAGGTAGTTGTTCAAATTCTTGATACAATTCTTCAATTTTTTCTTTGCTATAATTTTCATATTCTTCGTAATGAACAACCGCCTCTAAAGGTAGGCGTTCTGTCAAAGGAGGATTTTCTGCAGGATAGCCCAAAGTGATTGTTGTTACAGGCACAACTCCTTTTGGAAGATGTAATAAATCTGCAATTTCTTTTGCTTGATAATTTACTGTACCAATATAGCAAGCTCCTATGCCTAATTCTTCTGCTGCATTAACCATTGCTTGTGTGCAAATCGTAGCATCTATTGTTGAAACATTGAGCCACAAAAAGTTATCATAACTTTTAGGAGCGTTTCTTTGTTCACAATATTTATGAAAACGATTTAGGTCGGCACAAACTGTCAAAACAACGGAGGCATCTTTGACCATAGGTTGATTGAAGTGAAGTTTGCAAAGTGCTTCTTTATTTTCTTGTTTTTGTGTTACGATTATGCTGTAAATTTGCATATTTCCACAATTTGAAGCTCTAATTCCTGCTTGTAGAATTAAATCAAGAGTTTCTTTTTCTATTTTTCTCTCGCTGTATTTTCTGATTGTTCTTCTCTTTAGAAGAGTATTTATTGTGTTATGTTCCATAATATTCCTTTTTACGCTGTTTTCTTAGAAACGTTTACCTTTATCAAATATTTTCTTAGGAAATAAACTTTTCTTATTTTTGCAAACTGAATCAAAAGTTGTACTTTTGTAATATGGATAAGGATAAAAATATAATAGAAGACGTAACAAACAACGATTATAAGTACGGTTTCGTTACAGATATTGAGACCGAATTTATTGAAAAGGGATTAAACGAAAATATTATTCGTCATATTTCTAAGGTAAAGCAAGAACCAGAATGGCTTTTAGAGTTTCGCTTAAAGGCTTATAGGAAATTTATCACTATGAAGCAGCCTGATTGGGCTCATCTTAACATTCCGCCAATAGATTACCAAGATATAATCTACTATGCTGCACCTAAGAAAAAGAAAGAATTGCAAAGTCTTGATGAGGTCGATCCTGAACTTTTAGATACTTTCAATAAACTTGGTATTTCTCTTGATGAACAAAAAAGATTAACAGGAGTAGCGGTTGATGCCGTAATGGACTCGGTTTCTGTAAAGACAACATTTCATGATACATTAAGTAAAGCAGGTGTTATCTTTTGTTCGTTTAGCGAGGCAGTGAAAAATCACCCTGACTTAGTGAAACAATATTTAGCAAGCGTAGTTCCAATTGGCGACAACTACTTTGCTGCACTTAATTCAGCAGTATTTTCCGATGGTTCTTTTTGTTATATTCCAAAAGGTGTGCACTGCCCAATGGAACTTTCAACATATTTCAGAATAAACGCAGCAGGCTCTGGACAATTTGAGAGAACGCTCATTGTTGCTGATGAAGGTTCATACGTTTCTTATATGGAGGGTTGTTCCGCACCACAAAGAGACGAGAATCAACTGCATGCCGCTATTGTAGAAATAGTAGTAATGAAAGATGCCGAAGTAAAATATTCTACAGTTCAAAATTGGTATCCAGGAGATAAAGACGGAAAAGGAGGAATCTATAACTTCGTAACAAAAAGAGGTATGTGCAAAGGTAGTAACTCTAAATTATCTTGGACACAAGTAGAAACAGGCTCGGCAATCACTTGGAAATATCCTTCATGTGTGTTATTAGGCGACAATTCCGTAGGAGAATTTTATTCAGTTGCAGTAACAAATAACCATCAACAAGCCGACACAGGCACAAAAATGGTTCACGTAGGAAGAAACACCAAAAGCACAATCATAAGTAAAGGAATATCGAGCGGAAAGAGTCAAAACTCATACCGTGGTTTAGTAAAAGTAAATCGATTGGCTGAAAATTCAAGAAACTATTCGCAATGTGATTCGCTATTGCTAACAGATACGTGTGGAGCACACACATTCCCTTACATAAAAGTAGATAATCAATCTTCAATTGTAGAGCACGAAGCAACTACTTCAAAGATTTCGGAAGACCAACTTTTCTATTGTCGTCAGCGAGGCATAAGTCAAGAAGGTGCAATCGGACTTATCGTTAATGGATATGCAAAAGAAGTGTTGAATAAGTTGCCTATGGAATTTGCAGTCGAAGCACAAAAATTATTATCTATAAGTTTAGACAATAGTGTAGGATAATGGAACGACAGAAACTATTAATTATAAGATTTTCCTCAATAGGAGATATAGTTTTAACCACACCCGTTGTTAGAGCGTTAAAACAGCAATTAAAAAATGTAGAAATACATTACTTAACCAAGAAATCGAACTATTCACTTTTGCAAAACAACAAATATATTGATAAAATACATTTGTTAGAAGATGCAGATTTGTTTAGAAAATTAAGAAAAAACAAATTTGATTACATAGTTGATTTACACAACAACCTTCGTACCTTAAAAATAAAGGCAATGCTTGGAGTAAAAAGCAAAGCCTTTCCTAAATTGAACCTAAAAAAGCTATTGCTTGTAAAACTTAAAATAAATTCTCTACCAAATATTCACATAGTTGATAGATATTTCAAAGCCGCAAGCAAATTAGGAGTAGTAAATGACAATAAGGGATTAGATTTCTTTTTGCATGAAGAAGATTTTGTATCACCTGATGCCTTGCCGTTAGACTTTCACAACGGATATGTCGCAATCGTAGTAGGAAGTAAACACTTTACAAAACAAATGCCTTTGAATATCTTATCCCAAATATGCAAAGGAATAGACAAACCAATAATACTTTTAGGCGATAAGACAGATTACGCAAAGGCCTTTAAGGTTGAAAAAGAAATAGGCTCAAAAGTTTTTAACGGATGCGGAGCATACAACATCAATCAAAGCAGTGCCTTAATCAAAAACTCACTTGGAGTAATTACTGCCGACACAGGACTTATGCACATCGCATCTGCCTTAGACAAAAACATAATTTGCCTATGGGGAAACACTGTTATGGATTTTGGAATGTATCCTTACAGAAGCGAAAACTCACAAGCTGAAACCCACAACTTTGAAGTAAAAAATCTATCTTGTCGTCCGTGTAGTAAATTAGGCTATAAACAATGTCCTAAAAAGCATTTCAAATGTATGAATGCACAAAACGTAGATGAAATCATAAGAATAGCCAATAATTGGGAATAAAAAATGGAAGAAAACAAACATAAACAAGCACAAGAAAGCTTTTCCAGACTATTAACCATAATGGACGAATTGCGAAGCAAATGTCCATGGGATAAAAAACAAACAAACCTTAGTCTAAAATCCAATACAATAGAAGAAGTCTATGAATTAGCACAAGCAATTGAGGAGAACGATAATCAAGAAATCAAAAAAGAACTTGGCGATTTGCTTTTGCACGTTGTTTTCTATTCAAAAATTGGCAGTGAGCAAGGAGAATTTGACATAAAATCGGTAATAGATTCCCTATGCGAAAAACTAATAAGACGACACCCACACATTTACGGAGAAGTCAAAGTAGAAAATGCCGAAGATGTTAAAAAAACTTGGGAACAAATAAAAATGACAGAGGGAAGAAGCTCCGTATTTTCAGGAGTCCCAAGAGCATTAGATTCTTTAATAAAAGCGTACCGATTACAAGAAAAAGCAGCAGGCGTAGGCTTTGATTGGGAAAACCCTCAACAAGTTTGGGATAAGGTAAAAGAAGAATTGCAAGAATTAGAACACGAAGTAGAAGCTCAAGATTCGCAAGAAAAAATAGAAGAAGAGTTTGGAGATGTTTTATTTGCACTAATAAACTATGCACGCTTTTTAAAAATAAAACCCGAACACGCCTTAGAACGAACAAATCGTAAATTCATAAAACGTTTTCAATACATAGAAAAAGTAGCAGAAGAACAAAACAAAAAACTTCAAGAAATGACACTTGAAGAAATGGATAAAATTTGGAACAACGCAAAAACAATGGAGGAATAAACCATGATAGAAATCATACCACAAAATCACTTTGAAGTAAACAGTTATATATTATTTGATGACACTAAAGAATGTGTTTTAGTTGATGTTTGCTCACAAGGAGCCTTACAAGAAAGAGAAATAATCAACTTTATAGAACAGAATAGCTTAAAAGTAAAACATATATTGCTTACTCACCCACATGTAGATCATCTTTGCGGCGTCGCATTTGCTTGCAAACAATTCTCTTTGCCTATAACAATGAGCATAGACGCAGTAAGAATGTTCAATACTGCAAACAACCAAGCAGCAATGATGGGATTTGAACTTGGAGATATAAACAACGTAGAAATAAAAACCATTATGCCAGGTGATGTAATAGAATTTGGAAACAGCAAGATAGAATGCCTTGACACAGCAGGCCATTGCGAAGGAAGTTTGAGCTATTACAATGCAGAAGAAGGCTATGTGATAACAGGAGATGCACTTTTTGCACAATCAATCGGCAGAACAGATTTACCAACAGGTGATTTAGATTTGCTACTCTCTAACATAAGAGAAAAAATCCTTACTCTTCCAGAAGAAACCAAAGTATATCCAGGACACGGTCCTTATTCAACAGTAGATTACGAAAAAACACATAACCCATTCTTATTAATGTAATATGAAAAAGCAAGTAATTTTAATTATAAGTTTAATTGTCTTGGTTTTACCCTTTGTTGTAAAGGCACAAGACTTTCGTGCAGGATTGCAATTTGGTATTACGCCTTCGCAAGTTGATGGAGACGGAATTTCGGGCTACAATAAAATTGGGTTAAGAGCAGGAGCCTTTGTTGAAAGAGATATAAACGATAAGGTTTTCTTCTTTACAGATTTATCTTTCACTATGAAAGGCAGCAGAGTTGCAAGTAGCAAAAACGTAAACTTTGACCAAGTGGAATTAACAACCAATTACATTGATTGGGGCTTGTATGCAGGATATAGATTTTCTGAAAAAATAGATTTTAAAGCGGGTTTAATCCCTTCTGTCTTAATTTATGATAAAGAAACCACAGCAGGAGGAATAGAAATTTTAGGGGAAAATCCTTTTAGAGCGGTAAACCTACTTATATCTGGCGGGCTAAACTATAGTTTTTCAAAACATTTTTCAGTAGATGCTACATATAATTACTCAATTATAAGCATTAGACCTGGTGAATATGAGATATTTAATTATGATGTAAAGATAAGTAATGCTCAATATCATCATTACATAAATCTGTCTTTGATGTATCATTTCTAAGTCAAAGAAAAAAAATTCTAAATCAAAGAGATATTTTTCTAAATCAAAGAAAAAATTTTCTAAATCAAAGAAAAAATTTTGTAGTTTAGATTTCTTTTCTTAATTTTGCCAACGGTAAGAGGAAATCTTACGGGGAAGAACCGAAAATCCTTAAAAATAGAGTAGGAAATTGTTAATTAAAAAATAAATTTAGTACGCTATGAAAAAAGTATTAGTTTTAATGGGAGCTTTCTTAGCTTTCGCAGCTTGTGAACAAAAAGCAGATTGTGATTGTACAATATCATCTGATATGGTTTCAGTAGATATCTTCACTGAAGAAGCAGCTACAATAACAGAATTTGTAGGAACTTGCGAAGAAGTTACTTATGCAGATTTAACTCTTCCAGAAGAATGGGTTGATGCTGAAGAATTAGGATTAACTTTAAGCTGTGTAGAACGCTAATCCATAGATTAGAGAAATTATTAAGGAATACTCTTCAAGGAGTATTCCTTTTTTTTAAATAAAAACGATATAGCAATGAAAAAGATATTAGTAGTATTATCAGTAGTTTTGGGTTGTGCAATTTTTACAGCATGTACAGAAACAACAGATTGTAGTTGTACATACGGAAATGAAACATACCAATATTATGATTGGGCAGGAAGTTGCTCTGATATAATGTTTGATGCTAAAAAAGCAGAGTTCGGAAATAATCCTTTTAGTTGCGTAGAGATTTAGTTTAATATGGATTTCAAGAAAATAGGCTTAGTAATACTAAGAATAATTATTGGTTTAGTTTTCGTTGCTTCTGCGGTTACAAAGTATATTTCAATAGAAGCATTCGATATGTTCGTATTTGAACATGAGTTATTTTCTTGGAATCTTACCAATTTTTTAACAAGAATACTTATTTCAGGAGAAGCATGTTTAGGATTGATGTTAATTCTTGGCATTTATCCTAAACTATCGCGTTGGCTGACAGTTGGAAGCCTTGCTTTCTTTACGATATATGTCTTATTGAAACCCCTTTTCTTTGAGGTAGATGCGGAGAATTGTCATTGCTTTGGAGAGGTGCTTATCTTATCGGATTCTCAAACGATAGTAAAAAATATTATCTTGCTTGCACTTTCCGTAGGCTTGTTTTTTGAAAAGGGTTGGAAAACAAAATTTGCAAAATTTATTCTTGCAGGTTGTTTACTCTTGCCTCTTGCAACCTCTTTCATAGTAAGACCTCCTGATGTGATAGTTCATAAACTTTATGGCAAACAGGCAGAGTTGAATATGGAAAGTTTTGAAATGCTTTTGGGCTTGGATAGTGTTCAAAGTATGAATCTAAAAGAAGGAAAGAAGGTTTTGTGTCTTTATTCTACGGGTTGCAAACACTGTAAACGTACAGCAATTAAATTAGACGTGATGATAAAGCGTCATAAGTTAGAGAAAGAAAAATTTGCTATTTTGTTTTGGGGAAAACCCGAAAGCATAGATGTTTTTTATAAAGAAACGGGTGCTGAATTATTGCCAACAAGTAAAGTCCCTCCTTTGCTTTTCCTTTCTGCAACAAAGGGACGACAACCTATTATCGTGCTTTTGGATAATGGAAAGGTTGTTGATTTGTACAAGTCTATCAATATAGATGAGAGTGCAATAGCTAATTTTATTAAATAGTTTTCTTGATATTTTTATAACAAAATCCCATAAAGTAACGTTCTAATTCTATATTTTAAAGTATTGGAATATGGTTAAGATTCTTTGGGTAGATGATGAAATTGACTTATTAAAGCCATACGTTCTCTTTCTTGAAACGAAGGGTTACGCCTTTTCGCTTGCAATAGATGGTAATGAGGCTTTGGATATTTTGTCAGAAGAAAATATTGATATAGTTTTTTTAGATGAGAATATGCCTGGGCTTTCGGGCTTAGAGGTTTTGAATATCATTAAGGAGCGTTATCCCGCACTTCCTATAATAATGATTACAAAGAGTGAGGAAGAGCAGATTATGGAACAGGCTATTGGCTCGAAGATTTCGGATTATCTTATCAAACCCGTAAATCCAAATCAAATCTTACTTACTTTGAAAAAGCACTTAGAGACAAAACGTCTTGTAAGCGAAAAATCAACAATGAGTTATCAGCAAGAGTTTCGTCAAATAGGAATGAAATTACAAGAGCGTTTAGATTGGCAAGAGTGGATAGAGCTTTATAAAAAATTAGTATATTGGGAATTGACCCTTGCTGAATCTAATGATGTGGGATTGTTTGAAATCTTAAAGCAACAAAAGCAAGAGGCGAATAATCAGTTCTCAAAATATTACCAACAAAACTATGTGGATTGGATTGTAAAGAAAAACGAAAATATTCCTTTGCTTTCTCATACGCTTTTAAAGGAAAAATTATTTCCCGCTTTGAAAAAAGATGACAAGTCTAACTTCCTGATTATCATAGACAACTTTCGCTTTGACCAATGGAAGGCATTGCAAACGCAGATTGAACAATATTTCAGAGTAGAAAACGAAGATATTTATTATAGCATAATTCCAACTACTACTCAATATGCTCGCAATGCACTTTTGTCGGGATTAATGCCTTCGGAAATAAAGAAAACCTATCCAGATTTGTGGATAGATGAAGATGAAGAAGGAATGAAAAACCAAAACGAATACATATTTTTCCAAAAGAATCTTACAAGACATAATCTCAATATAAAGACTTCTTATCATAAGGTTTTGAATATGAATTATGGTAAGAAGATGATAGATAACTTACCAAACCTTTTACAAAACAAATTAAATATAATTGTTTACAACTTTATAGATATGCTTTCTCATGCAAGGACAGATTCTGCCTTAGTTAGAGAATTGGCAGAGGACGAAAAAGCATATAGAAGTGTAACAAAAACTTGGTTTGAACACTCACCGCTTTTGGAAGTCATAAAATTTTTAAGTTCCAAGAAGGTAAATATTTTCATAACAACTGACCACGGCTCAGTAAAGATAAACAATCCTATAAAAATTCGTTCAACAAAAGATGCTTCTGTTAATTTAAGATATAAGGTTGGTAAACTTATGGATTATAATCCTAAGGAAGTGTTTGATGTAAAGAATCCTGAGGATATTTTCCTGCCAAGACTACATATTTCTTCTCCATATATCTTTGCTCGTTCTAATGATTTCTTTGCATATCCTACAAATTACAATCATTATGTACAATATTATATGAATACCTTCCAACATGGAGGTATTTCAATGGAAGAAATTATGATTCCTTTCATAAAATTGACAAACAAATAGAAAGAAATGAAAAAACAATATACGCTTACAGACTTGTCTTGTATTGATGAGGTTGCAAAAAGTATTTTAAAGGATTTTCCAAATGCAAGACATTTTTCTTTGAATGGGCAAATGGGGGCAGGGAAAACTACACTTACAAAATCTTTGTGTAAGGTTTTAGAAGTAGAGGACAATGTTTGTTCGCCAACTTTCGCAATAGTAAATGAATATTATTCAGAAAAGGCAGGCACTATTTATCATTTCGATTTTTATAGGATAAAAAATCTTCAAGAAGCGGTAGATATAGGATTTGATGACTATATTTATAGCGGAAACTATTGCTTTATGGAATGGTGTGAAAACATTCTTCCGCTTTTACCTGATGATATGACAGAAATCAAAATAGAGGTAATGGAAAATCAAACAAGGGTAATAACCGTTGATGATGAGGTTATTTTATAGCTTTTAAAATTTCCTCGTAATGCCCTTGTATGGTTGCACTCCAATTATCTTTTGAATCTAAAAACTTGTCTAAAACTTCTTTTGCTTTAAGGTGTTCTCCTCTTGTGTGAAGAATCCAAGCGTAAGTGTCAGCAAAAGTTATGTTTTCGCTTTCTGCATCGTAGGTTTTCTTTGACATTTCTTCGGCTTTGTCAAGATTTATCTTTTCTATGCAAAGATAATAAGCATAATTGTTTAAAGTTGGGAAATCGTTTGGAGATATTTCTAAAACTTTTTCAAAGAAATTCCATGCTTTCTCATAGTTTTTTGTTCTGTAATGTGCCTCTGCTAAACCATTGTAAAGGTCTATTAAATGATCGTTTTGTTTTGGTTTTAGTTTAAAGCCTTTTTCAAATACTTCTATCGCAGAGGTGTATTCTCCTATCGCATTTAGATTATGTCCTTTTACGATATAGAAAATAATTTCTCGTGGGTAGTATTTCAAAGCTTTATCACAAGTTTCGATTATTTCTTTTGGGTTATCGTTTATTTGTTGAACTATTACGCAGTTTTTGAATAAATCCAAGTCGTTCACTCCATATTCTACTGCTTTTTTACATGCTATGTAGGCATCTGCCATTCTGAATGTTCTCATATAAGCAATAGAAAGAAACTGCCACAAACGTCCTTCTTCTGGATACATTTTTGACATTGTTTCCAAGTGATTCATATAGTTTTTTAGAGTTTGTGGGTCTTCATCTACTGTTTCTTGATATAGAGTTAGGATTAATCCATTTTTTTCTTCAAAATTCATTTGCGTATTCCTACATAGTTTATCTATATAGACTTCTGCGGATTCTCTATCGCCTTTTTTGTAATAGAGTTCTAATAAAGCAACTATGTTTTCTATGTTATTAGAATCTATTTCTTCTACTTTTTTCATAAGGTTTAAGGCTTTTTTGTCTTCTCCTTTTGATAAGTAATTTTGTGCTAAGGTTGATAGATATGATATGTTGCTTGGATATTCTTTGCAAAGGTTTTCTATTTCTTTTATGGCTTTTTCTTGTTTTCCTAATTGTTTATAGATTCTGTATTTCGACATTGAGCAATATTCATTCACACCTTGTCTTTTTTCAAGCAAGTTTATAATCTCTATTGCTTTATCAAACATATTGGCATCTGCGTAAATGCCCGCCAATTCCATATAATATTCTGTTACATTTGGCTGTAAATCTATTATAGCACGATATTGCTCTGCCGCTTTTTCGATTTGTTTTGTTTGAAGATAGATTTCGGCTAATTGAGTGCGATACCAATGATTTTTTGGATTTAATTCTATTGCTTTTAAGTTGTATTCAATGGCTGTTGCTATGTTTCGTTGTTCATAATTTATGGAAGAGAGTTGGTAATACACAAGTGAATTTTCGGGTTGTTGTTTAATGATTTCTTTATATATAGAAGAGGCTGTTTCTATATTACCAATTTCACGTTGAGTAGCGGCATCAATAACCATTTGTGCCACTTTAATGTCGTTATCATTAGGTTGCTTAATTGCTTTTTCTTGATTTTTACAAGAATATAAGCAAATAATTATAGACAATAATGTTAATATGATGCCGCTACTTTTCATCTGTTAATTAATTTATACAACTATAATCTCCTAAGTTCAATTCTTGTTCTTTGTTTTCTATTTTTGCAAATGAACCTATCATACTATTTTTCAAAATAGCGTTTTCTATTACGGTTTCTTTGCCTACCATAGAGTCTTTTACGCAAGAGTTGTTTATTTTGCAGTTTTCTCCTATGCTAACACGTGGTCCTATGATAGAGTTTTTAATTACTGCTCCTTTTCCTATATAAACAGGTTGAATAATCAAAGTATTGTCTTCTATAACGTATTCATTCAATAATTCTTCTGCTAATTCATAACACCCACGCTCTGTTGTCTTCAACTCTAACACTCTTCCGCAAGTTTCAACCGTTGCCGCAGGATTTCCACAGTCTAACCATTCTTTCACATCGTTTGTTTTAAACTTCAATCCCTTGTCAAGCATATTTTGAAGAGCGTCTGTTAATTGATATTCTCCAGATTTTGTGATGTTGTTATCTATTAAATATTGAAGTTCGTTTCTAAGATTTTCTCCATCTTTGAAATAGTAAATACCAATTATAGCTTCGTTGCTTACAAACTCTTTTGGCTTTTCTACAAATCCGCATATTGTTTCGTCAGCGTTTTTCTTCACAACGCCAAATGCACTTGGGTCTTCTACTTTGTGTGTCCAAATAATTCCATCTTCGTTTGTTTCCAATGTAAAGCCTGCATCAAAAAGTGTATCTGCAAAAGCTACTGTTACTTTTCCTGAAAGGCTTTCCTTCGCACAAAGAATAGCATGTGCAGTTCCAAGAGGCTCTTTTTGATAGTAAATCTTGCCTTTTGTACCTAATTGTTCTGCTATTTTTAATAGGTTGTTTTCTACTTCTTTTCCGAAATCTCCAATTATGAAACCAATTTCTTCTATTTCTTCTCCAACAACTTCTCTTATATCTTCGCACAAGTGTTGAACGATTGGTTTACCTGCTAATTCTATCAATGGTTTTGGCGTTACTAATGTATGAGGGCGTAATCTTTTTCCCATACCCGCCATAGGAATTACTATTTTCATAATTTCATCTTTTTGTAATACATAAAAAAATTAACTATCAGACTACAAAATTAAGAAAAATTAGCAGAATTATTCTCGGTTTCTTATTTTTTTGTAATTTTACACCTCATTTTTTTTATCAGATTATGAGAAATAAGTTACTATACATTATATTAGCAATGCTTTTTAGCATTCCATTGTCGGCACAAGAAGTAGATAATTCCGAAATCTATACTCAATTTGAAAGGAATTACGATAGCTTGTTGCAAAAATATTCCATGAAACAAAATGCTAAATTGATAAAGCAAAGATTCAATCCTTCTGTTAAGGCAAATCCAGAGCGAGTGAAAGCAGCAGATTTGCCAGATAGTGTAATTGCAAAAAGATTAAGAAGAATTCCTTCTGCAATAGAATTGACCTATAATGATAAGGTACGTTCTCACATTGTATATTATGTAGATAAAATAGGAGATAGAGTAGGAGTAATGTTAGGACTTAGTAAATACTACTTCCCAATCTTTGAAGACATTTTAGATAGAGCAGGCGTGCCAGAAGAATTGAAATACCTTGTAATAATAGAATCTGCTTTAAATCCAACAGCCGTATCAAGAGCAGGTGCAACAGGGCTTTGGCAATTTATGCACTCCACAGGAAGAACCTATGATCTTAGAATAAACTCTTATGTTGATGATAGACGAGACCCAATTAAAGCAACTATGGCAGCAGCTCGCTATTTGAAAGACCTATATAGAATATATGGTGATTGGACCTTGGCATTAGCAGCCTACAACTGTGGACCAGGAAATGTAAACAAAGCAATACGCCGTTCAGGTAAAGAAACCTTTTGGGGAATGTATGACTTCCTTCCAAGAGAAACAAGAGGATATGTTCCAGCTTACATAGCAGCTGTATATGCAATGACATATTATAAAGAACATGGCATAGAAGTAGAATCTATTTCAAGACCTTTATCACTTCTTGCCGACACAGTGATGCTCAACCAAGATATTCACTTCAAACAAGTGGAAGAAGTGATGAATATATCCATAGATCAATTAAGAGAAATGAATCCTCAATATAAGAGAGATGTAATTCTTGGAACTCAAGACAAATATAGCATTACACTTCCTTTATCTCGTATTAGTGATTTCGTAACCTTAGAAGATAGTATATCTAATTTCAAAAAAGAAGAATACTTTGGAGAAGGCAGAGTAAAGAACGGACAAATAGCAAATGGAGAAATAGAATATAGAGATAGAGTAGTATATCACAAAATACGTAAAAACGAAAATTGGGGCTCAATTGCAAAACGCTATGGAGTAAGCGTAAAAGAATTAAAATCGTGGAACAAAAAAGCAAGCAAAAGAAAATATCTAAGAATAGGAGACTTGTTAACAATACATAAAAAAGAAGCCTATCGAAAAGAAACAAAAACAGAAGAGAGTCAAACTCCATCAAGCTTTAATACCGAAACCCCAATAGTATCTTCCGAAAACGAAGCAATCAACACACAAACCTCTGCTGAAGAAATAAAAGAAAATATAACAGGTAAAAAGCCAGAACAACATAGAGTAAATCATAAAGTCAGAAAAGGCGATACCGTAGCAAAGATTGCACAGAAATATGGAGTTACCATAGACCAAATCTGTAAACTAAATAATATGACAAGAAAACAAGCCGCTAGAATAAGTATAGGGCAAGTGCTGAGAGTAAAATAAAATAACTATCAATAAAAAATCCTAAGAAAACGCGCAAAAAAGCAAAGAAAAAAACAAAAAAAGCAAAGAAAAATCAAAATAACCTAAGACATACAACATATATATAAAGAAAAATAAGCCCCAAAACTAAAAAATAACACACTCTAAACAAAAGAAAGCCATCAAAAACCAAAAAAACGCTACAAAAACCCAAGAAACGCCTATAAAAAGAAAAAAACGAGTAAAATATTTAGAAAAATAATCTCACGTAAAATCAGTAAGTTAGCGCAACTAATCGAAAAAAAAGTTAAAAAAAGTTTGGTAGTAAAGAAAAAGGTAGTACTTTTGCAATCCCAAAACACGAGGTACGGAGGGGCGATGCGAGGCGAAGTTTAGGGGAAATGATCTTTGAAACAATAGGAACCAAGGTAGCGGACAAATACGGAAGAGTATTTGTACCTAGAGTAAGGAAACAATAACCGTTAATTTAAGAAATAAAGAACTTTTTTACAATGAAGAGTTTGATCCTGGCTCAGGATGAACGCTAGCGGCAGGCTTAACACATGCAAGTCGAGGGGCAGCATGAGACGGAGATTCGTCGAAGTCTTGATGGCGACCGGCGCAAGGGTGCGTAACGCGTGAGCAACTTGCCCGTTTCAGGGGGATAACCGGTGGAAACGCCGACTAATACCCCATAGTATGTTTTTAAGGCATCTTTTAAACATTAAAGAATTTCGGAAACGGATAGGCTCGCGTGACATTAGCTAGATGGCGGGGTAACGGCCCACCATGGCGACGATGTCTAGGGGTTCTGAGAGGAAGGTCCCCCACACTGGAACTGAGACACGGT
>CALCUN010000020.1 GCA_937906975.1 uncultured Bacteroidales bacterium
AATGTAATTTCTGATTTTATTTCTTTGTAAACAGATACAATAACTTTGTGAGTTCCCACTTCTTTAATTGCATCTCCTACGATTGATATTTTCTTTCTATCAACTTCAACATCAAATTGCGCTTTTATTGCATCAGCTATTTGAATTGTGTTTACAGAACCAAATATCTTTCCTGTTTCGCTTGCTTTAGCTGCAATTTTTAAACCTTCTATTTTGTTTAATGTTTCAGCAAATGCTTCAGCATCTTGTTTTATTTTTGCTTCTTTAAAAGCTCTTTGTTTAAGGTTTTCAGCTAATATTTTTTTGTTAGAAGGTGTTGCAACCATTGCATATCCTTGTGGTATAAGATAGTTGTTTGCGTATCCGTCTCTTACTTTTACTATCTCGTCTTTATACCCTAACTTATTTACGTCTTGTTTTAATATAATTTCCATTGATTCAATCTCCTTTTTATTTTAATAAGTCTGCAACATATGGCATTAACGCTAAATGTCTTGCACGTTTTACAGCTTGTGATACTTTCTTTTGATATTTATTTGAAGTTCCTGTGATACGTCTTGGTAATATTTTACCTTGTTCGTTAACAAACTTCAAAAGGAAATCTGCATCTTTGTAATCAATATACTTAATTCCGCTTTTTTTGAAACGACAATATTTTTTTCTTTGTGTTTCTACTGCGATAGGTGTCAAATATTTTATTTCTGTTTCGTTTGCCATCTCTATTCTTTTTTAAGGGTTATTCTGCTACTTTTTCTTCTTGTGCTTTTTGTTGGCTCTTTAATCCGTTTGCACGTTTCTTTTCATTGTATGCAATAGCGTGTTTGTCTAATGAAACTGTTAAGAAACGAAGTAATCTTTCATCTCTCTTGTATGCAGTTTCTAATTTTGCTATTACTTCTCCTTCTGCACGGAATTCTATTAAGTAGTAGAATCCTGTTGTTTTCTTTTGGATAGGATAAGCTAACTTTCTCATTCCCCAATTGTGCTCGAAAACTATTTCAGCACCGTTATCAGTCAATAAAGTCTGATACTTTTTTACCGTTTCCTTTATCTGCTCTTCAGATAAAACGGGAGTTACGATGAAAACGGTTTCATACTGTCTTACCATAAGGCTTTGTTTTTTAATTTATTAATAATTACTATTTTTTGAGTTTGCAAAAGTAGTACTAATATTTGACTTGACAAAATTTATTTCAAGTTTTATTATATACTACTCTTGTCCTGCTTCGTTTTTACCATGACAATTCTTATATTTTTTGCCACTTCCACATGGGCAAGGCTCGTTTCTTCCTACTTTTTTCTCAACATGAACCGGTTGTATCTTTTGTGGTTCTGAGGGATTATTAGGTTTTGTTTCTTCCTTGCGTGAGGTCTTTATACCTTTATTATCTGTCTTTGGCAAATCTGTCTCTTTTACTTGTTGTTGTTCAGCTATTGGAAGAGAAGCTCTACATAAGAATGAAGTTATATCTTTATTTATTGAGCCTAACATCTTTTCAAATAACGAGAACGACTCAAACTTATAGATTAACAATGGGTCTTTTTGTTCGTATGAAGCATTTTGAACCGATTGTTTTAAATCATCTAATTCTCTTAAATGTTCCTTCCAAGCATTGTCAATTATTTGTAAAGTTATACTCTTTTCAACAGACAATCCTATTTCTTTTCCTTCTGTATTGTATGATTTTTCGATTGGAGCTATTGCTGTAATCATACGTTTTCCGTCTGTGATAGGGAATGCTATATTTTCGTATTTATAGCTCTTTGCCTCATAGATATTTTTTACAAATGGGAAAGCTAACTTAGATAGATTGCTTAATCTTTCTTTTTGATATGCGTAAACGTTTTCGTATAAAGTTTCAACGTTTTCTTTTGTTCTGTTTTTAATAAAAGTAGTTTCATCTATTGGACATTCGTATCCGCATACTTTTATAAATTCTAATGAAAATCCTTCATAGTCATCTTTGAAATCTGACACCATTATTTCTAATGTATCATAAATCATATTTGAAATGTCTATTGAAAGTTTATCTCCATATAAAGCATTGCGGCGTTTTGTATAGATTACAGTTCTTTGATTGTTCATTACATCATCGTATTCCAACAAACGCTTACGGATTCCAAAGTTATTTTCTTCCACTTTACGTTGAGCTCTTTCAATACTCTTTGTCATCATGGAGTGTTGTATAACTTCGCCTTCTTCTAAGCCGAGTCTATCCATCACTTTCACCATTCTGTCAGAACCAAACAAACGCATAAGTTTGTCTTCCAAAGAAACAAAGAATTGGCTGCTACCTGGGTCGCCTTGACGTCCAGAACGACCTCTTAACTGTCTATCAACACGACGAGATTCGTGGCGTTCTGTACCTATAATTGCTAATCCACCTGCTTCTTTTACACCTTCTTGAAGTTTGATGTCGGTACCACGACCTGCCATGTTAGTTGCAATTGTTACAGCTGAAGCTCTACCTGCTTGTGCTACGATGTCCGCTTCTTTTTTGTGAAGTTTAGCATTAAGAACTTGGTGTTCTATTTTTCTTAACTTCAACATTTTTGACAACAATTCTGAAGTTTCAACATCTGTTGTACCAATAAGCACAGGTCTTTTCTCTCCAATCAAACGTTCAACTTCGTTAATAACAGCTGCAAACTTTTCTCTTTTTGTCTTATATATTAAGTCGTCATTATCATGTCTAATAACAGGGCGATTTGTTGGTATTGTAACAACATCTAATTTGTAGATATCCCACAATTCTCCTGCTTCTGTTTCGGCAGTACCTGTCATACCTGCCAATTTTGAGTACATTCTAAAATAGTTTTGTAGAGTTATTGTTGCGTATGTTTGAGTTGCTGCTTCAACTTTTACTCTTTCTTT
>CALCUN010000021.1 GCA_937906975.1 uncultured Bacteroidales bacterium
TTTGCAAATAGAGAAAACAACCAATCAAACAGAGAAATGCAAGAAGAAGCAAATCGCCAAAATGTTGAATTATGGCGTATGCAAACCGAATATAATACACCAGCCAATCAGCTTACCAGATTGCGACAAGCTGGATTAAATCCTAATTTGTTATATGGTACTCCTACAAATACTGCTGGTTCTGCTCCAGAAATGAAAGCAAGTAAAAACGAACGTTATGCGTTAGACCCTATGGCAATGGCTAATGTTATGTTAATGTCTAAACAAATACAAAATCTTGATGCAGATAAGGAAGTAAAACAAGCTGAAGCAAGAAATATAAATGCTAATACTGATTTAGTAGAAGATAAACAAAAGACAGAACAAGAGTTTACACGATTTGTTAAGGCTCAGGCTGATGAAAAGGAAAAAATTGTATCAACTTTTCAAGAAGAATTTGACCAAAGAATGATTAAGATGCAAGAAGAAATTAATCTTTTAAGGAATCAAAGTAAAACAGAGCTAGAAAAATATAGAAATATCTTTAATGAAAATAATTGGTTTGTCCAAACTTGGACTGATAGAAGAAACATTATTAAAGAAGAATTAAGACGTGCAGGCTTGTTAAATAAAGAGACAGAGCAAAATATAGATTATATTTTTACTCTTACTGTTGGAAATCGTTTTGCAAATCGTTTACAAGCAATGTTGTTTGAACCATCAAATAATTTTGCTTTAAATGGTCAGCGAATGAGTTATTATGACTTATATGTTTATTCTATGGGTAAAGATGTCTATAGAAAAGAAATGATTTCACAAGATTCCTTTGGAAGATATCAAAACTTTGAGCGTAAAACTTTAGAAAATCGTGCTTGGTTTGATTCTACTGGTTATGGAACGTTTTTATATGGTGCTGGTCAAACTTTAGATGCTTTAAATGTAAGTTTTGGAATAACTCCTTTTGGTATGAGTTTCGGCTCTCCAGTTCAAATTAAAGGATTTAGAAGATAATGGAAGAATATTTAAAAACAATTACTTGGATTATAAGAATAGCTTTTATTCTTGCTATTTGTGCAGGTTTATATGCTGTTTTTTTATCTCCTAATTAGTTGAAACATAACAACTAATAATAAATTGCAACTTGCTGAGTTTTCAGTGAGTTGCTTTGTTATGCTCATATAAAGGCAAATAATTTAGGACAAAATTTTTTAGCAACGACCCAACCAAAAAAAAAGTTATTAATGATGCGCAGGTACCTTGAACTTCCCCAAACGTACCGACCAGTAAGGGCAAAAATTCCTACTTAAATTTCGTTTGCCCTTAATGGTCGGAGTCCGTTTGGGAGCGACTAGAACGAAGTGGCAGGAAGCGTGACGTAATCCAGCATTGTTAATAACTTTTTTTCATATAAGAAAGTGGAGAAAAACATTTGCTCCTCATATATTACTTGCCTTTATATGAGCAACTGACACCTCTTTGAATTAGTGCACGTTGCGTAATGGTTTGAAAGGTTGTTTGTGAAAACCCACTCATTAAAAAAAATTAAAAAAAATTTGTTAGTTAAAAAAAGTTTTGTATTTTTGCATCATACAAATAAATAATAACAATGTCAAGTCATATAATTAAATGTGAGTATCCGAGAATTATTCGCCACCCGCTGGCTTGGCAATTTGTATTAAATGGCAATGATGTTGTTTTGTTTCCTAATGGTAAGAGATTGCAACTTGATGAGCAATGTAAAGAGCAAGTAGCATTAGACCAGCAAATAAAACACCCAGAAATTAATATATTTTCTCATTATTTTCTTAACAAAGGTGTTAAACCTACTAAAGACCTCTCCCCTATCCTATTTCATAGACCTGATAATTGGCAAGAAGTCAGACACTTATACCACCCAGTTTATAAAATAAGTGAAAAAGAAGCATTAGAATATTCATTATTAAATCCTTATACTGGCGAAGTTAAACCGCTTTTTCTAGTAGTTAAATGTTCTCAATGTGATTTATGTGTTTCTGCGAAAAAACAACGAACATCAGATAGATTAATACTAGAATCACTACAACACGATAACCCCCCAATGTTTGTAAGGCTTTCTTTTGATAGAGAACATTATCCAAAAAATGACCACGATTTGCAAGAACATACACGTCCTATTCAGTTGTTTCACAAGCGTTTGCGTAAGTATATGCAAAAGGCTGGTATGAATACTGATTTTAAGTATTTTGTCACCTCTGAATATGGTTCTAAACATGGTCGTCTGCATTATCATGCATTGTATTACGGATTACATAATTTAAATTATGTGCCAAAACAAAGAAACAAAAAACCAAGGCAAAAAAGCCTTAAAATATTCCTAAGAAAAAAGAAAAAAAAGTAAAGAAAAAATTTGTAAATCCTTAGAAAAAATTTGATAAAGCAAAGCAAAAATTTAGCGAATAAAAAAGGCGACTGAAAAAACTCAATCGCCTTTTATTTTTTATGTTAAATCAATGCTTATTCTTTAATAACTTTTCGCATTATAGCTTTGTCGTTGTTTGTTAAGCGTAAGTAATACGCACCACTTGGCAATGATTCAATGTTTATTTCTCTTG
>CALCUN010000022.1 GCA_937906975.1 uncultured Bacteroidales bacterium
TGAAGATGTAAAGACTATAGGCTTCCAAGTATTTTCATTGGCGGGGAAAAGACTCAATGCACTTCTATATTGTGTAGCCGCTAATTCCGCTCTATTTGGGTCTAACTCGGCTTTGTTTATAGCGATAGCATCTGCCATTTCCATAATACCTCTTTTGATGCCTTGCAATTCATCACCCGCATTTGCAAGTTGAAGCAACAAAAAGAAATCTACCATTGAGTGAGCAACAACTTCACTTTGTCCAACACCAACAGTTTCCACAAATACAACATCAAAACCTGCTGCTTCACACAAAACAATTATTTCTCTTGTTTTTCTTGCTACACCACCAAGGCTTCCTGCCGAAGGGGAAGGACGAATAAAAGCATTAGGGTCATTAGCCAATGTTTCCATTCTTGTTTTATCTCCAAGAATACTTCCTTTTGTTTTTTCACTTGTTGGGTCTATTGCAAGAACAGCTAACTTATGTCCCATAGACGTTAGTTTAACACCTAAAGCCTCAATAGTTGTACTTTTACCTACACCAGGCACACCTGTTATTCCAAGTCTTATACTTTTACCAGCATAAGGCAAACATCTTTCTATTATTTGTTGTGCTTTTTGTTGATGGTCAAATCTATTACTTTCCACTAAGGTTATAGCTTGCGAAAGTATTATTCTATCAGATTTTAAAATCCCCTCAACAAACTCATCAACGCTTAATTCTTTTCGTTTTTTTAATTTAAAAATATAATCCTTATTCACCTGAGAAGGCATTTCAGCAAGAGCCTCTTGTACCTTCAAAGCTGAATTAGGATTATTCTTATCAATGATTCTATCGTACATTATTGCTTATTGTTTAAAGAAGTGTGAAGAATCTGCTTGTGCTGTTGGCATAATAGTCAAATCATTAATGCAAACATGAGCAGGTAACGAAACACAATAGTAAATTGTATCCGCTATATCTTCTGCTGTTAATGGCTGAAAACCTTTATATGTTGCATCAGCTTGTTCTTTATTACCATGGAATCTTACAATAGAAAACTCTGTTTCTACTGCACCTGGACAAATATTTGTAACCTTTATTCCATACTTTAAACAATCTATTCTCATTGCCAAGCTAAGCGCATCAACCGCGTGTTTACTTGCACAATATACGTTTCCATCAGAATAAACTTGCTTTCCAGCTATAGAACATATATTTACAACATGCCCTTTCTTTCTATCACACATTCCTTTTAAGATAATCTTACTAACATAAAGCAATCCCTTTACATTAGTATCTATCATTCTTTCCCAATCATCAAGACTTCCTTCAATTATTGGTTCTTTTCCTGCTGCAAGTCCTGCATTATTGATAAGCAAATCTATATCTTGCCATTTGCCTGAAAGATTACCTAAATATTGTTCTACTTCTTGATTATTTCTTACATCAAAGTTCAAACTCAACACATCTGCTCCAAATACTCTTAATTCTTTTTCTAAATCTTCAAGACGTTCTTTTCTTCGTCCTGTGATTATTATATCATAATTGTTTTGAGCAAATTTAATTGCACACGCTTTTCCTATGCCTGAGGTTGCTCCTGTTATTAACGCTATTTTTCTCATTTCTTTTCTTTGTCTTAATCCATTATTGCTTTAATTCCCGGCAATGTCTTTCCTTCCAAAAATTCTAACATTGCTCCTCCACCTGTTGAAATATATGAAATCTTATCTGCAAATCCCGATTTATTTATTGCCGAAACCGAATCTCCTCCTCCAACTGCTGAGAATGCTCCTTTGTCTGTTACCTCTGCTACTGCTTTTGCTACTGCATCTGTTCCTTTTGCAAAGGTTTCAAACTCAAATACACCAACAGGTCCATTCCAAAGAATTGTTTGAGATTTCAATATAACTTCTCTAAATAACTCTCTTGTTTTTTCTCCTGCGTCCATTCCTTCCCAACCATCTGGTATATCTACCTCAGGGCAATATTTCACATTACAATCGTTTGAAAACGCATCTCCCGCCATTATATCAATAGGTAAATATAAGTTTACACCTTTGTTTTTTGCTTCTTCTATCAAATCTAATGCTACTTGCATTTTATCATCTTCACAAATTGAATTACCAATTCTTTTACCTCTTGCTTTTGCAAAGGTGTAACTCATTCCGCCTCCAATAATTAAGTTATCTACCAATGGTAAAAGATTATGTATTACATCGATTTTTGATGATATTTTACTACCTCCTATTATCGCTGTAAAAGGTTTGTTTGGTGAGGAGAGTAAACGATTTAAGTTTACTATTTCATTTTCCATTAAAAGTCCAAAATACTTATCATTTGGAAAGAATTTTGCTATTGTTGCAGTTGAGGAATGTTCTCTATGTGCTGCTCCAAAGGCATCATTTACATAACAATCGCCCAATTCACTAAGATTTTTTGCTAATTGTTCATCTCCTTTGGTTTCTCCTTGATAAAAACGTATGTTTTCTATCATCATAACATCACCAGATTTTAATTCATCTGCCAATGCCTTTATGTCTTTAAAATCCAAACTTTGAGTAAATGCAACGGGTTTATTTATCATTTTTGACAAATAATCAACCACTGGTTTTAGTGTTAGCTCTGGTTCAAAACCTCCTTTTTTAGGTCTTCCAAAGTGTGCCATTAAGATAACGGATGCTCCATCGCTAAGAAGTTTTTCAATAGTTGGTAAAGCTTCTCTTATTCTTGTATCATCGGTTATTTGTCCTTTATCAATAGGAACGTTGAAATCAACTCTCACC
>CALCUN010000023.1 GCA_937906975.1 uncultured Bacteroidales bacterium
AAGTTAAGCTTACATATAAAGAAAAAAAAGAAAAAGAAGCCATAGAAGAGTCTTTACCAATTTTAGAATCACGCAAGGAAGAGATAGAACAATTATTATCTTCTGGCGAATTGGGAAATGAAAATCTTTTAGAAAAAACACAGGAATATCAAGCGCTACTTAGCGAAATAGAGGAAAAAGAATTTAGGTGGTTAGAACTTTGCGATAAGGAACAATGAAAAGAAAAAATAAATTAGAAGACAAATTAGAGTTCGAACAAATACTTCAATCAATTAAAGATTGTTGTATTTCTAATTCTGCAAAGTATCTTGTAGATAAGATAAAGTTCAATCGTTCAAAAGATGCGATTGAAAGAGAGTTAGGATTAGTAGAAGAATTCCTTAATATGATTCTTTCTAATAAACAATACCCTACGGAAGATTACTTTGATATGATGGAAGAGCTTGTGAGAATAAAAATTCCTGGCACTTTCATTTCTCAAATTGCTCTTTTTGAATTATGGCGTTCGCTAAGAACTATCACAAATTGGCTGAAGTTTCTTTCTAATTCACAAGAGAATTTCCCTTTACTTTATTCTTTAAGCGAGGGAGTAGAGGTAGATGATGCAATACTTAAAAATTGCAGAACAATACTTTCTGAAGATGGAGAGATATTAGATAATGCTTCTGATGAACTTTTTGTTATAAGAGTAAATATAAGACGTAAGCAAGCAGAGGTTGAAAAGAGAATAAGAAAACTATTAAATCATTCTAAACAACAAGGTTGGACAGCGGCAGATGCCGAACTTACAATAAGAAATGGCAGACCTGTTATTCCGATTACTTCTTCTAACAAGCGCAGACTTCAAGGTTTTGTTCACGATGAGTCATCTACGGGACAAACTTCCTATATTGAACCTGCTGAAATAGTAGAATTAAATAACGAATTAAGAGAATTAGAATTTGCACAAGCAAGGGAAATTACTAAAATTTTAACTCAATTTACCGAAACTCTAAGACCATTTATTGATAGTCTTGTTTTTTCTTATCGTTTCCTTATTCGCATAGATTTTATTCAAGCAAAAGCAAGGTATGCTTACAAAATAAAGGCAGGAAAGCCGATAATAAAAACAGAAAGCAAAGGCTTTATTTGGTACGATGCACGACACCCATTGTTAGAAGAAGCCTTAAAGATAAATAACAAAGAAATCGTACCTTTAAAGATAGAACTTAGCCAATCAAATAGAATACTTATTATTTCAGGGCCAAATGCTGGGGGAAAATCTGTTTGCTTAAAAACAGTAGGATTGCTACAATATATGTTGCAATGTGGAATACTCGTTCCTATGAAGCAGACCTCTGAAGTTACTATATTTGATAGAATTTTTATTGACATGGGAGATGAACAAAGCATTGAGAACGATTTAAGTACTTATTCATCTCACCTTTTGAATATGAAGAATCTAACCGAGAAAGCAGACAATTCGTGTTTGTTTCTTATAGATGAATGTGGCACGGGAACTGATCCAAGCATAGGAGGTGCAATTGCAGAATCTGTTTTGGAGTATTTAAATTCCAAGGGTGCGTATGGAATAGTTACAACTCACTATTCAAATCTTAAACTCTTAGCAGAAAAACACGATTCCATAGTAAATGGAGCGATGCTTTTCGATACCACTAATATGAAACCTCTTTTTAAACTTTCAATTGGAAAGCCGGGAAGTAGTTTTGCCTTTGAAATTGCAAAAACAATCGGACTTAATCCTCTTATTATAGAGTCTGCTTCTGATAAAGTAGGACAAGGATTTATGGACTTTGAGCAAAGCCTACAACAACTTGAAGTAGATAAAATAGAGATTAAGAATAAACAAGAGGTAATAAAGGTTCAAGACGAATTGCTCAATGATTTAGTAAATCAATACAAAGCAAAACTTGCAGAGATTTCTCAAAAAGAAAAAGAAATCATTTATCAAGCAAAATCACAAGCAAAACAAATTTTGCAAGGAGCTAATAAACAAATAGAAAACACAATAGAGAAAATAAAAACTGCAAAGGCTGAAAAACAAACCACTATTCAAGCACGTCAAGACCTACAACAAGAGGTCAAAACAATAGAAAAAGACTTGCAAGAATTAGAACCACAAATTCAAGTTAAAGAAATAGTTCAAAATCCTCATACAAACATACCTTTTGACTCTTCACCGCTTGCAATAGGCGATGTTGTGTTGTTAGAAGATGGCAATAACTACGCCATTGTTAAAGAAATAAGACGCAACAAAGTAGAGGTAGAATGTGGAGAGTTGTTGTTGAGTTTACCTCTTGCCAAAATACAAAAAGTAAACAAACAAATCTATTTAAAGCAACAAAAAAATAAAAAATCCGTAAAAGCGAAAAATACACAGCTTAATACTATATTTGACGATATTAACGTTTTGAGAGCAAAATTCTCTTATCAACTTGATTTAAGAGGTTGCAGAGCAGATGAAGCACTTGAAAAACTTTCAAAACACATAGATCAAGCACGACTATTAGGTGAGAGCGAATTATCAATCTTACACGGAAAAGGAGATGGTATATTAAAAACAGTAATAAGAGATTATTTAAAAACCAATTCCGAAGTAGAAAGTTACAAAGCCGCAGCCGTAGAATTTGGAGGCGAAGGAATAACAAAAATAAAGCTAAGATAAAAAAACAAAAAGCAAAGAAAAAGTGTCATAAAGCAAAGAAATAATTTTTTAAATCAAAGAGAAAAAGAACATAAAAAAAAAAAGATATGAGCAGTATAATTAAAAAAACCAAAAGACAAATAGCATTAACGCTATCATTAATATTCGCATTAAGCCTTCAAGCTCAAGTGCCTACAGGACATAACCTTGACTTCTCAACAGGAGGTTATATAAATTGGATAGCGAAAACAGGAACTTATAATGGAACTACTTCGCAACCAGTATTTAACTGGACAAGTACTTGGACAGATCCTACGTTAGCAAGTGATGAAGGTGGACGATTTTTTATAGTTTATAATACTTCTAGTGGAACAGACTCTTATTCTGCGGGACAATTACCAAAGGTTCCAGAAGGATTTACACACTCCTCACAAATTAACAATGCGACAGGAGGAGCAGACTGCTCACAACTTCAATATACAATGGAGGTAAACCAAGAAAACTGTTTGCTTACATTTAAGTATTCTATGGTATTGGAAGCCCCAACACACACAGGCTATTCAAACCCTACGTTCCAAATTGATGTTATGAAACATAACTCAACAAATGGAGCGATGTTAGAAGAATTAGTTGATGCTTGTGCTTTCTTTGAAAAGTCTTCAATCAACACACTTCCTCAAACAGAACCAGAAGTGTGGCATACATCAGCTACTAATTCAGGTTGGATATGGAGCGAATGGCAAGAAATCAAAATTAACCTTGCAAAATATATTGGAGATAGAATAACCATAAGAGTAAGACTTGGAGACTGTGCTCCAACAGCGCACGGAGGATATGGTTATTTCACAGCACGTTCAGAACCAGCATTAATTAGTACACCAGGTTGTGCAGGTAATGGCGATACCGTTACGATAGCTTCAGCACCAAGCGGATTTGACTCTTACAAATGGTTTGAAATCTCATCAACCTTCCTATCACAAGACGAATTAGCACAAATAGAAGAAACCTCACCAGCCCTAAGCGAAACAAGCGAACTCATAGTAACCGAAGCCATGATGGGCAATGCACAAGAAAAATTCTATGCGGTAAAACTAGTATCTCCAAGAACCCAAACTACACGTCCAAACTGTGTAGCCTATATTACAACAAAAATCCTAGACGTACGTCCAATCTTTGACAACCTAACCTACATACAATCTACCCCAACAAGCCCATTAGGACAAACAATCTTTATGGTAAATGACGTTCAAGCCTCAGCTGCACCACTATATTGGCAAAAATACGACTTTGGTGACGGAACAACCCCAATAGAAATAGAATATCGCTTTGATGTAAACGCATATAAATGGTTACCAACCAACGCTGACCAAAACACAGCTACTACATTTGAATACGATGCAACAGGAAGCGTAGAAAGAATCCTACATACCTACGCAACACACGGAACATATACCTATACAAGAACAGTACGTTCATCAGAAAACTTTGAAGACGAAA
>CALCUN010000024.1 GCA_937906975.1 uncultured Bacteroidales bacterium
CATACAATGTATTCAGATGTATTGGATAAAATAAGAACACAAGTCTTTTATATAAACCTTACTTTTGAATAAACGGGTGGAAAGAATTATAGATACAACTATTGCTTGCGAACAATTCTTTGTTGAAGGAGCGTTACGAAAACAAATCGCATCATCTTGTGGAATTAAACCACAGAATTTGCATTATAAAATACTACGTAAAAGTATTGATGCAAGAAAACGTCCTACCTTTTGTTTAAAAGTATTGATTAGCGATAAACCAATAGAGAAAACACCTGTCAAACGTAACTATCAAGATGTTTCTAATGCAGAACGAATTATTGTTGTAGGTGCAGGGCCTTGTGGATTGTTTGCTGCATTGAAACTGATTGAAGAAGGTTTTAAACCTATCATCATAGAGAGAGGAAAACCCGTAAGCGAAAGAAAAAAAGATATTGCTATCATTGCTCGCAATCAAGAATTGAATGAAGAATCTAATTGGTGCTTTGGAGAAGGTGGTGCAGGTACTTTTTCCGATGGCAAGTTATATACACGTTCTACAAAAAAAGGAAATATCAATGATATATTAGAAACCTTTGTTTATCACGGAGCAGATGAAAACATATTAGTAGAATCTCACCCTCATATTGGAACAGACAAACTTTCTCGTATAATAAAAAACATTAGAGAAACCATTCTTAAATGTGGTGGCGAATATCATTTCAATACAAAGGTTACAGATTTTCTAATAAAAAACAATACTATCTACGGAATAAAAACTTCCGACAACACAAGCATAGAAGCAAAAGCCGTAATACTTGCAACAGGGCATTCGGCAAGAGATATATACTACCTATTTGCAGAAAGAGGTTGGGCTATAGAGGCAAAGCCTTTTGCAATGGGCGTCAGAGTGGAACATTCGCAAGAATTAATCAACACAAGTCAATACCACAATAAAGAATTAGCAAGTTTATTACCTCCTGCCTCCTATTCGTTGGTACATAATGTAAAGAACAGAGGAGTTTTTTCTTTTTGCATGTGTCCAGGAGGAATGATAATTCCTGCTTCAACAGAAAAACAAACCCTTGTTGTAAACGGAATGAGTGCATCTAATAGAGCCTCAGCCTTTGCTAATAGTGGAATTGTTGTAAGCGTTACACTACAAGACGTAAAAGAATATAGCAAACAACCAGCACTCTCTTTAATGAAATTTCAACAAGAGTGTGAACAAAAAATGTACATACAAAATCAAGTAGCACCTGCTCAAAGAATAAGTGATTTTATAAAGAATAAAAAATCACACAATATTGGTTCTACATCTTATCCAAGCGGTTTGTATGCCTGCAATATGAATGAATATCTACCAAAACTCGTTGCAGAAAATTTAGCGGAAGGTTTTAAGGTTTTTGACAGACGCATCAAAGGCTTTATAAGCAATCAAGCAACAATGATAGGCTTGGAATCTCGTACATCTTCTCCTGTTAGAATACTAAGAGATAAAGAAAGTTTACAACACCCTCAAATTTCTATGCTTTTCCCTTGTGGAGAGGGAGCAGGATATGCAGGTGGAATTACTTCATCTGCTATTGACGGGGTAAACGCAGCAGAGAAAATATCTCAAATTTTAAAATAACATCACATTCTTATCTTCTCTTTTTCAAAAAAGTAGTATCTTTGCACCTTTGTTTTTGAAAAAATCAACAAACTTTAATAATTAAAATTTTTAAGTAAAAATGAAAAAAAGATTTCTCTTAGTGATTATGGCAATATGTGTTGCCATAGGGTTAAAAGCCCAAGAAACATCTTTGAGAGATACAGTAGCTTTTCCTAACACAAATCAATCAACAGCATTGATTCAAACAGGATTTAACTACGCCTACTCTCAAAGTATTTACCTATCATCAGAGCTTACACCTGGTATTCTTTCAGGCATTAGCTGGTATCTTTCAGAAAACACTGCGGGTACACGAACTATCCAAATAGAAGTGTTATTAAGCGAAACCTCTGCACAATCTTTCTCAAGCAATACATTAATGCTTACAGAGAATTTTACATCTGTTTATACAGGTTCGTTAACCTTATCAGGAACAGGTTGGCATAATGTAGAATTTCAAGTTCCATACATTTACACAGGAGCAAACAACCTTGTTGTAGCGGTAAGATCAGTTATGGGTACTTACTTTTATAGCACCGCTTGGGGAATGGGAGCAGAATACTCTACACCAGCAAACCGTACTTTATACACTGCACGCGATTCAAGAGCAGTTACACCAGAAGACCCTTCTGGTGTTTATTCAACCACCTTAGCACCTTCTGCAATTTTCACAAGATTACCAGAAGGAGCAGATGTTTGTTTGCCAGTTCAAAATTTAGCATTCTCTAATACAGACCAAACTTCAACAACAGCTACTTGGTCAAATCCTAACGGAGAAGGAACATCATTTACTGTTTCTTACAGACAACAAGGAGCAGAAGACTTTATCACAGTAGGAACAACAAACGACACAACAATACAAATAAACGGATTAACTTCTTCAACAGTTTACGAAGTACAAGTTGTTGCAAACTGTGGAGAAGACTCACAAGCTTTCCCAACATTTGAAAGTTTCAACACAGCTTGTGCACCAGTAGAATCATTCCCTTGGAGTGAAGATTTTGCAACAAACTTTGTTCAAGGCTCAATAGGAGGAACAGTTCCTCATCACTGTTGGATAAACGTAAATGGAGGTAATCAAACATATCGTTGGGGAGGGGTTGCAACAAGAAGTTCTCTTATGGGATACTTCTCTGCTTCTGAAACAATAACAAATAGCGACTGGTTAATTTTCCCTGCAATGGAATTTACAGGAGCAGAAGCCTTAACATTATCAATAGACAAAGACTATGCAACAGACATAGTAATGTTTGATGTTTATGTTTTAGATGTAACAAACTCAGATATTACATCAGAAGCCGACACCTCTAACTTTACTTATGTTGCTACAATATTAAGCGATGCGAACACTCCATCGGGACAAACATTCCAAGTATTATTATCTAATGTAGAAAACACAGCAAGAATAGCACTTGTAAACAAAAACCCTAACCCATCATTCTACATTCCACAAGTAACAATAGAAGAAGTAGAATGTCCAGATGTTTATGG
>CALCUN010000025.1 GCA_937906975.1 uncultured Bacteroidales bacterium
CTCGTCTTCCTTAAAATTTCCAACGGCGACGGCGGTATAGATGCGGTTGATGCGGTGTCCCTTGAGCTGATCAGCCAGACCGAGATGTGCCTCATCATTTTTGGCAACTACCAAAAGTCCGCTTGTATCCTTGTCAATCCTGTGCACAATTCCGGGACGAAGTACCCCGTTTATTCCGCTTAAATTCCCCTTGCAGTGATGCATAAGGGCATTAACAAGTGTTCCCGAATAGTTCCCGGGTGCAGGGTGAACAACCATTCCCTGAGCTTTGTTAACAACTAAAAGTGAGTCATCCTCATACACAATGTCTAAGGGGATATCTTCAGGTTCAATATCAGCTTCCTTTGGGTCGTCAATCAAAACTTCGATAGTGTCTCCGTTCTTTAATTTGTAGTTGTTTTTAACTTCTTTGCCATTAACGGTTATTTTACCTTCATTAATAAGCGATTGCACCATTGCTCTGCTTAGTTGGTCTATGTTTATATATTTATCTATCCTTGTTCCGCCACTTTCGCAGACTAATGTAATTCTCTCCATAATTTAATCCTCTTTTGTAAAAAACAAAATATAAACGCACATAAGTATTGCACCAATAACCACAAAGCAATCAGCCACATTAAAAACAGGGTAGTCAAAAAGGTTAACATCAATCATATCAACAACATAACCCCTGAAAATCCTGTCGGCAAAATTGCCAAGTGCTCCGCCTGCAATAAGGCAAAGAGAAAGCTTTCCTAAAAGATTTTCGGGAGGGTTTTTCCTGAAATACCAAAACCCTAAAGCAAAAATAATAATAGTCATAATAATAATCATACTCTTCGTATGTTCCGCTTACAGATTGTTTTAAACTTGTTAAAGTGCCGATATTAAGACCTAAAGCACCTTCTCCCCAAATCTTAATATTGTCATTTATTCCGTATTCATAGTTTAACCCAACCATAATAGGAACATTTATGTAATGAGGTATAGCAATGCTAAATTCATCTAAAGCTTCTTCTTCTTCAAGTTCAGAAATCATATCTTCTTTCCAATCATTAACATCATCATTTGGCATATTCAAGAAGAAATCCGCACTTGCAATAATTCCCAATCCTTTTACCGAAGGAACATTAAAGCGAAATTTCAATCCAGCATCAAAACCTAATCCCGCACCTGCACGATCTGTTTTGTATCCCCAAGCAACTTGCCCTTTATCCATACGACTTTCTGCAAAATCTCCTTGTGGGAAAAGCAGACCTAAATGAATCGAGAAATCTGTTTGTGCGTTTGCACAATTTACTCCTAATATTGCTATAATAAGTAATGCAATTTTTTTAATTTGTCTTTTCATATTTTTATTTTTTTAAGTTAATAATTCTACCAACAAGTAAGTGTCAATCCCAATGCTTCTAATTCTTCACATGGCCATAACTCTTGGGTCTCTGCTGGCAAATCATAGCAAGTTGCCTCACTGCAATCTCCTTCAAAATCAACGATTGTAGGCTCTCCTTCATCGTAAAGCGGATTTGAGATCATATCCGAAGAAACTTCACAATAGCAATCGTTAGAAAAAAGACCACTTGAACCGCCATTTCCACCGTTTCCGCCACCTTGATACGTTTCTTCGCAACCTGCAAACATAACTGCAAAAGTTGCAATCATTGTTAAAAATCTTAATTTCTTCATGTTTTTTAATTTTTTATTTCTTTGCCCAAGTCCCAAAGGCGATTAACTGATTTTTTTCTTTGACTTCAAGGCATAAAAAAACGTGGGACTTTTTCCTTATGATTATATGAGGTCCTCGAAACTACCTATCAGTCAAATAAGAAAAGCCCACGATATTACTCGTGAGCGTTTTCTGCTTCTCTCTTGACTGATTTGCATGAAATTTTCGAGGTTTCATATAATCAAGTATAAGCAAAAACGCTTTTATGTCGTATTAAAATTTACTAAGTCTTAATAATAATTATTCTTTATCTCCTTTTTGTCCTCCTTTTTTACGTTTTAAATTTCTGCCCACAAAGGTAAAACATTTTTTAATAACCACAAAAAATCACGAAAATTGAGGTTGCTTTTTCGTGATTTAATGCAAAAATAAATTCAATGAAAGAAAAAAATAAAAAATGTCTTTATTTATATATATATTATTTTTTTTATTATTATTTATATTATTATTCATGTCTGTCAGTTAAATTGACACCCCTATGTCAGTTAAATTGATACCCCTATGTCATTTAAATTCACACCCCCTCTTTGATAAAGAGAAAAAATGCTAAGAAAAAATTTAAAAATCCTAAGAAAAAATTCAAAAAAGCTAAGGAAAAATTCAAAAAATCAAAGAAAAAAAAGAATGCTCCAAGATGTTTCAAGGAGCATTCTTTTTTGTTTATTTTTTGATTACGCATCTATGTTTGCGTATGTTGCGTTCTTTTCTATAAATTCTCGTCTTGGTGGTACGTCATCGCCCATTAACATTGAGAATACTCTGTCTGCTTCTGAGGCGTTTTCGATTGTAACTTGTTTTAAGATACGTCTTGCTGGGTCCATTGTGGTTTCCCAAAGTTGTTCTTCGTTCATTTCTCCAAGACCTTTGTATCGTTGTATTTCAACCTTACCTTTGCCTGTTGAATACTCTGCAACAACGGCTTCTCTTTCTTCTTCTGTCCAACAATATCTTTTTTGCTTGTTGGTTGAGGAAGAAACGCCATACAAAGGTGGTGCTGCAATGAATACGTGTCCTTCTTCTATCAATTCTCTCATGTAACGGAAGAAGAATGTCAAAATAAGGGTTGCGATATGCGCACCATCGACATCGGCATCGGTCATGATAATTACTTTATGGTAACGTAGTTTTTCCATATTCAATGCCTTTGAGTCTTCTTTTGTGCCTATTGATACTCCTAATGCTGTATAGATATTCTTAATTTCCTCAGAATCCAATACTCTATGTTGCATTGCTTTTTCAACATTAAGAATCTTTCCTCTAAGTGGTAGGATTGCTTGGTGTTCTCTATCTCTTCCTTGTTTTGCTGTTCCTCCCGCTGAATCCCCTTCGACAAGGAATAATTCGCATACGCTTGGATCGTTGCTTGAACAGTCAGATAATTTACCAGGTAAGCCTGCTACTCCTAATATTGTTTGTCTTTGTACAAGGTCTCTTGCTTTTCTTGCGGCATGTCTTGCTGTTGCTGCAAGGATTACTTTATCTACTATTTGTTTTGCTTCTTTTGGGTGCTCTTCCAAATAGTTTGCTAATATTTCACTAACAGCTGCTGCAACCGCTGGGGCAACTTCGCTATTTCCTAACTTAGTTTTTGTTTGGCCTTCAAATTGTGGTTCTGCAACCTTTACAGATATTACTGCGGTTAGCCCTTCACGAAAGTCATCTCCCGCAATTTCAAATTTCAACTTATCTAACAATCCTTCTTTTGTGGCATAGTTTTTAAGTGTTCTTGTCATTGCTTGACGAAATCCTGTCAAGTGTGTACCACCTTCGTGAGTGTTGATATTGTTTACGTATGAGTGAAGATTTTCTGTAAAGCCTGTGTTGTATTGCATTGCTATTTCAATAGGGATTCCTTGCTTTTCTCCCTCAACATAAATAGGCTCTGGAATTAGATGCTCTCTTGTTGCATCTAAATATGATATGAAATCTTTTAATCCTTCTTCTGAATAGAAAGTTTCGCTTAAATAGTTTCCTTCATCGTCTTTTTGACGAAAATCTGTAATAGATAGTTCTATTCCTTTATTCAAGAATGCAAGTTCTCTTAGTCTTGAAGCAAGAGTTTGGTAATCGTAAACACTAACTGTAAAGATTTCATCATCTGGAAGGAACTCTACAACTGTACCTCTTTTGTCTGTTGTGCCAATTTCTTTTACTGCATATTGAGGAACGCCTCTTGAATATTCTTGTTCATAGATTTTTCCATCTCTATAAACGTTTACTTTCAAATGTGTTGATAAGGCATTAACACAACTAACACCCACACCGTGCAAACCACCAGATACTTTATAAGAACCTTTATCAAACTTACCACCTGCGTGCAAGACTGTCATAACTACTTCCAATGCTGAACGGCCTTCTTTTGGGTGAATATCAACAGGGATACCTCTACCGTTATCCTCTACTCTTATGGAATTATTTTCTAATATTTGAACGCTTATCTTATTACAATAACCAGCCAATGCTTCGTCTATGGAATTATCTACCACTTCATAAACAAGATGATGCAAACCTCTAACATTAACATCACCAATGTACATTGCAGGTCTTTTTCTTACTGCTTCCAAACCCTCCAATACGTTAATATTGGCGGCGGTATATTCTCCTTTTCTTAATTCTTCGCTCATTGTTTATGTTATTTGAAGATACAAAAGTAATAAATTTTCCTTAATTTTTTGTAGTTTTGCACGCAAATTAAACACAAAAATTAAAAAATAATATGAATTTCAAAAAAATCTTACCTCACATTATTGCAATAGCAGCATTTATTGTAGTAAGTTTTGTCTTTTTTAGCCCTGTCTTAGAAGGCAAAAAATTATTCCAAAGCGATATGGCTCAATTTGAAGGAGCCGCAAAAGAATTACTTGATTATGAAAAAGTAAGCGGAGAACGCTCCAATTGGGCTAACTCAATGTTTAGCGGAATGCCCTCATATCAAATCGCATTCCCACAATCAAACAACATTTTCGATACAATAAGCCAACCACTCACACTTTGGGGATTTTCCTTTGATGCAGGAATATTCTTTATAATGATGTTAGGCTTCTATATCTTTATGAATGTAATGGGAGCACGACCATTGATAAGTGCATTTGCAGCTTTGATTTACGCCTTAGGCTCTTACAACGTGATAATCATAGGCGTAGGACACATAACTAAAGCATGGGCAATGGCAATGATAGCACCAATACTTGCAGGTATGATACTTGTTTTGAAACGCAAATACATATCGGGCATTATCCTTTTCACACTATCACTTGGCTTGCAAATCTATTTCAATCACATACAAATCACATACTACACCCTTATTGCAGCAATCGTTCTTGGTATATCATACCTTGTATATGCAATAAGAGAAAAAGAAATCAAACAATTCGTAATTAGCGGTGTAGTTTTAGTTATCTGTGCCGTAGTATCACTAATGCCAAACTCCTCTCACCTTGCACTAAACAACGAATACGTAAAACACACCATGAGAGGTGGAAGCGAAATCACGGTAAGAGAAAAAGACAACACAAACGACAAAGGTCTAAGCATAGACTACGCATACTCATGGAGCTATGGCGTTGGAGAAACCTTTACAATCCTAATTCCAGACTACAAAGGAGGCGGAAGTTCCGACAATCGTTGGGAAAGCCTTGCAGAAAACCGTTTAAGAGAAATACAAAACACACAACCAGCACAAGCCTCACACCCACAAATCCAACAAGTAATAAATCAATACGCAGGCTCAACCTATTGGGGCGAACAACCCTTCACAGCAGGCAGCGTTTACTTTGGAGCAATCGTAATATTCCTTTCACTACTTGGCTTTTTGTTAATCAAAACAGCAGAACGCTGGTGGTTACTTATAGCAACAATAATTTCAATCCTTATCTCATGGGGTAACAACTTTATGTTGCTAAACGAATTTTTGTTTAACCACCTCCCACTCTACAACAAATTCCGTACACCTTCGATGATACTTGTCGTAGCCAATGTAACCTTAGTAATAGCAGCCTTTTTAGGATTAAAAGAGTTCTTTAACCAAGAAATAAGCGACAAAAAGAAATTACAATCCCTATACATAAGCACTGGAGTTGTAGGAGGATTTTGCTTGCTATGTACCTTGATGCCAGAAGTGTTTGCATCATTTAGTTCAAGCAAAGACGCAACCTTTGAAACCATGTTAGGCAACAGCTTTATGCAAGCCTTATACGAAGACCGTAAAGCAGCCTTCACCTCAGACTCTCTACGCTCATTCATCTTCATAGCAATAGCCTTTGCAACCCTATTCCTATTTGCTAAAAACAAACTTAAAAAAGAAATAATAGCAATCTGCATAATAGGAATAGCAGCAACAATAGACCTATGGCAAGTAGATAAACGCTACATCTCAGAAGACAACTACAAAAAGCCATACGAAATGCAAGTACAAACAACACCAGCAATAGAAACCATAAAATCAGAAGTAGAAGCCAAAAACATAAATCACTACCGCGTATATAACTTAGCAGTAAACACCTTTAACGATGCCTCAACCTCGTATCACTTCCCATCAATCGGCGGATACCACGGAGCAAAACTACAACGCTACCAAGACATCATAGACCTACACATACTAAACCCTAACTACAAACAACAAGACTTAGCAGACACAACACTATTACAACAAAACCAAATCAGACAATTCTATTACACCTACCAACAACAAATAAACTGTCCTAATTTAGACGTTTTAAATATGCTTGACACAAGATTCTTTATCCTACCATTAGGACAAGAAGGCGGAATGGCGGTAGAAAACCCAGAAGCCTGTGGAGCAGCATGGTTTGTAGATGAAATAAAAAATGTAAACACAGCAGACGAAGAAATACTTGCCTTAAACAACTTCAAACCAAAACAAACAGCAATCATCAACCAAGAATTTGCATCACAAATCAAAAACAAAGACCTTACAAACAGAGATAAAAACGCAACAATCACACTACAACCAAGCCAAAACAACGACCCAGATGTGAAAATCTACAAATCACAATCCATAACCTCACAATTCTGCGTATTCTCTGAAATCTACTATGCAGAAGGTTGGAAAGCATACATAGACGGCAAAGAAACCCCACTTCTAAGAGCCAACTACATATTAAGAGCCGTTGAAGTACCAGCAGGAGAGCATACAATAGAATTAAGATGCGAACCAGACACACTAAAAACCTTTAACATCATTAACCTAATAGGCTCAATCATAATAATAGCCTTCATCTTAGGAGCAATCGCCCTACCAATCATAAAACGATTCAAAGAAAAGAAATAAAAAAGCTAAGAAAAAATTAAAAAAAGCAAAGAAAAAATTTACTTTTTCTTTGCTTTTTTTGTTGGTTTATTAACCACATTATCAAATATATAAAATATACGATATTTTATCTTTACTTCTCCTCTATATTACAGTACTTTTCAATTGCTTTTTTAAACACTTTAAAATTACTATAACTAACCCACTGAGTGTAAACCACGACTTGTGTTCCATCAAAAAGGTGAATTATTTCATCTTCTTCCATAAAATATCTCTTACCCATATCTTTTGAACCAAATTTTCGTGCTTTAACATCTTCTAATCTTTCAATAATACCATTAGTTCTATTTTGCAATTCTTCCGGAATAAACTTTTCTAATTCAGAAAAAGTAATTTTTGGATTCTTTTTTACAAAATATCTTATTACCTCCAAAGCAAAACGCCCCATACAATAATATTCCCCATTAAATAAGTACATAGAATTATCTCTCTTTGTAGTTCTTTTTTTGTTTGTGGTTGTTTTTGGCGGTTCTGTGTGAGTTTCTTCTTGTTTTCTATAGATATTAAAATTAAAGTTTTCCAATTCTTTTTCTATTTCCTCTTTTTTAAATCCTTCTGCCTCAAATTTTTCTCTTATTAGGGATTTTATATTATTTTCTTGATTAATAGAAGAAAGAAAATCAGCTAAATGTTGTTTCAAATTATTAGTTGCTATCATTCTTTCATAACATTTCTTGCAAAACTCCTCTAATTTCTCCTTGGTACAATTATCATAAGACAACAAATCACATAATTCTATCCCGTTTTCATCATCATTTGAAAATTCAACTTTAAAAACACTAATAGCTTCTTTATTAGAATCATCGGAAGCATCGTAATAAAATTGAATATTCTCTCCTATATATAAGCCAATATTAGACTTTAATTGACGCATATAAGAAGTTATTTGTTTATCTTTTGTTTTGCAAATACTATTAGGTCTTTTTATTTCAATAGGCAAAATAGGAATTTCATTTTTACAAAGAACAATGTCTATACGTAAAGGCTTTACACTACCAATATGTAAATGGTATTGCGGAATTATAGTGTTATTAGACTTTTTCCAACCCAATATTTTTAAACAATTTTCAATAGCCTTTTGATATTCTGATTCTTTTGAATTATTTTCCAAAAACTCACTCAAATCACTTACAATTTCTTGCCAAGTTTCTTTCATAATTTTCTCTTTTAAACACTTGATTTCAGTGCTACAAAGTTACAAAAATTATATTTTTATTTTAGAACATTTAAGAAAAGAGATACCTAAATTAAATAAAAACACTTCCTTTACTCCTATTGAGTCGCCATTCTAAAAATAACAAAAAAAACTCGGATTCTTTATCGGCAACTCATTTTTTTTTGGACTTAGCGATAAAGAATCCGCTATTTTTCATTCCTCAACCTATGTTTCAGACTTAAATTCAACTAATAGTTTTAATAATTTACTCGCTAAAATCGAGTTTTATAAGTTGCCATATTTTATTTTGCAGACATATAGGATCAGGGTCATTATCCGCTAAACCAAAATTCGTTAAACCTTTTATACATTCTTCCTTTGAAAAACCATAAGGGTAACGCTCTGTATAAAAACTTAACATTTCATTTATATCGTAATAGTTGCGTAACAAATGTAAGTCCCAAAAATCTTTTTTTCTTCCAGCTGACGCAATAACTTCTATCTTCATTGCAATAATATCTTCAACTGCTGCCATTCTTATGGAATTATATTCTTCAAATGGTCGAATAAACGTATCTGTATAAAACAAATCGAGTTTTACACAATCATCTTTTGAATTTCCTATAAAGTAAGAAGCTCCGAAACCCACTAAATCTCCACAGTCACCATAACAATACGCAAACTCTTTTCTAAGAATATCTTGCAATGCTAAAAAATCAAGCGAGCCATACTTTGCATCAGTAAATAAATCTATATCGTCAGACATACGATGTCCGTAACGCAAAGAAAGAGAGGTGCCTCCCACTAACCGAAAAGGCTTAAATTCTTCTATTTTCATTATTTTTTCAAGACAAGAGCGTAAAATAGGTTTTACTGTTTGATAATGCAAAGAATTACTGCTCATATCCTAAATAAATTTTAAGATTTTCCTTTACTTTACTATTAAATGGGGATTGTGAATTGAGGGTTATAGAGTCTAAAATGACTTTACGTCCATAAAAACGAATAATTTCTTCTATTTCTTCGTTAGAACCTCTTTCAAAAACACGATTTATAACATAACGACTATGTTTATAAAAATCTATATTTTCAAATTTAGTATCCCAAAACAATATTGGTCGGATTTTTTCTAAATCTGGATGATTTTGTTTAGACAAACGATTTTTCTCCTCTGCTATATCGTAAAATGCTTGTAAGGTCATCAAAAATCCTGCTTCCAAATCAAGTACGCTTTCTATGTGAGATGAAAGAAATATATTCATAGACATACGCCCAGCAATAATATCGCTGAAAGTTTGTGGATTTTCTCCAATACTTTCAGCAAATTGATTACTCTCGATATTACGATTATCAAGTTCTCTCTTTAAAAACAATCCGGGATGTATCCCTTTTAATATATCAATCTTTGTTTCCACACCACAAAGGTACAAAAAAATCAAATAACTTTTATAAATACTTATATTTTTCTCTTAGAAATATTTTAAAAATCCTAAGAAAAAAAACAAAAAAGCAAAGAAAAAATTTACTTTTTCTTTGCTTTTTTTGTTGGGTTATTCAAATGATAGGATCGCTTGTTTGATTAGTTCGATTGCTTCCATCAATTGCTGTTTTGTTATTACAAGTGGTGGTGCGAATCTAATGATGTGTTGGTGTGTTGGTTTGGCAAGCACTCCTAATTCTTTCATCTTTAAGCATACGTCCCAAGCTTCTTTTCCGTTCTTTGGTTTTATCACGATTGCGTTTAAGAGTCCTTTTCCTCTTACTAATTCTATCATATCGCTTTTAACCTTTGACATTTCTTCTCGGAAGATTTGTCCTAATTCTTCTGCTTTTTGTTCTAAGTTTTCGTCTTTTACTACTTGCAGAGCTGCCATTGCTACTTTGCCTGCTAAGCAAAAGCCTCCGAATGTTGAGCCGTGTTCGCCTGGTTTTATGGTTAGCATTATTTCATCATCGGCCAAAACTGCTGAAACTGGTATTACTCCTCCTGAAAGTGCTTTTCCTAATATAAGTATGTCGGGTCTTACGCCTTCGTGGTCGCATGCAAGCATTTTTCCTGTGCGGGCGATTCCTGTTTGTACTTCATCGGCTATGAAAAGTACGTTGTATTTTTTACAAAGTTCGTAACATGTTTTTAGATATCCTTCGTTTGGTACATACACTCCTGCTTCTCCTTGTATTGGTTCTACAAGAAATCCTGCTACTTTGTCGCCACATTTTTCTAAGGCTTGTTCTAAGGCTGCGGTGTCATTGTATGGTATTTTCAAAAAGCCTGGTGTGAATGGTCCGAATTGACCATAGCTGTCTGGGTCTGTGGACATGGATATGATTGATATGGTTCTTCCGTGGAAGTTGCCTTCGCAACAGATTATTATGGCTTCGTTTTCTGGGATTCCTTTTACTTTATATCCCCATCTACGTGCTAATTTCATTGCTGTTTCGTCTGCTTCGGCTCCTGTGTTCATTGGCAATACTTTGTCATAGCCAAAGTATTCTGTTATGTACTTTTCGTATGGTCCTAAGCAGTCGTTGTAAAACGCTCTCGAAGTAAGTGTTAGTGTTTTTGCTTGTTCGCATAGGGCATTCACGATTTTTGGGTGGCAATGTCCTTGATTGACTGCTGAATATGCCGACAAGAAATCAAAATAACGTTTACCTTCTACGTCCCATACAAAAGCTCCTTCGCCTTTTGAAAGTACTACTGGTAGTGGGTGGTAATTGTGTGCACCGTAGTGGTGTTCCATTTCGATAAATTCTTCTGAACGTTTCATAACTTTTTGTTTTAGGTTAATATTTAATAGGTTGCAAATATAATAAACATTTTTTCACTTAACAAGTTTTTGTAATAAAAAAAATTATTTTTATTTTAGTTTTATGTGTTTTTATTTTAGTAAATTGAAGTTTTTGCGTATTTTTGCAGTATGTTAAATTTAGAAGAAAAACTTAATTTTCCTGTATTTAAACTCATTCAAGAGGCTGCGGATTCTTTGGGCTTGGAAACTTACGTTGTGGGTGGTTATGTTCGTGATGCTATTATGAATCGCCCTTGTAAGGATATTGATGTTGTTACTATTGGTAGTGGCATTAAATTGGCTAATAGGTTACACGATTTGTTGGGTAGCAAGACTTCTAAGGTTACTATCTTTAGAAACTTCGGCACTGCTATGCTTAATTACAAGGATGGTGAGGAGATTTGGCAGGTTGAATTTGTGGGTGCAAGGAAAGAAAGCTACAATAGAGACTCTCGTAAGCCTATTGTTGAGGACGGCACTTTGGAAGATGACCAAAATAGAAGAGATTTCACCATAAATGCTATGGCAATTTGCTTAAATAAAGAGAATTATGGTAAGTTGCTTGATCCTTTTGATGGTATAAATCATATTAAGAATCAAATTATTCAAACACCTCTTGACCCTGATATTACTTTTTCGGACGACCCTTTGAGAATGCTTAGGGCTATTAGATTTGCAAGCCGTTTGGATTTTTCTATTCACCCTGATACTTTTGATGCTATTAAGAGAAATGCTTATAGGATTGAGATTGTGTCTATGGAAAGAAACATTGAGGAGATAAATAAAATGATTATGTCTTCTCATCCTTCAATGGCGTTTCGTTTGATGGATAAGGCGGGTTTGCTTGAAAGGATTATTCCAGAACTTGTTAAGTTAAAGGGTACTGAGTCTGTTGGTGAGCGTTCTCATAAGGATAATTTCAAACATACTTTGGAGGTTTTGGAAAATATTTCTGCTAAAACCGATAATTTATTCTTGCGTTGGACTGCTCTTTTGCACGATATTGGAAAGCCTTATTGTAAAAGGTATGATGAAAAGACTGGCTTTACTTTCCATGGGCATGAAATTAAGGGTAGCAGAATGGTGAAAAATATTTTCAGAAAGCTAAAACTGCCTTTGAATGAAAAGATGAAGTATGTGGAAAAGTTGGTTGCTCTGCATTTAAGACCTATTATTTTGGCTGAAAGTGTGGTTACTGATTCTGCTGTAAGACGTCTTTTGTTTGATGCGGGTGAAGATATTGATGATTTAATGCTTCTTTGTCAGGCTGATGTTACTTCAAAGAATATAAACAAGGTTAAGCAATATATGCAAAACTTTGAAGTGGTTAAACAAAAGCTTATTGAGATTGAGGAAAAGGATAAGATTAGAAACTTCCAACCTCCTGTTGATGGTGAGGAGATAATGGAAATTTTCAACATTTCTCCTTGTAGGGAAATTGGAATTTTGAAAACTATTATAAAAGACGCTATTTTAGATGGCGTAATTCCTAATGATAAAGAGGCTGCAATGGAATTGCTTTTTAAAGAGGCAGAAAAATTAGGCTTGAAAAAACAATGAGCAAAAAGAAGTTAGTTGTTTTAATTGGACCTACGGCTGTTGGAAAAACGGCTTTAAGTATAGAATTGGCAAATTTTCTAAATACTGAAATCGTATCTGCTGATTCTCGTCAGTTTTATAAGGAATTGAATATAGGGGTTGCTACTCCTACTGCTTTGGAACTTTCCTTGGCAAAGCACAATCTTATTGGCCATATCTCAATTCATCAAAAGTATAACGTAGCAGATTTTGAGCAAGACGCTCTTAAAGAGTTGGAAAGAATATTTCAAAACAATGATTATGCAGTTCTTACGGGTGGTAGCGGACTTTATGTGAATGCTCTTTGCTATGGGGTTGATAATATGCCTGATGTGAAAGCTGAGATTAGAGAGGAATTAAACAATTTATTCGCTACACAAGGGATTGCTCCACTTCAAGAGGAGCTTATGCAAAAAGACCCTGAGTATTGGCAGATTGTTGATAGACAAAATCATATAAGATTAATTAGAGCCTTAGAGGTATGTCGTCAAACAGGCAAGACCTTTACTTCTTTTCGCTCTGGGGAAAAGAAAAAACGTGATTTTGAGATAATAAAACTTGGACTTGAAAGAGAAAGAGAAATTCTTTTGGATAGGATTTATAAAAGGGTTGATTTAATGATTGAAGAGGGTTTGGAAAATGAGGCAAGAGGTGTTTACCCTTTTAGAGATTTGCAAGCCTTGCAAACAGTTGGTTACAAGGAGTTATTTGAATACTTTGATGGAAAGGTAGATTTTTCTACTGCTATTGAGAATATAAAAATTAATACAAGACAATATGCCAAGCGACAAATGACTTGGTTTAAGAAAGATAAGAATACACTTTGGCTTAATGCTGAAAATAAAATTGATTGGAGATGTTTAGATTTATAGCACCGATTTTACTGCTTTGTTGCTTTACAAATAGTGTTTTAGGACAAGAAACACCTGAAAAAAAGAACTTAATCTATAATAATTCTTTTGAAGATCATCTTTATTGTCCTCAAAAAATTGAACCATACGGTCAAATGATGGAGGTTGAAGCGTGGTGGCAACCAACAGGTGGCTCTTCTGATTACTATCACCCTTGTGGAGGAAAGCAATGTCAAATGCCAAAAAACAAATTGGGCTATCAATATGCAAAAACAGGCGATGCAATGGTTGGAATCTACACTTCAAAAACAACATATCGTGAATATATTCAAACAGAGCTTAAAGAAACACTTCAAGCTGGCGAGAGATATAAACTTAGTTTTTGGGTTAGCCTTTCCGAATACTCAACCGGTGCGGTTGCAACCATAGGTGGACTTTTTACAAACGAAAGAATAAAAGACGATACTCGTGAACTTTTCACCAACAACACTAAAACAAAACACACCAACGGAATTAAGCAAGAGATTGCAAAGATATTTCAACCTCAAGTTGTTAATTCTTTTGACAAACCTTTATTAGACACAGAGAATTGGCAAAAAATTGAAGGCGAATTTGTGGCAAAAGGTGGAGAAAAGTTCCTTACGATTGGAAATTTCTATCCTGCTGAACAAAGTAACCTTTTATTTCCTAAATTCTTAAAAAACATTCTTCCTGGTGCTTATTACTATATTGATGATGTTGAGTTGTATTGTTTAACATGTCATGAGAAAAAAGTTATAAAACAAGAAAATATTACTATAACTACACAAAAGGACGAGCCTCAATATAAAGTTGGTCAAGTGATTGTTTTGGAAAATATTTTCTTTGACTTTGATAAGAGTGTGCTTTTACCTCAAAGCTTTGTGGAACTTCACAAACTAATAAATATTTTGGAAGAATATCCAAATATGAAGATAGAACTTTCTGGACACACCGACAGTAAGGGAAGTGATAAGTATAATTTAAAGCTTTCAAGAGAAAGAGCGGAAGCTGTTTTCAACTATTTGGTAGAAAAAGGCATAGACCAAAAACGTCTAACTCACAAAGGATTTGGAGCAAAACAACCAATAGCAGACAATGCCACAGATGAGGGAAGAGCAAAGAATAGAAGAGTTGAATTTAAAATAGTTTCAATGTAGTATGGAAAAGCAAATCCACCCATTTCTTGATAAAAGAATAGAAGATTATTGTCAAGAATTTTGTTCAAAAGAAGATGATAGACTAAAATACATTGACAGACAAACTCATATCAAGTTTTTACGTCCCAATATGCTTAGTGGGAATTGGCAAGGCACTCTTTTAAAAATCATTTCCTTGCTTGTAAAGCCTAAAAGAGTTTTAGAAATTGGAACTTTTACCTCATACGCAACTCTATGTCTTGCAGAAGGTTTACAAGAAGGTGGAATGGTTCACACCATTGAAAGAGATGAAAGTTTACAATTCTTTATTGAAGAAACTATTGCTAAGTTTAATCTTCAAGACAAGATAAAACTACATATTGGAAACGCCTTAGAGGTTGTTGATACAATAGAGGGAAATTTCGATTTAATATTTATAGATGCCGATAAGGCGAATTATCCTACCTATTTTGAGAAATGTGTTGAAAGACTAAATAGTGGTGGAATTTTAATTGCAGATAATATCCTATGGTACGGAAAAGTAGTTTTGGAGGTAAAGGATAGCGATAAGGAAACTAAATCTATAATGAATTTCAACAAGATGGTAACAGAAGATGAACGCTTAGATAATTTGATTATCCCTATTAGAGATGGTCTTATGGTAGCCAGAAAGAAGTAAAGCCACCAAATCCGTAATCATAAAGTGGTCTATGATATGGCATATACGGATTGTAAAAAGCGAAAGGATTATTTGAATCCATAATTGTTAAAGACACATCTATAAATGAGTCTTCTCTAAACATATAACGAAAAGAAGCATTAACTGCTCTTGTATAGAAGAAATTATTTGCAACAACCATATTGCTAAAATAAGCAGAAAAACTCATCAATAGTTTTTCCGATGCTTTGTAGTCAAGACTTGCCTTCAAAGCCATTTGTTTACCTTTTGCAGAATAAGGAGCTTTATTTTCTACATCACATAAAGGAGAACGAAACATAAAATCCGTTGAAGAAATTCCAAATCTTATACCCACATCATCAGTAAGCCATTGATTATAGCCCACTCCCATTCTATTGGCAAAAAAGTTTTCTCCAATAGCACTAGAGTATGAAAGAGTTACATCGCCCTTGTCAGGTTTTAATTCCTGACAATAAGCGATGTAACTAATTGAAAAAAATAAACTTATTATTAGTAATTTCTTCATACTATTATTTTACCAACGTATTCCGTGGTTCCAATTATCAAAAAAGTATGACACGCTAAATGAAATCAATTGTTGGTGAGGAGAAGATGGTATTTCTTGATTCAAAAACTCAAATGAATTATTTATATCATTATACCCTTTTGCTTCATATCTTCCTGTAAATGATTTTTTATAATCATAAAGCGGAGTCAAGCTATATTGATATTGAACTAAGAATTGTAAACTTTTCCATTCAAAGCCTAATCCTATTTGGAAACCACCATCTATTTGCCAAGTACCATCAGTTGCAAAAGTGTCATTGCGATCTTTCCAATAAGTTGCACCATGCACTGTTGGGTCAAAGCAAATTAAATTATGCACTCCTGTTTCTTCATTTCTAAAAGGCTCTCTAATTGTTTGGTGTTGTGAACGTGGAGAATCGTTTTCACCATAATGGTCTTCAAAATCTGTGAATCCATAAATTCCCACTCCGAAAAACGCTCCCGCAGAAGCAAGCAAACGCCAATCGTCATTCAATTCATATTTATAAATAAGGTCAATAGGAATTTGAAGATAATCTGCTTTTGCGTTTATTTCAACATTTTGAGTATTTAGCTTATACCCTTTTGTTGTGTACATGAAATTAGATTGCAAAAAGAAGTAATCATTCAACTGAGCTTGAGCTGCAACTCCAATATTAAAGCCATACTTAAATGGTTTTGTGTCAGTAAAACCTATATACTCCAATCTTTCATTGTAGTAAGCCAATCCATTATACACATCTAAACCTTTTGCAGAAGTAAGGTCGCTCATATTAAATCCTGCTCTTACTCCCAATCTAATCAATGGGGCTTTATTTCTTCTTTGTGCAGAAAGATTATCGCTAAAGCTTACGCACAAAAGAAGAAATGCCATTGATAGAAATAAAACTCTACTTTTCATACTATTTATTTCTAAGATATTCATCTATACTCTTTGCTGCCTTTTTACCAGCACCCATTGCAAGGATTACAGTTGCAGCACCCATTACAGCATCTCCACCTGCAAAGATACCTTCTCTTGAAGTAGCAGCGTGTTCATCAGTTTGGATTCCGCCCCACTCTGTTGCATCAAGATTTTCTGTTGTATCTATGATTAATTTATTAGGAGCAGTTCCCAATGCCATAATCACACAATCAGCAGGTAATTCATGTTCGCTACCAGGTAATTCAACAGGACTTCTTCTTCCGCTTGCATCAGGTTCACCAAGTTCCATCTTGATACATTTCACAGATTTCACCCAACCTTTTTCATCACCCATTATTTCAATAGGGTTAGTCATAAAGTGGAATTCAATTCCTTCTTCTTTTGCGTGATGGATTTCCTCAACTCTTGCAGGCATTTCGTTCTTTCCTCTACGATAAACAACATGCACCTCTGCACCTAAACGTCTTGCAGTACGAGCAGCGTCCATTGCAACGTTACCTCCACCAACTACAATTGTTACATTACCAGGATAAACAGGAGTATCATAACCCTCTTCGTATGCTTTCATCAAATTACTTCTTGTTAAAAGTTCATTTGCTGAAACAACACCATTTAAATTCTTTCCTGGGATATTCATAAACTTAGGAAGACCAGCACCAGAAGCAATATAAACAGCAGAGAATCCTTCTTTATCAAACAACTCATCTATTGTGATACTTCTACCTATTATAACGTCTGTTACGATCTTAACTCCTAATTTCTTAATGTTTTCAACCTCTTGTTTAACCACCTTTTCTTTTGGTAAACGGAACTCAGGAATACCATAAACCAATACTCCACCAGCTTGATGTAAAGCCTCAAATATTGTTACTTCGTATCCCATTTTAGCAAGGTCGCCCGCACAAGTCAAACCACTTGGACCACTACCCACAATTGCAACCTTCTTACCATTTGAAGCAGGAACCTCTGTAAAATCCAATTTAACCTCTCTTGCCCAATCAGCAACAAATCTTTCCAACTTACCAATTGCAACAGGATCGCCTTTCTTTCCTAATACACAACTTCCTTCACATTGACTTTCTTGAGGACAAACTCTACCACACACTGCAGGCAAAGCAGAAGATGAAGAAATAATTTTGTAAGCTTGTGCAAAATGACCAACATGACCACCTCTTATTTGTTTAATGAAAGAAGGTATATCAATATTTACAGGACATGCACTCACACAACCAGGATTCTTACATTGCAAACAACGATCTGCCTCTTCCATTGCCTCTTCCATTGTGTAGCCATAACAAACCTCGTCAAAATTCTTCACTCTCACAACAGCATCTTGCTCTCTTACAGGAACACGTCTTTTCTTTATTGTGTGATTAACCGCTGCGGTTAAGTTACATTTATGATCCTCTGAATCAGTTGCTATTTCGTGAGTTTTATACATTGATTGTCTTCTGATAGCCTCGTCAAAATCCACAAGATGTGCATCAAATTCAGGACCATCAACACAAGTAAACTTAGTCTTTCCACCAATTGTTACTCTACATGCCCCACACATACCTGTACCATCAACCATCAATGAATTTAAGCTAACAGTTGTTTTAATTCCAAGTTCTTTTGTCAAAAGAGAAACGAACTTCATCATCACCATTGGTCCAATTGCTACCACTTCATCATACTTTGCACCCTCTTCAACAAGTTTCTTTACGCAATCAGTTACCAATCCTTTCATTCCATACGAACCATCATCAGTGCAAACATAAAGATTATCAGCCACCTCTCTCATCATATCTTCAAGAATAAGAGTATTCTTAGTTTTTGTACCGATAATCACATCTGCCTTCATTCCGTGTTCTTTCACCCACTTAACTTGTGGATACACAGGAGCAGTTCCAACACCCCCTGCAACGAATAAGATTTTCTTATTTGCTTTTTCCTCTTCAGGAACATACATCAATTCAGATTCCTTACCAAGTGGTCCTACCACATCTTTCAATTTATTTCCTTTTCCTAACTTAGCCAACTTTTCAGTTGATTTTCCTACAATTTGGAAAACGATAGTGATTGTTCCTTCCTCTTTATTGTAATCACAAATAGTTAAAGGGATTCTTTCACCTTTATCATCTATTATTATGATAATGAATTGTCCAGGTTTTGCAGCTCTTGCCACCCAATAGGCACTTATCTCCATTAGATAAATGTTAG
>CALCUN010000026.1 GCA_937906975.1 uncultured Bacteroidales bacterium
CACGCCACTTTGAGGGGGTGGTGTCAGTTTTGACGTGCAAGTTCAAGTCTTGTCCCGGGCACATTTATCTTTTTTTAAAAGTTTTATGTTTTTCCCTATTTATGATAATGGTTTTGATAAGCAGATTATTGATTCTATAATTAGGATTTTAGAATCAGATGGCCTTGTTATCATTCCAACCGACACGTTTTATGCTTTTGCATGCGATGTTAATTCTCCAAAAGCCGCTCGCAGACTTGCCGATTTAAAAGGGAAAAAACTCGAAAAGTCAGATTTTTCAATTATTTGTCATAGTATAAGTCAAGCATCTTCTTATACTAAACCTATTTCAAACGATTTTTTTAAGCTTTTAAAAAACAACACTCCCGGTGCTTTCACTTTTGTTTTTGAGGCAAGCAATTTGGTGCCTAAAATCTTTCAAAACAAAAAGAAGTGCATAGGTATAAGGATTCCTAACTGTGATTTCACTCTTGAACTTGTAAAAGAATTTGGCAGACCTTTGCTTGTCAGCTCTATTCCTGTGGAGGATAGAAATTTTGAGGACTATTCTAATGCGGAATTGGTCTTTGAAGAATGGGAAAATAAGGTTGAGGCAATGGTTGGCGGAGGAAGTTTAAACTTTGAGCCTTCTAGCGTTGTTAAATGTGTAGGAAATGATTGTGAAATCCTTAGAGAGGGTTGTGGCGAATTGATATTATGAAATCGTTTATTTGTTTTATTGGATTTATTCTAAGTATTGTTTTTTCTTTTTCACAAAACAAGTTTTACGCCTCTGATATTGTGCAAGCAAAAATCGACTCTGCTCGCTATATGTCTGCAATTACATATATTGAAGGTGTAGAAAAGGTTGATATTGACACCGCTTGGAGTCTTTATCCTCAAAAGGCATTTTGTTATTACAAGATTGGAAAGCACAAAGAGGCTCAAGCCTGTCTTAAAATCGTAGAAAGAGAGGATTATCAAAACGATTTGAGTGAGATTTTATCTATTTTTTATCTTTCTACCAAGCCTAAAGAAATGCAAGAAACGATTGATAGACTTGAATACTTGCTTGATGAAGGAGAAAAGGAGTTTTTTAATAAGATAACTATACTTAGTACAACGGATTTAAAGAAAGTTGCAAATTGCATTAACGGCTACATTGCCTTTCTTGATGAAGATGACGATAAGACAAAGTATAATTTAATGGGAGCTTACGTTGATTTTCGTGCAAAGGAGAGTATGAGTGCCTACAACAAGTTATCTACCTTTATTGACGAGGAGCCTACTGCATTGTCTTCGTTTTTGATGGGGATTGTAAAGCGTGAGCAAAAGGAATACTTCTCTTCTATTTCTTATTTTAATCAAGCGGAAAATTTAGGCGACAATTCAGGAGATTTGTATTTTAATAGAGCTATTTCAAAGGGATTTGAAAAAGATTACTTCGGAGCAATTGATGATTTAAACTCAGCTTTGGAAAGGAATGCTAAGTCTGAGTATTATTATGTGCGAGGCATTTGTTTTAATCACATCTTTGAATACAAACACGCTTTAGATGATTTGAATATTGCAATAGATATGTGTGATACTATTGCAGAATATTTCAATCATAGAGGTATTGTTTTCACGAATTTGGAAATGTTTGCTGATGCTCTCTTTGAGTTTCAAACCGCAATCAAGATGAAACCTGATTTAGAGTTTATAAACAACAACATAGGCTTAGCCTACGAGCATACAGGTAATATAAATAAGGCTGTTGAGCATTATAAAGTTTCAATAAAGAAAGAGCCATATTATAGTGATTCGTATTTTAATTTAGGAAGACTCTATTACGAAATTGGAAAATATAAAACGGCTATAAAATATTTAAAAGAGGCTTATCTTCTCAATGCAAACTTTGGAGATATTACACACATCTTGGGTTTGTGTTATGCAAAAACTGATGATATAGAAACAGCCTGCTACTATTTACAAATTTCAATAGAGGCAGGCTGTAAACCAGCTATTAATTCACAAAGCGAATTTTGTCAAAAAGAAGCTGTGGAAGAAGAGGAAGAATAATTACTTCTTGTCTTCTGAATGATCGTGAGAGTGATCATGTCCACAACCATCGTGATGCTCGTGAGAGTGAGAGTGATCGTGTCCATGGTGATGTCCACAACCAGATTCTAATCCTCTTGCTGTGTTTTTGCAACAGTTAGGCAACTTAGCAACCGCTCTTTCGTTTGGTAAAAAGTTTGTAGTTTCAAATCCTGCTTGTGCTAATGCCTTTTCTATCTTCTCTTGATTTGTTTTCTTTGTTTTGAATGTTACAAGAACTGATTTTGTTATTGGGTTTATTTGAAAACTCTTAACTCCCTTTTCGTATGCTAAGGTTTTTTCAATTAAAGGATCAGATTCTGAACAACAATATCTTGGTAAAGAAATTTGAACTGTTTGTTCTTTTGGTTGTTCTTGTTCTTGTGCATATCCAAATGTTAATGCAATAATTGCCAATACGGCAAATAAGAAAATCTTTTTCATACTTATTTTATTCTTTTAATTATTTAATATTCCAACGTAAACCTGCGTAAATCAATCTTCCCATTACAGGTGCATATACCACAGAGGCATCAAATTTTCTTGTAAATATTTCATCTACTCCTATAACAGGAACTTCTTGTGTGTGGTTAGTGATGTTTTCAACTCCTACATATATATCTAAATTCTTGAATTTTCTTGTGATTTGTCCTAACATATATATGTATGGGTCTGCATATCCTTGTTTCTCTCCTACGTTTAGTGGTATTCTTTGTTTGCCATTGAATTGTGTTGTAAGGTCAAACATCCATTTATCATACTTTGTCTTGTATGAAAGCACTACTAATCCTTTCCATTTTGCAACGTATGGTTTTTCCATCAATTCTCCGTGATATGTAGTCTTTACATCGTTGTATCTTCCTGCTAAGGTAATATTAAATCCTTTAAAAGCCTCTACATTAACATCTAATTGTGCTGCATTAGAGTAGCTCTTTCCTTCAAGATTGTAAAAATGTACTTGATTAGCATCTTGGTCTAAGTCCATTACAACTTGATTTACAAAGTTTGTGTGATAGTAATCTAAGGCTATTGTCATTTCTCTGTCGTCTGAAAGTGGTAATGAATACGATAGATTCACTCCTGCATTGTATGCTTCTTCCATTTCTAAGGCTTCTTCTATGATTATATCTCTTGAAGATGCTAATATACCGAAGTTATCTGCTATTAGATTTGCTGAACGAAAGCCTTTTCCTGCTGCTCCTCTAAAAATCAAATCATCTGTTATCTTCCAACGGAAATGAAGTCTTGGTGTAATTATGTGTTTTGCGTATGCTGTGTTGTAATCGTAACGAACACCTGCTGTTGCTACGAATATTTTATCATAAATAAAGTTAAATTGTCCGAATACTCCAGGTACGATTTCTTCTTTAACGAAATTGGTACGCAAATCCCCTATTTGATTATTAGAAGAGAAAAGATTTGCTCCTAAATATGGCATTGAGTAAAGATTTTCTTGCACATCAGTATAGCGGAAACTTGCTCCAAAGTCCACATTGTGTCCTCCACGAACCATTGTATTTACAAGAGCATTTGCATATACGTCTGTTTCTATTCCTTCGTAATTTGTAAGTCCATAATATGCGTCTTGTTTAAAGTATGTTGCAGAAAGTTGTGTTCCAAATGAAGATGTATTTCCAAGAGGTGCGCCATTCTTTGTAAAGAAGTGTACTCTATCAACTGTTCCTCCTAATCCGTAAATAGAATCACTTCCTCTCATATCTTCTGTGAAAGCCATTTGTCCTCCTAAGCGTTCTTCACGAGTGTAATTGATTAAGGTTTGACTACATAGTCCGTCATGAACTTCATAGTTCCAACGATTTGCAACGTTAATTTGTGTTTGAGAAGGATAATCTCTAAATCCATCTCCTTGTCCTGCGTTTCCAAGATGGTCAAAGGATTTAAAATTATTATATGTTCCGTAAACAAATATTCCTGTTGCTAAATTATCGTTTATAATGTGGTTGGCCTTAACGTTAAATTCGGTTTTCAATTCGTTATTCAAATAAGCATTGAAAGAAAACAAGTCCGCTTTTTGAGGTTTGTCATATTCCAAATCTATAATTCCTGTAATGGTTTCGTAACCGTGCTTAACTGTTGCAACACCTTTACTAACTGATATGCTTTCCATCCAATTTCCTGGAACGTATGAAAGACCAAACGGAGCGGATAGCCCTCTTAAAAATGGCATGTTTTCTAATAGGATTTGAGAGTAAACACCTGTCAATCCCAATAATTGAATTTGTTTACTACCTGAAACAGCGTCTGAATAACCTACATCAACTGATGCAGAATTTTCAAAACTTTCTCCAAGATTACAACAAGCCAAATGCTTTAATCCTTCTCCTGAAATTATTTCTTTGTTTTCTAATGAAGTTTTTGAAAGATATGTACTTTTCATCCTTTCTCTTACCTCAAAGGTTGAAAGGACTGTTCCTGTTTGTTTAAGGTAAATTTTTAGATTTGTGTTGTCTTTTATTTCAACTGTGTCATTTGCATAACCTGTATAACTAAATATTAGTTTTGTTTGGTTAGCTTTCTTTTTTTCTATTGTGAAATTTCCATCTATATCGGAAATTGTTCCACCTCCTCCTTGTAACCAATAAATATTTGCTGAAGGTAGAGTTTCTTTTGTTTTGTTATCGTAAATTACTCCTGTAATTTTTTGTGATAAAGCACCTAATGATATACTTAAAAAGGCTGCTAAAAATAAATATTTCTTCATTTAACTACTTTTTTTTCTTTTATAGACAATCTGGTTTCTAAAACCTTACATTAATACAATCGTTTTTCTTTATTAAAGTTATAGATATTGACGTCTATTTCATCTTTTTTCTTTGAATTACGCGGTATTAAATTATCTACTCTACGCCATTTTCCTCTCTCAAACTTTAATCCTACAACTTTTCCCGAAGGAACGCTTAGATTTTTCACCATTCCCAATCCATCATACATAGGCTCTAATTCCTCATAGAGTATCATCCAATTTTTTTCTACCTTTTGGGCTTCGGTTTCAAAAGGTTTTGCTTTTTTTACTCCCTTTTGCTTTGCTTTTTTTATGCCTCCCTCTGTATGGAATTGATTATCCCATTTCAAATTGAAAGAAGCCGTTGGTGCGTACTCAAATATTTTTCTTTGTAATTGTTTTTCCTTGTAGAAAATAGAAGCTCCAAAGTATGGTCTTCCTGAATTTCTTTTGAAAGTGATAGGTTCTATGATTTTTCTTTTAGAATAAATATCCTTACCGTCCCATCCTAAAAGGGTATAATAGGTAATATTTTCGTTTTTTGTTGTAATCAAATCAAAATACACTGCTCCAAACCAAGAAGTATCGGTAAGTTTTGCTTCTTCTGGAGAAAACACATCATCACTTCTATCAAAAAGACGATAAATCTCGTATTCCTCTGTATTTTCATTACGAGCCTGAATTATTCCAAAGTTATCATAATTTCCTTCGTTAGAGAAAATCGCCCAAGTGAATATTTTAAATCTTTTATCCGAAGAAGAAAGAATGCTAATCTTGTCTAAACTTTTAAAAGGATAGTCAAAACTGTGAGGATATTCCAATACGTTATCTAGAATATTAATAAATTTTTCGTTGGCGTTAAACCTTTCATTATCGTCTCTTGAAGAGAACATCACGTTCATTAAAGAACTCAATTCCTTTTCCGCATTTTGCAACATAATACTTTGAGAGCGCAACTCACTTGCGAAAAACGAAACACATATTAACAGTATAAATTTTTTCATAGTGCAAAAATAATAAATAATTTAAAAAGGATCTACATCTATTATAGCTCTTACATTTTTATATTCTTTTTTACTTAAAATTTCTTCATTAAGTTGCATTATCATCTTTTTAGCTTGTGAATAGGAAATCGTTTTTTCTAATTTTAATATAAATTGTTTTTGAAACATTCCTTTCACTTTGAATATCGGAGGATACTCAGGGCCCAAGATTCTTTGAGCAAAAATCTTTCTTATCTCATTTGCGTATTCTGCGCACAAGGAATCTAAAATTTCCTTATCCTTTGATTGAAATAAAATCTTAGTTAAATAAACAAAAGGCGGATAAGAAAATATTTTTCTCTCAACTATCTGATTTTTATACATAGAGGCGTAGTCGTAATTTAAGACCTCTTTAAAGATTTGATGGTTTGGATTGAATGATTGTATGACTACGTTTCCTTTTTCTCTTAATCGTCCTGCCCTTCCTGCAACTTGAGTTAGCAAATCAAAGGTTTTTTCATACGCTCTAAAGTCTGGATAATACAAAAGCGAATCTGCATCTATCACTCCTACTAATCCCACATTTGAAAAGTCTAATCCTTTTGTGATTATTTGAGTTCCACAAAGAATATCTATATTTCCTTTTTCAAACTCTTGAATAATCTCCATATAATCATTCTTTTTGCGAGTTGTATCTAAGTCCATACGTTTTACTCTCGCATTAGGGAAAAATCTTAAAGTCTCTTCCTCTATTTTTTCACTACCATTACCTGTTTGCACAAGGCTATGACTATGGCAAGCTGGACATTCATTTAATATAGGTAAGGTTAAGCCACAGTAATGACAGTTTAATGAATTTAAATGTTTATGATAAGTTAAGGAAACATCACAATTTGGACATTTTGCCACCCAACCACAAACCTCACAACGCACATTAGAGGCATAACCTCTTAAATTCTTAAACAAAATCACTTGTTTGTGATTTTCCAACGCTTGAGATATTTTTCCATATAGCAAGGACGAAAAAATAGAATAGTTCTTTTTGTTAATATATTCCTCTTTCATATTTGCTATCTCTATCTCTGGCATAGGAGTATTAAGGAATCGTTCTTTCAAGGCAACGTATCCATATTTTTCTATTTGAGTATTGAAAAATGTTTCTAAACTTGGTGTTGCCGAACCTAAAAGAACCTTTGACTTATGCAAGGTTGCAAGATATATTGCTGCATCTCGCGCATTGTAACGTGGAGCTGGCTCTCTTTGTTTAAAGCCATTATCATGCTCTTCATCTACAATAATTAAGCCAAGTTCAGAAAAAGGTAAAAAGACCGCAGTTCTAGAACCTATTATTATTTGATAACGTTTTTCTTTGTCGTTTTCCTTAACTCTATTCCATATCTCAACTCTTTCCTCCTTAGAAAAACGAGAATGATATATGCCAATTTTATCTCCAAAGTACTTTTCTAATCTAGAAAGTAGTTGAATACTTAATGCAATTTCGGGTAAAAGATAAAGAACTTGTTTACCTTCTCTAATAGTTCTTTCAATTAACTTGATATATATTTCAGTTTTTCCACTCCCTGTTACACCGTGCAAAAGAGTTACCTCATTTGTTTGCCAAGAATTAACAATAGAATCAAAGGCTTTTTGTTGTAAAGAAGAAAATTTAATATCGCTTGTATCAAAACAAGACGCTCTTTCACTAAGACGTGAATGCACAAGATATTTAACTTCAAAAACATTCTTCTTAATAAGAGTTTGAAGCGTATTTTTATTACATTTTTCTAAAAAAGCAGACTTTTCCACAACGTTTCTGCCTTGCGATTCGCTCAAAAAAAGCAAAAATGTTTGCAGTTGGCTTTCCGTTGTTTTTTTACTACTTAAACTTTGAATTAATTCTGCTTTTTTTTCAGCAGTTTCATACTCCGAGGAAAGAACTATGTAGGGCTGAAGTTTAGGTTTGTATTTTTCTTCAAGTTGTTCGTCAATGGCTAATATTTTTTCATTAACCATTTTTGTAATTTCAGGCAATATTCCTTTTTCTGAAACTCTTGATTTTAGTTCATCAATAGAAATATTAACCTTTTCATCAACTATTTTTAAAATTTCAAGTTGTCTTGGAGTCAGACTATCAATTTCGGCTGTAAATTCATCAGATACAATAAGTTTGCTTTCACTTCTAAGTCTTAAAAGCGCAGGCATCGCCGCTGTTATCACATCTCCTATATAGCACATATAATAAGAGGCTACCCAATCATAGAAAGCAAGCGTCTTTTCCGAAATAATGGGTTCTGAGTCTATGATTTCTAAAACGTATTTAACGCTTGTAACACTCGGAACCCTTTCGTGAATTTCGGAAACTATACCACTATAAATTTTCTTTGCACCAAATTGAACTGCTACCCTTACTCCTACTTTTATCTTATCATATAATTCAAGCGGTATTCGATATGTAAATCCCCTTGGTAGGTGTAAAGGCAATAAAACTTCGCAAAATAAAGTCTGCATCTTATTATTGAACAAAAATCAATAGCACCTTATCTGCTTTTCTAAGATGCAATTCTCCATCTTCTGTAATAATAAAATTATCAACCTTATCTAATTGAGTAAGATAACGTCTTTCAAATTCCATTGTTTGATTAGGACACATCATTGCCGTAGAAGCAATATCCTTAAAGGTAAGTTTACCTTTTTTGTAAATGAATTTACCAAAATATCTATTACATGCAGAAAATCCACTTACGTTTTCAGGCTCAGAGGTCATCAAAAGAGTTATCGCCTCATTGTCTTCGGTATATTTTACTTCTCTAGTTCCAATTTTTTTCAAAGTCCATTCCACTCCAAAAGCAGATGCAATATCCGAATCTTGATTTTGATTTTCCATGTCTTTATTTAAAATTGAACAAGAAGAAAATACCAAAAATAAAGCAAAGAAAAAAATTATTTTTCTCATAAGATATTAAATTATTTACGTATTTCAAAAAAATATTCTTCGATAAGATTTTGAGCAGCCACGTATGCAGAAATTTTATCCTCTATTATATCAGATTTCATCTTTTCTAAATCTTGCTGAATCCTTTCATTAGAATAAAATCTCTCCATTAAGGAAGAATTTATCGTTTCAGACAAAATTCTAAGGTTTTGTTCATTTCTTTTTTTATGGAAATGACCATTAGATTTTGTTAAAACAATATAATCCATTATAGTTTCCCAAATCTTTTCTATACCATCGCCCGTATAAGCTGAAGAAGTAAAGACCAAAGGCTTCCAACCATTTTCATTATGTGGGAAAAGACTCAAGGCATTGCGATACTGAGTTGCCGCAAGCTCAGCACGATTTGGGTCTAACTCAGCTTTATTAATAGAAATCGCGTCAGCCATTTCCATAATTCCACGTTTTATTCCCTGCAATTCATCACCCGCATTTGCAAGTTGTAGCAATAGGAAAAAATCTACCATAGAATGAGCAACAACTTCCGATTGTCCAACACCAACTGTTTCAACTAAAACAACATCAAAGCCAGCTGCTTCACACAAAATAATGATTTCTCTTGTCTTTCGTGCAACTCCACCTAAGCTTCCTGCAGAAGGCGAAGGGCGAATAAAGGCATTAGGATCGTTTGCTAAGGTTTCCATTCGCGTTTTGTCGCCAAGAATACTTCCTTTCGTCTTTTCGCTTGTTGGATCTATTGCAAGCACTGCCAATTTATGTCCCATAGCAGTAAGTTTCACGCCAAGAGCCTCTATTGTCGTACTTTTACCAACACCAGGCACGCCTGTAATACCCACTCTTATGCTTTTGCCAGCATAAGGCAAACACCTTTCAATTATTTGTTGAGCTTTATGTTGATGATCCACGCGATTGCTTTCAACAAGTGTAATAGCCTGTGAAAGAATTATGCGATTTTGTTTTAGGATTCCATCAACAAATTCATCAACGCTTAGCTCCTTACGTTTTTTTAGCTTAAAAACATAATCCTTATTAACTTGTGCAGGCTGTTCTGATAGAGCTGCCTGCACTTTTAATGCTGAATTAGGATTATCTTTATCGATTATTCTATCGTACATATTTATTGTTTAAAAAAATGTGAAGAATCTGCTTGTGCTGTCGGCATAATAGTTAAGTCGTTTATGCAAACGTGTGCAGGAAGCGAAACGCAATAGAATATTGTCTCAGCAATATCCTCTGCAGTCAAAGGTTGAAATCCTTTATACGTTGCATCGGCTTGCTCTTTATTACCATGGAATCTTACAATTGAAAATTCTGTTTCCACGGCACCAGGACAAATATTTGTAACCTTTATTCCATATTTCAAACAGTCAATTCTCATTGCTAAACTCAAAGCATCAACAGCATGTTTGCTTGCGCAGTAAACATTTCCATCAGAATAAACTTGCTTTCCTGCGATAGAACAAATATTAACTACGTGTCCTTTTTGTCTTTTGCACATTTTATTAAGAATTATCTTGCTAACATAAAGCAAACCCTTTACATTAGTATCAATCATTCTTTCCCAATCATCAAGACTTCCCTCAATTATTGGTTCTTTTCCTGCTGCAAGACCTGCATTGTTAATAAGTAAATCTATTTCTTCCCATTTTCCTGAAAGCGTTCCTAAGTATTGTTCTACCTCTGCGTTATTTCTTACATCAAAGTTAAGACTCAATACATCTGCTCCAAGATTTTTCAATTCATTTTCTAACTCTTCAAGACGTTCTTTTCTACGTCCTGTAATTATTACATCGTAATCGTTTTTTGCAAGCTTAATTGCACAAGCCTTTCCTATACCTGAGGTTGCTCCTGTTACTAATGCTATTTTTTTCATACCTAATTCGTTTTTTTACATTATAGCTTTTATTCCTGGAAGTGTTTTCCCTTCTAAGAACTCTAACATTGCTCCACCGCCTGTTGAGATATAAGAGATTTTATCTGCAAATCCCGATTTGTTTATCGCAGAAACTGAATCTCCTCCTCCTACTGCTGAGAATGCTCCTTTGTCTGTTGCTTCTGCAACTGCCTTTGCAATTGCGTCTGTTCCCTTTGCAAAAGTTTCAAACTCGAATACGCCAACAGGACCATTCCAAAGAATAGTTTGAGACTTTAAAATAACATCTCTAAACAAATCTCTTGTTTTTTCTCCTGCGTCCATTCCTTCCCAACCATCAGGAATATCAACTTCAGGACAATATTTCACATTGCAATCGTTAGAAAAACCATCTCCAGCTACTATGTCAATAGGTAAATATAAGTTTACGCCTCTATTTTTTGCTTCTTCTATCAAATCCAATGCCACTTGCATTTTATCATCTTCGCAAATTGAGTTGCCAATTCTCTTACCCCTCGCTTTTGCAAAAGTATAACTCATTCCACCTCCGATAATCAAATTATCAACCAATGGTAATAAATTTTGAATTACATCTATTTTAGATGAGATTTTACTACCTCCGATTATTGCAGTAAAAGGTTTTTTTGGTGAAGACATTAAACGATTAAGGTTTACTATTTCATTTTCCATCAACAAACCAAAATATTTTGCTTCTGGGAAGAATTTTGCAATTGTAGCTGTAGAAGAATGTTCTCTATGCGCTGCTCCGAAAGCGTCATTCACATAACAATCTCCTAAACTCGCAAGGTTTTTTGCTAATTCTTCATCTCCTTTTGTTTCTCCTGGATAAAAGCGAATGTTTTCCACCATCATAACATCACCAGCCTTTAATCCATCAGCCAAAGTCTTTATATCAGCAAAATCTAAGCTTTGAGTGAAAGCAACTTCTTTACCAATCATTTTTGAAAGGTATTCAACCACAGGTTTAAGCGTTAATTCTGGTTCAAAACCTCCTTTTTTTGGTCTTCCAAAGTGTGCCATCAAAATAACAGAAGCGCCATCTGAAATAAGTTTTTCAATAGTTGGCAATGCTTCTCTTATTCTTGTATCATCAGTTATTTGACCCTTATCAACAGGCACGTTAAAATCTACTCTTACCAAGGCTTTTCTGCCTGCAAAGCTAATATCTCTTATACTCTTCATAACATTAATATTTAATTATTTTACAAAGATAACACAAATTATTAAATGGCGTTCATTTTTCCTAAGAATAAAAAAAATAAAGCTAAGAAAAAAAATTCTAAAGCTAAGAATAAAAAAAATATTTCTTTGACTTTTCAAGTTTTATTTTTACCTTTGCAACGATTTTGAAAGAAAGGAGGTGAGAAATGATTGAAACAATAAATTTTGACGAGCTACAATGGCTACATATCCTTAATCCAGAGGAAGAAGACTACACATACCTATTAGACACCTACGCATTTCACCCCTTAGACATAGAGGACTGTCGTGCAATCAATCAACGACCAAAAATAGACGAGTACGACGATTATTATTTCCTTATATTACATTTTCCTTACCTTGACAAGAGCAACAAATTCATTAGAATGAAAGAAGTAAAAATCTTTTGGGGAAAGGATTACATCATAACAATCGGACAAAGTCATTGGGCTGTAAAAAATCTCTTTAAACAAGCCCAAGAAATGATGCTTAACTACAAAAATGGTAAAGCAAGCAAAGACGAATGTGAAACAATAGAAAAAATAGGCACCTCATCGGATGCCCTACTCTACAACATACTCGACAGACTTATGGTAGAGACTTACACTCTCATACTAAGAATAGGCTCAGAGGTAGATAGCATAAACTACGACATATTTACAAAAAAACCACAACGAGTAATTGAGCACCTAAGCTTAACAAGAAAAAACATTATCTTATTAAATACAACATTTAAACCACAATTAAAAGTCTTCTACAAGTTTGAGAGCGGGGGAATCAAAGGCTACGCCGAAGATATGGAAGACTACTGGGGAAATATACTTGACCAATATCAAAAGATGTTTGACTTGGTGGAAGATTATGGAGAGTTGATTGAGGGATTGAGCAAGACGTTTGATTCTTTACAGACAAACAAAACAAATGAAATAATGAAAGTGCTCACTTTCCTTTCAACTATCATGCTCCCTCTTACAGTGGTTTCCTCCATTTACGGAATGAATGTGATATTACCTTTCCAAAAATCACCCTACGTGTTTATGGGAATAGTAATTGCGATGCTTATTATTGTAATTGCATTCTTTATTTATTTCAAAAAAAGAAAGTGGTTATAAACTTGCCTTCGTAGTTCAATTGGATAAAATATCAGATTCCGGTTCTGGCGATGTGGGTTCGAATCCCGCCGAGGGCACAAATTAAATTATAAAATCAATGAAACTACTTACAAAAGAATCCTCACCTACAGTAAAGATATTGATGTCAATTGCGATTTTGATGAGTTCAATCTCCTTTACCTCATTATTATTTTCCTTTTTTAAATACTTAATGCCTGTTTTCTCTCAAACAAATGCAGGAGCGTTATGTCTTCAAGCCGTTGGCTCAATTTTTATGTTTGGTCTTTCTGCTTGGCTGTGCATTTTGCTTTTCTCAAAAGACTTTAAATCAAATTTTACTCCAATAAAAAATAAACGATGGCTTATTTGGGCAATTTTAATACCTATTATAAGTATTCCTTTCAATGATTGGCTACAAATTTTAAATAACTCTTTTCATTTTTCAGCAGAAGAAATTTTCCGACAAATGCAAGCAGCCTCAGAAAAAGAAAGCGAGCGCTTATTAACAAGCAATTCCTTTGGAGGATTATTAGCAGTAAGTTTTGTTTTAGCCTTAATTCCAGCCGTTGTTGAAGAATTATTTTTCAGAGGTGTTATTCAAAATTACTTTAACGAGCTTTGCAAAAACTCTATTCTTGCAATAATTCTCACTTCTGTGTTTTTCTCTTTAATGCACTTTGAAATCTTTTCTTTTCTTCCACGTTTTGTACTTTCTTGCTTTTTAGGATACTTATTTATTGCGACAAAAAATTTAATTATCCCTATAATATGTCATTTTATCAATAACTTTGGAGTATGTTTATTGTACTTTTTACATTCAAAAGGGATAATTACCACAGGAAATAGCGCAAATTTTTCTCAAATACCTATTTTAATAATATTAAGCGTAGTAATACTTGTATTCATCTTTGTTTTTGAAACAAAAAAAGCCAAACACTCACACTAATTGTGTGATTTATGAAAATTTCTTTGTATTTTTGCGAAAAAAGTAACTAAGTTTTTAATGCTATTAGACGGATTAAATCAACAGCAACGTGAAGCGGCCTCACAAATCGAAGGAGCCGTAATGATAATTGCAGGAGCAGGTTCAGGAAAAACACGTACACTAACCTATAGAGTAGCAAACCTATTAGAACATGGCGTTTCTCCATATTCAATTATGGTTTTGACCTTTACAAACAAAGCCGCAAAAGAAATGGACGAAAGAATAGTAAGACTTATAGGTGAAAAATCAAGAGGAATGATGATGGGAACATTCCATTCCGTGTTTTTGAGAATTTTAAGAGTAGAATGTGAAAGAATAGGTTATATAAGAAATTTCTCAATCTATGATACCGCTGATAGCAAATCGCTAATTAAAAACATAGTTAAAGACCTTAATTTAGACGAAAAGGTATATAATTCTTCTTTTGTTTTAGATAGAATTTCAAAAGCAAAGAGTAGTCTTATTTCCTCTGAAGAATATGTATCAGACAATGTATTTTTAACAGAAGATACCGTTGCAGGCAAACCCGAAATCGGCAGAATATTTCAAGAATACAATGCGAGGTTGAGAAAAAACATGGCAATGGATTTTGATGACTTGCTCTTCAATATGTACACCTTGCTTTGCACTTGCCAAGACGTAGCAGAAAAATACCAAAACCGCTTTAAATACATTTTAGTTGATGAGTACCAAGACACAAATCACGCTCAGTATGCTATTATCAAAATTTTAGCAAAAAAGCACAAAAACATCTGTGTTGTAGGTGATGATGCACAAAGCATTTACGCTTTTAGAGGAGCAAATATCCAAAATATACTAAATTTTAGAAAAGACTATCCCGATGCTTACACCTTTAAACTAGAACAAAACTATCGTTCAGTTTCCAATATCGTAAATGCAGCAAATTCTGTCATAGACAAAAATGTAGAACAAATAAAGAAATCCGTTTGGACCTCTAACCCTGAGGGAGAAAAGATAGTTTTCAAATCATTAGAAAGCGACAGAGAAGAAGCAGAATTTGTTTGCAATAAAATAAGAGAAAGACTCCTATTAGAAGAAGAAAAAAACTATAATAATTTCGCAATTCTATATCGTACAAACTCGCAATCAAGAGCATTTGAAGACGCTTTAAGATTAAAAAACATACCTTATAAAATTTATGGTGGTATTTCGTTTTATTCTCGTCAAGAAATAAAAAACGTTTTAGCCTATTTCAAATTAGTTGTCAATAATCAAGACAACGAAGCCTTTGAAAGAATCATTAATTATCCAGCAAGAGGAATAGGACAAACCACAATCAGCAGATTAAAAATAGCATCTGCAGAAAACGACCTTTCACTTTTTGATACTATCTATAGAGTTGATTTAAAAAACTACAATATCAACGCTTCAATTCAAAGCAAACTTCTTGCCTTTTGCGATTACATCAAGGCTTTTTCTGCAAATTTATATAACAAAGACGCATTTGAATTAGGAGAATCAATAGTTCGCACTTGCCGAATCAAAGAAGCCTTAAAAGAAGAAAATACAGCAGAGAATTTAGACCGCATAAACAATATTGATGAATTAGTAAACAGTTTACAATCCTTTATAGAAAGCGAACAAGAATCAATATTAGATGAAGCAACAGGTGAAGAAATTCAGACAAGCAATAAATCCTTAGACGTTTTCTTGCAACAAATTTCTCTTTTCAGCGAAACAGACACAATGGATCAAGAGCAAAATGTTGTATCCCTAATGACAATACACTCTTCCAAAGGATTGGAATTTGATAATGTGTTTATTGTTGGAATGGAAGAAAACCTTTTCCCTTCAACTCTTGCCTTGAGCTCAAAAAAAGAAACAGAAGAAGAACGCAGACTGTTTTATGTTGCAATGACTCGTGCAAAACTCACTCTAACTCTTAGTGCTGCAACAATGCGTTATAAATATGGACAAATAATCTTTTCAGAAAAAAGTCGTTTTATAAGTGAAATTGATAGCAAATACATAGATAGCGGACTTGTAGCAAAGAAAACTCTTCCTAATCTTTACACCAAAACTGAAAAATCTTCATCTTACCCAAGTTTTGTAAAGAAAGAAAAAAAACAATTACCAATAACAAGTTTAAAAAACAACGTAATAACAAGACAATCTCACAACAGCCCAATAAATGCCAAGTTAATAAATCCTGACAACTTAGAGACAGGAATGCAAGTCTATCACGACAAATTTGGACACGGCATTGTATTAGACATAGACAATAACTACGATGACAAAAGAGCCGTTGTGGATTTTGAAAAAGAAGGAAAGAAAACACTCGTTTTAAAGTTTGCTAAGTTGAAACAAATAGAAAAATAATGGAATACAACGTTAATCGTAAGAAATTAGAGATACCAGAATACGGACGTAACATACAAAAAATGGTAGATTACGCCTTGACAATAGAGGACAAAGAAAAGCGAAACGCATTTGCACAAATCATAATTACAACCATGTCGCAAGTAAATCCAAACTGCAAAGAAGTAGCAGATTTCACACACACACTTTGGGATCACTTGCATATAATGGCAGATTATAAGTTAGATGTAGATTCTCCTTACGAAAAACCAAAACCAGAAGACCAAAACAGCAAACCAGATAAGATAGGATATAAAAATTCCAAAATACGCTTTCGTCCATACGGCAAAAACATTGAAAATATGATAGACAAAGTAATAGAAATGCCAGATGGAGAAGAAAAACAAGCCTTAATTGAGATGATAGCTCAGCAATTAAAAAAATCATATCTTCAATGGAATATAAATAGTTGCGATGATGCTATGATACTTCAACACTTTGAAGCCCTATCTCACGGACAACTAAAATTACAAGAAGACTTTAAACTTCATAGCACAAAAAAACTTCTTGGCGGAGCGACAAATGCTCAAAAAAAGAAAAACAATCAAAAACAAAAGCAAAACAACAATAATAAAAATAGACATCAAAAGAAAAATTAAACCCCAATAATTATGAGCTCTTTTGAAATAATAGGTGGGCAACCTTTGAGTGGAGAAATCGTTCCACAAGGTGCAAAAAACGAAGCATTGCAAGTAATATGTGCAACCCTTCTTAGCGATGAAGAAATCACAATAAACAATATTCCAAACATTAGAGATGTAAACAAACTAATAGAGTTGTTAGAATATCTCGGTGTAAAGGTTAATAAATTAGGCAAAGAATCATATAGTTTTCAAGCAAACAGAGTAGATATTAGCCGTATTTATACAGAAAGATACTCACAAATGGCAGCCTCTCTAAGAGGTTCTATTATGCTTGTCGGACCTATGCTTGCTAGATTTAAAGAAGCATATATTCCAACACCAGGTGGAGATAAAATTGGCCGAAGACGTCTTGACACTCACTTTACAGGATTTGAAAAATTAGGAGCAGACTTCCGTTATGACTTTGATACAAAGGCCTATCACGTAAAAGGCGACAAACTAACAGGCTGTTACATGCTTTTAGATGAAGCCTCCGTTACAGGAACTGCAAACATTGTAATGGCTGCCTGCATGGCAAAAGGTACAACTACGATTTTCAATGCAGCATGTGAGCCTTACCTATTGCAACTTTGCAAGATGTTAAATTCAATGGGTGCAAAAATTCAAGGAATAGGCTCTAATCTATTAACAATTGAAGGAGTTGATTCGCTAAAAGGCTGCACTCACAGATTACTTCCTGATATGATTGAGGTCGGAAGCTTTATTGGTATGGCTGCAATGACACAATCCTCCATTACAATAAAGGACGTGCAGTATCAACACCTTGGAATTATTCCAGAAGTATTCAAAAGATTAGGTATAGCAATAGAAAAAAAAGGAGACGACATATTTATTCCAAAGCAAGAGGTATATGAGGTTGAAAAATTCATGGACGGCTCCATTATGACTATATCCGATGCACCTTGGCCTGGATTTACTCCTGACCTTATAAGTATTGCTCTTGTTGTTGCAACACAAGCAAAAGGCAGTGTATTGATTCACCAAAAGATGTTTGAATCTCGTCTTTTCTTTGTTGATAAATTGATTGATATGGGTGCACAAATCATTCTTTGCGACCCACACCGTGCAACCGTTATCGGCTCTGAAAGAAAGTATCCTTTAAAAGGAGTTAGAATGACCTCGCCTGACATTAGAGCGGGTGTAGCATTGCTAATTGCAGCCTTGTCAGCAGAAGGCACAAGCATAATAGACAATATTGAACAAATAGACAGAGGTTATCAAGATATAGATATAAGATTAAATAACCTTGGAGCAAAAATAAGAAGACTATAATGGAAATATTAGATTTATTTGAAAAAATAGATATTGCGAAATTAAATCTTCTAAACAACGAAGAAGGTTCAATAAGTAATAATATTCTTTGTAATTCAACGCTGAAAAACCTTAATCTTTCCGATTTTGAGGCTGATATGGCTTTGATAGGACTTAGCGAACGCCGAGGAGCAGATTTAGAACCAAGCACTCTTGCAGCGGATAAGATAAGAGAGGAATTTTATAAACTAAAACAACACAACAATACCTTAAAAATAATAGACCTTGGTAATATAAAAACAGGGCAAACTCTAAAAGACACATACTTTGCCTTAGCAGAGGCTTGCTCATTCTTGTTGCAACACAAAATAATTCCAATCATCATAGGCGGAAGCAACGACAATGCAATAGGAATCTATAAAGGCTACGAACAAATTGGTCAAATCATCAATTTAGTCAATATAGACTCTCGCATAGACATAAAAGACCTTGATAAAGATGCGAAAGATGATAATTTTCTCTCACACATCTTTTGCTCCGACCCTAACTACCTATTCAATTACACACACCTTGCATACCAATCCTATTTTGTAGAAAACAATGTCTTACAACTCCTACAAGATATACGCTTTGAGTCTTATCGCTTAGGTGAAATACAGAGAAATATTGCAAACACCGAACCTCTAATACGCAATTGCGATATGTTAATTGCCGATATAAATGCCATAAGAGCGAGCGATGCTCCTGCAAACGACTCTCCTCATGGATTGTATGGCGAAGAATTTTGCAAACTTCTTCACTATGGAGGAATGAATGATAAACTCACCTCATTAGGACTTTTCAATTACCAAGCAGAAGAGGATATAAAAAATCGCACAGCGAAGTTAATTTCTCACGCTATTTGGTATTTCATTGACGGATACCTATGGCGTAAAAACGATTTCCCATATAAGGATTTGAATAACTACTATCGTTTCAACGTAATAATGGAAAATCAAGACACAATAGTCTTTTACAAAAGCAAGAAAAGTGAACGCTGGTGGATGCAGGTGAATTGCAATAGCGAAACACAGCAAAAATATCTTAGACACTATCTAGTGCCTTGTACTTATGAGGATTACAAATCGGCAATGGAGAATAAAATTCCCGATCGTTGGATAATAGCTTACAACAAAATGAACTTGTAAAGTTAGTTCAAACACAATAATTAATAAAAAAATCAAAGACTTTTTCTTAGCCTTAAAAACGCAAAAAAAGTCTTTGATTTTTTAATTTTTTTCTTTGCTTTTTCAAATTTTTTCTTAGCTTTTTTAAATTTTTTCTTAGGATTTTTTTTCAAAGACTTTATTTCAGATTTTTATCCTCCGTTGGTAAAGTTTTATCCTCGGAGGATAATTTGTTACCATCGGAGAGTAATGCACTTACCATCGGAGAGTAATAGTGTTACGATCGGAGCAAAATTTTCTAAAACAAAGCAAGGACTTTTTTTTGTCGTTATTAAAAAATGTTATACCTTTGTGGGCAGAAATTTAAACCATAAAAAAGGAGGAATAAAAGGAGACAAAGAATAATTATTATTTAGACTGAGTAAATTTTAATACGACATAAAAGCGTTTTTGCTTATACTTGGTTGTCTGAAATCTGGAAAATTTCACACAAACTAACCATATGTAAAGCAGTAAACGCTCACGAACAATCTTCGTGGGCTTTACTTATTTGGTTAGTTAGGTATTCCAGAACCTCAGACAACGATAAGAAAAAAGTCCCACGTTTTTTTATGCCTTGAAGTCAAAGAGAGAAAATAAGTAATCGCCATTCGGGACTTGGGCAAAGAAAGAAAATAAGTTAAAATATGATAGAAAAAAAATGGGAAAATAGTGGAATAATACTTAATGAAGTATTTGGTACTAATAATAATCAATTATTGCCAGAAATAATTAATTTTAAAAAAGCTGATAATTGTAAAATATATATTCATTTGAATAGAGATAGCAATACAACCAACGATGTAATAGGTAAATATTGTAATAAATTTGAATGGATGTTAATGATAAAAAAATTATATGAGAATAAAGGCATATATGAAGTTATTGGATTAGCATCTGAATTGTTTGGAAACATAAGAGAAACTCACAAAGAAAGTTATGATTTGATTTGTGAAAATCCAAAAGATATATCGCCTATATACAATGGTGTACATATTAATAAAATATTCTCTAATATAGATATAGTATATACTGCAGAACATGTTTTTATTCCTAAAAATAATTTAAGAATATTTATTATTACAAATGAAAATGACATAGGATTATCTAAAACTTGTTTTAATACTTGTCACTCCGTTTTTGTAACTAATATTAAGAATAAAAAACAATTTAATGAAGAAATAAGTAATGCAGATTATATGAAACTAAAAGATATGATACTTGAATATGATTTATGGCAAGAGGTACAACTTTTTAAAAATATTGATTTAAAAAACATGTCAAATCTTTTTGAGGTGAAAATAAATGAATTAAAATAATAAGTAAAAATAATTAAACAAAAAAAATAGATATGAAAAATTTAAAAGTAATTTTATGCATTATTGCTATGATGATGATTTCTGTTGTAGCAAATTCTCAAAACATTCAAACATATAGTGGTAATATGACTAATCCTAGATGGCTTGCTGATTTAACACCTCCTGACTATAAAGCAATAGAAGGAATTTACTCTTATTATGAAGATGAAGAAGGAAATAGAATTATTCATGGTAAATTTACCGTAAAATTTAAATATCAAGGTTATCCTGGTATGGGTATGGAAAGAATAATTTCCGGAGACTATATTCATGGGAAACGTAGTGGTAAATGGAGTATAATAATTGACGGAGATTACATTTCAGAATTTCAATATAAGGAAGGTGTTTTAGATGGTCCATTTTCTGTTTATGGATCGAATGGTGAGAAAATTTTCCCTTATGCTGGCACACTATTTAATAGTGCAATTTACAAAGGTCAATTTTCTAATGGTATAATTACAGGAGATTTAACTATCGAATACCTGCTAGATGAATCTAAGGATGTTAAAATAGAAACAGGTCTACTTGATTATGTGGGTCGTAAACAAGGAGAATGGAAAAGTGTACTAAAAGGTAGAAATGTTAATCCTTACGAAATATATACATTATATTATAACGATATAAAATTATATGAAAAAGTAAAAGATATTTCTTCGGGTAATATTAAGTATAAATACAAAATTTCAGATGAAATAACAAAACCTGCCGATACAATTAAAATCAGTATAACAGGAAAAAAATGTGAATTTTTAGGAGAAGATTTATTTAATGTCGGTGGAACATTGTGTGTAGCCAATTGTAATGAAGTTTATTATGGGGCATATGATGAATATGGTTTTAATGTTTTAAGAAATATTTGCAAAAAACGGACAATGTGTCAATTTATTGATATAGAAAGTGAAAAATATAAAGAGTTAATAAAAACAACAGATGTATATTTAGAACGTGAAAGAATAGAGCAAGCACGTGAAGATAGCATTCGTAACGCTGAGAAAGCACGTAAAGACAGCATCTATAAAGCTGCTATAGAACGTAAAAGAATAGAGAGAGAACGTCAAGACAGCATCCGTAACGCTGATATAGAATATAAAAATAATTTATCTATAGTATTAAGAGATATATTTGCAATAGAAGGGTTTTACAAAAATAAACATTCAGCAATAGTATCATCTGTTGTTAATAAAGATGTTAGAGGATTGAAATCTGTTTCTAATGAAAAACAACGTTTACCAGAGCATAAAAAAATAAAAAAAGGTAAAATAGAGAATGAATATATCGTTTTAATTACGGAAGAGGGAGAAGAAATTCGGGAAGTATTCAAAGAAGAATATTTAAAAACTTGCAAAGGTATAATTGGACAAAATTATTTTAAAGAATATAACGTTAATGTAGCATCAAATAAAGATTGTACTTTATTGATTGTATATGATTTAAATGATAAAATACCATTTATGCTTGTAAAAGTCAATAATAAATGTCAAGCATTAATGTATTATACTATTAAATCAAAGATTGGTAAAAAACTAATAACTAAAGAATAATAATTATTATAATAACCACAAAAAAATATAGATATATTATGCTACAAATCACTAAATTTGTGTTATAACAAAAGATGAGTTATATACTTAATTATTTTCAAGTTATTCTGTTTCTAAAAAAGAAAAAATAAATGGTTATGAATATTTGTAGAATATCTAGATTAACAATTGAATAATAAAAAACTAAGAAAAACGCTCGTGAGTCTTTGTTTTATTTTGACTTACGAGCGTTTTGTTTTTGGAATATAAAGAAAGCGGAGAAGATTTCTCCGCTTTTGTTTTATCTTTTATAGTGTGGAATGTCGTTTGGTATGACTATTGACATTTCAACTAAGCCTGCAAATTGCCCATCTTGATACCAAGGTGTTTGATAAATCAATTTCTTTACTCCCTCCTTCTCTATTGTATATGTATTAGTGTTTTCGGAGTTCATAAGGTGCTTTATCATTTCTTGTGCACGTTGTGGGTGGCAGTCAAATAAGGGTTTTCCTATTAAGTCTTTGCCTCCGCTTTTTGCAAAGGTCATTTGACTGCGTTGGTTCATATCTAATATTTTGCCATCTTTGTCGCAAACGGTTATTGCTACGAATGGCAATTCATTTGACCAATTTTCCATTTTCTTATTTGCAAGATAATGCAGCTAATGCTATTGAATACATTTTTGTTTTTGTGCTGTCGCCTCTTGAAGACAACACGCAAGGAACTTTTGCTCCTACTACCATTGCTGCAAGCTCTGCTTTTGCAAATTTTGTGCAAGATTTGTAGAATACGTTTCCTGATTCGATGTTTGGCCATACTAAACAGTCTGCATCTCCTGCTACTTCGCCTTTCAATTTCTTGATTTGTGCAGATTCTTTGTCGATTGCTACGTCTAATGCCAAAGGTCCATCAATTATAGCTCCTTTGATTTGTCCTCTATTTCCCATTGCTGCAATCAATGCTGCATCTACGCATGATGGTATTCCTACTGACATTTGTTCGGTTGGTGCTATCATAGCAACTTTTGGAGTTTCGATTCCAAGAGTCTTAGCTGTGTTGATAACGTATTGTGTGATTGCTGTTTTTTGTTTAAAGTCTGGTGCTGGGATAACTGCAACGTCAGATGTTACAAGTAATTTGTGGTATGTAGGTATTTCAAATACTGTAACGTGTGAAAGAACTGGTTTTCCACCAGGCATTAAACCTTTTTCTTTGTTAAGGATTGCTCTCATGTATTTGTCAGTTGAGCAAAGACCTTTCATCAATATATCGCCTTCTCCTGCGTTGATTAGTTCTACTGCTTTGTTTGCTGCAAGTTGTTCGTTAGCTTCTTGAACTAATTTGAATTTGTTTACATCGATTCCTTCTTCTTGGCAAACTTTATTGATAGTGTCTATATCTCCAACTAAAGTTGCTTCAACTACTCCAAGGTCCATAGCCATTGAAGCTGCTCCTATTGTGTGTGAATCGTTAGCATAAGCTGCTACTAATCTTTTTTTGCCTTTTACTTTTACGGCTTCAATGATTTCGTCTAATTTTGTAATCATTTTTCTTTTTGTTTTTATGTTAATATTTATAAATTTCCTTTGTGTGCAAAGTTAATACTTTTATTCCAAATAATGTAAAGAATTAAAGAAATTATGGTTGCAACCCCTCCTACTGTGTATGAAATCGTTGGAGAAAGAGAAAATCCCTCTGGTGCTATGAAAATATAACTTACACACACCATTGTCATAAATAAGGCTGGGATTAGGGTTATGATGTAGTTGCTTTTTTCTTTTGTTAAATAGACTGTGATTGTCCAAAGCGTGAAAACTGCAAGGGTTTGATTGCACCAAGCAAAGTAACGCCAAAGAATATCAAAGTTTATTTGTAGAATAAGAAAACTTGCTATGAAAAGAGGTATTGAAATCAATAATCGTTTGTAGATTTTCTTTTGTGGGATTTTCAAAATGTCTGCAACAATCAAGCGAGCTGAACGAAAGGCTGTATCTCCCGAAGTAATTGGTGCAAATATCACGCCAAGCAAAGCAAGAAACGCACCCGCAATTCCAAGCCACTCTTTTGTAATTGTATCAACTATGACAGCGGCGTTGTTTTCTTCCATTCCGTTTTCATAGAAGAAAGCACTTGCAGCCGCAGCCCATATAAGAGCTACTATTCCCTCTATTATCATTGCTCCATAAAAGACAGGGCGTCCGTGTTTTTCGTTTTTCATACAACGAGCCATCATTGGAGATTGTGTTGCGTGAAATCCCGAAATCGCACCACAAGCAATGGAAACAAACATCATTGGAAAAATAGGATTACCCTCAGGAGATGTGTTTTTAAGACTTGAAAGGCTATTTATTTCTGGCAAAACAGGGTTATTCCATATTAACATCACTAATATTCCCACTGCCATAAAGAGTATTGCTATTGCAAAGATTGGATAAACCTTTCCTATGATTTTATCAACAGGCAAAAGAGTTGCAAGAATATAGTAAACGAAAACAACAACTGCCCAAAAAGTCATATCTAATGACTCGGGTGTGAGTTTTGCAAGCAAGCCTGCTGGCCCTGAAACAAAGACTGCTCCCACCAAAACCATAAGCAATATTGTAAAAACTCTCATTGTTTGTTTTGCACCATTGCCTAAATATTTTCCTATAAGCTCTGGAAGGCTTGCTCCTTGATTTCTGATTGATAACATTCCAGAAAAGTAATCGTGAACAGCACCTGCAAAAATACTTCCAAAGACAATCCAAATGTAAGAGGCAGGTCCGAATTTCGCTCCCATGATTGCTCCAAATATTGGTCCTAATCCCGCAATATTTAGAAACTGAATCATAAGGATTTTCCACGTTGGCATTGGAATATAATCAACTCCATCATTCAACTCTGTGGCTGGGGTTATGCGTTGAAAGTCTGGCTTAAATACTCTTTCAACAAATTTTCCGTAAACAAAATATCCTGCTACCAAAAGAGCAAGAGCAACTAAAAATGTTATCATATCCTTGTATTTTTATGCAAAGATACTATATTTTTCATAACTTTGCATTATGAAATTAAGAGCAGTAGAATTAGATGACGTGGATTTACTCTACGAATGGGAAAACGATATGGAATTATGGGAATTTGGCAACACAATGCGACCTTTTTCCAAATACGCCTTAGAGAATTATGTCCTTAACTCTCAAAACGAAAGCCTTTATAGTGCAAAACAAATGAGGTTAATGATTGATGTAGAAAGAAATAATGCCATTTATACATTAGGTTGCATAGATGTGTATGACTATGAGGCGAAAGACGCAAAAGCAGGCATAGGAATATTTATTTGCAAAAGCGAACGCCAAAAAGGATATGCACAAAAGGCAATTTCTTTGCTTGAAAACATAATGCAAAACACCTATAACATTCATCAACTCTATGCTTTCATTACCGAGGATAATGAAAAAAGCATAGCTTTGTTTGAAAAATGTGGATATAAATTCAATGCAAGCTTAAAAGATTGGGTTTTAGTAAATAGAAAATTTAAAAACGTAAATATTTATCAAAAAATATTCTAATATATGAACAAGAAAACAATAATTATCTTAGCAATATCAGCCATTGTTTTGATTAGCGTGGGTGCTTTCGGCTTTTCACTACTAAATAAGAAAGTAAGAAATAGCGAAATAGTAGAATTATACATCTATCCTTCGGAGGATTATCAAACTCTATTAGAAAAACTTGAAGAAAACAAAGTAATAAATAAAGACGACAAAGCCTTTTCTATTTTTTCCAAAGTAAAGAAATTAGAAAACAATGTAAAATCGGGACACTACACCATAGAGCCAAACTCAACTCAAAAAGACTTAGTAAGAATGCTTGCAAACGGATTGCAAACCCCTGTAAAACTTGTCATTAACAAAGTAAGATTAAAGGAAGACTTTGCAAAAAAAGTAGCAAATCAATTAATGCTATCGGAAAACGATATTTTACTTGCAATAGACAACACATCGGATTCAAAAAACTTCTTTGACAGAGTTGTTTGCAATACTTACGAAGTTTATTGGAACATTTCAGCCGAAGGACTCTTAGAACGCTTAGAGAAAGAGGCAGATAAATGGTGGGAAAATCAAGAAAATCTTCTTAAAAAAACAGGACTTTCACGTCATGAAGTTGTGGTTTTGGCCTCCATTGTAGATGAAGAAACAAATATGAGTAATGAAAAACCTACCATTGCTGGAGTTTACATCAATCGTTTAAAGAAAGATATGCTTCTTCAAGCAGATCCAACCGTAAAATACGCCGTTGGCGATTTCGCAATAAAGAGAGTGATGTATAAACACTTGCAAACCGAATCGCCTTACAACACATATTTATATAAAGGCTTACCTCCTACTGCAATTTGTTTGCCTAATGTTTCTTCTTTAAAGGCTGTGTTGAATTTTGAAAAGCATGACTATATCTTTTTCTGTGCTAAAGAAGACTTTTCGGGCTATCACAATTTTGCACGCACACCTGCGGAACATTATCGTAACGCTGAAAGATATAAAAACGCATTAAATAAATTGGGGATACGATAGGGTACAAAAAAAAGGGCAAGCTACTTATATCGCACCGCTACAACCTCCTTACCTTGCTGCGTTCCCGCCCTGGGGAGATTCAGAGGGAGCTGGTCGTACAAGACTTACCCACTGCAAAAGTACTACTTTTTTGATTACCGACAAACTTTTTCTTAAAAAAATTAGTAACTTTGTAGTCTATATCGCATAACTTGAAGACTTATTTGACTATGAATCAATTAAAATCAGGAGCAGTCTTATCTTACTTAACACTTATTCTAAATAGTGTTATAGCCTTGCTTTATACACCTTTTATGACTCTAAAACTCGGTCAAAGCGAGTACGGTCTTTATTCTTTGGTAGCCTCTATCATAAGCGTGCTTACAGTAATGGACCTTGGTTTTGGCAATGCCGTCATTCGCTATACGGCAAAGTATAGAGCCGAAAACAAACAAGAGGAAATCAATAAGATGTTTGGAATGTTCTTTGTGATATTCTCAATAATTGCCTTGATAACACTTGGAATTGGAGCTGTGCTTTATTATAATTTAGACACTATTTTCTCTCAAAATATGAGCGAAAGCGAGCTTGGAAAGCTAAGAATAATGTTCCTACTTCTTATCTTCAACCTTGCTTTTACCTTTATAATGAGCATTTATCGCTCTGCAATCGTAGCATACGAAAGATTTGTATTTCAAAAACTTATAAACCTAATTAGAATCATTCTAAACCCAATAGTAATGGTTGTCCTCCTCTCCTATGGTCACAAAGCAATCACAATGGTAGTTGTGCAAACAATCTTTAACGTGCTTACACTACTTTTAGATTACTATTACTGCAAAAGTAAGCTAAACATAAAACTACAATTCGCTAAATTCGATTTCAAATTTCTTAAAGAAGTAAGCGTTTACTCCTTTTGGGTATTCTTAAACGTAATAATGGATAGAATTTATTGGAGTATGGGACAAAGCGTTGTAGGAATTTATTGTGGAGCAAAGCTTGTAGCCGTTTATGGCATAGCAATACAAATCCAACAAATGTATATGTCATTCTCAACCGCCATTTCGGGAATCCTACTTCCAAGAATAACCTCTATGACAAGCCAAAAAGGAAGTGAAAAACAAGTATCGGATTTATTTATCAAAACAGGACGATTACAATTCATAATAATGAGTTTCATACTTTCGGGCTTTGTGGTTTTTGGTCGTCAATTCATAAACCTTTGGGTAGGAAACCAGTATGATTTAGCCTATTACGTTTGCGTTCTCTTCTTTGTACCATTATTAGTTCCGCTAATTCAAAACGTAGCCATAAGTATTTTGCAAGCACGCAATCAAATGAAATTTCGTTCCTTGCTTTATCTTGGAATCTCCTTAGCAAGTTTCGTTGCAAGCCTACCTTTAACAAAATATTACGGAATTTTAGGATGTGCAACCGCCACTTCAATCGCCCTTTTCTTAGGACACGTCTTAATAATGAATGTATATTATCACAAAAAAGTAAGTTTAGATATTATATCTTTTTGGAAAGAAATATTAAAAATGTCATTCGCCCCTATCCTACTTAGTTTGATAGCATTTTATCTAATAGATTATTTAATAATAAACACTTGGATTGAATTTATTGTTAGTATTGTTGTTTTTTCTCTTGTTTATGGAATAATATTTTGGCTATTCTCTATGAACACTTACGAAAAAACATTGGCGTTAAGCCTTGTAAATAAAATCAAAAAAAAGAGATAGGAAAATGTGTATAATAAATAGAGTTGCCAAAACGGATTGTTGTGGTTGTAGTGCGTGTGTTAGCGCTTGCCCTAAGCAATGCCTTGAAATGAAAAGCGACAATCAAGGTTTCTTACAAGTAAAACTTTCAAAAAACAACTGCATTGAATGTGGAATATGCGAAAAGGTATGCCCTATTCTTGCAGAGAAAAACGAAAACGAAAGAGAGATAGAAGCCTTTGCCGTAAAAAACAACTCAGAAAGCGAAAGAAACTTATCATCATCGGGAGGCGTTTTCGTAGCCCTTGCAAATAACGTATTAGACAAAGGAGGCGTTGTTTGCGCAGCAAGATTTGATGAAAACTTCCACTTAATTCACGACTTCTGCGAAAGAAAAGAAGACTTAAAACCATTTCTTGGCTCAAAATACCTTCAAAGCGATATGAGGGATTGTTTCAAAAAAACAAAAGAGCTACTAAACGAAGAAAGATTAGTGCTTTTCGTTGGAACACCTTGCCAAATAATGGGATTGAAACTCTATCTTAGAAAAGAATATCAAAACCTTATTGCAACAGAAGTCGTATGCCATGGAGTACCTTCGCCAATGGTTTGGGAAAAATACTTAGACGAAGTATGCAAGCAAAAGAAAATTTCCTTAAACGAGGTAAAAAACATATCATTCCGCAACAAAGACAAATCATGGAGGGTGTTTAATCTAAAAATTGAAGGAAAAGAAAAAACAATCCTAAAAGAAAGCCTACACGATAACATATATATGAGAGGATTTCTAAAAAACCTTTTCCTAAGACAAAGCTGTCATCATTGCCCTGCAAAGAATTTCGCTTCAATGGCGGATATAAGCCTTGCAGACTATTGGGGCATTGATAGATTTCACCCAGAAATGGACGACAACAAAGGAGTTAGTGCAGTAATCCTTTACAATAAGAAAATATCTCTTAGCTTTAAGAAATTATCTCTTAGCATTAAAGAAACAAACCTAAGAGATATTTTATCAAATAATTCAGCCCTTGCAATATCTGCAAAAGCCCACCCTAAAAGAGATGAGTTTTTTGAAAAAATAAACAAAGAAGAATTTCACAAATTAGCAAACGAATTTGTCGGAGAACCAACATTAGAGAAGATAAAACGAAAAACAAGATGGTTTCTTTCGGACATAAAATCTAAGATATTAAAAAAGGGAGGTTTTTAGCCTCCCTTTTTGATTTATTTATTTAAGATTATCTTCTATAAGTTGTTTTAATTCTTCTTTACTTGGCAAATAAGTTTGGTATTTGCTTGCAAAAATTTGATTATTATCCTTTGGCAAAGTGATTTCTACTATTGCATCACTTTTATCCGTGCAAAGCAAAATTCCTATTGTAGGGTTTTCTTCTTCTGTCTTTACAAAGCGATCGTAATAGTTTACATACATTTGCATTTGTCCCAAATCCTGATGTTTAAGCGTACCTCTCTTTAAGTCAATCAATACAAAAGCCTTTAATAAGCGATTATAAAAAACTAAATCTACCCTAAAATGTTGTTCATCAAAAGTAAACCTAACTTGTCTTCCTACAAAAGTAAATCCTTTTCCTAATTCCAATAAAAATGTCTGCAAATTATCTATCAAACGTTGCTCTAATTCACTTTCACTGTATTGAGGTAATTCTTGCAATCCAAGAAATTCCAAAATATATGGGTCTTTAACAACATCCTCTGCTTTTTCTATAATTTGCCCTTTTTGAGACAATTCTTTTATTCCTTCTTTATCACGACTTAATTGTAAGCGTTCGTATAATGAACTATCAAATTGTCTTTGTAATTCTCTCAAACTCCAATTGTTTTCTATTGCTTCTATTTCATAAAACCTACGTTCTTCTGGGTTATCTATACGCATAAGTTTCAAATAATGAGACCAACTAAGAGAAAATTGTAAATTCGTCAACAGTGTTGACGAATTTGTTTTGGAATATGTTTTATAAAAATATCTCATCCTATCAAGATTTTCAACAGAAAAGCCTTTTCCAAATTTATTTGTTAAACGTATAGAGAGTTCTTTTAACACAGCTTTTCCATATTCGGCACGCAGTTTTCCTTTTTGCTCTTCTTCTACAATCATTCGCCCTATCTCATAATAGGTATAAACCATTGCAGTATTTATTGTCGCAACTGTTCGTTTTTTTGTTTCCTCTATCAATTGCTCTATACGTTCTGCTAAATCTGTTTTTACAATCTCGCTCATACTCTTTTATTTTCTCTTGCAAAGATATTAAAAAAGGGAGGTTTTTAGCCTCCCTTTTTGATTTATTTTACGATTTTCATTTCTTTTATCAAGTTTGTTGCTCCTGCATACTTGTCTATTATGAATAGAACGTAACGTATATCTACTGAAATACATCTTTGAAGATCTGGATTGAAAGCTATGTTTCCGCTCATTGCTTCCCAGTTTCCGTCAAATGCTATTCCGACTAATTCTCCCTTAGCATTGATTGTTGGAGATCCAGAGTTTCCTCCTGTTATGTCAAGGTCTGCTATGAATGCCACAGGAACGCTTCCGTTTTCTGCGTATTGACCATAGTCTTTTGTTTCATAAAGAAGTCTAAGCTTTGAAGGAACGGTAAATTCCCAAGAAGAGTTGTCTTCTTTTGCCATTACTCCGTCTAATGTTGTGATATACTTATAGGTAATTCCGTCTTTTGGTTCGTATGGACGTACTGTTCCGTATGTGTAACGGATTGTAAGGTTTGCATTTGGTGCAAAATGTTTGTTTTTATCCATTTCCATTACTCCTTTTACGAACAAACGATTTGAACGATTTAGGCTTTCTCTTTCTTCTCTAACAGAGGCAAGTTTTTCGTTAAGGTTTGAAATGAATTGGTTTGTTAATATGTAAGCTGGGTCGTTAGTGATTTGTGTTACATCAAGGTTGTCTAATAGTTTGTTAAGATTTTCTTGTTCTACTAATAATGATGTTTTGAAAATATCGTTTGCTATTTGCTTGAAGTCGTAACCGTTTGCAAAGGCATTTGATAAAAATTCTGGTGATTGGTGAAGGATTGGAACGTTACGGAAGAATACGTCAAGACCTGCTGCAAATAATTTTTCTTCTGTTATAATGTTGTAATCCTTAAACACACCTGCAAATTGTGTTTTAAGTTTTGCTGCAATTTCTTTTGCTTTTTCTGATTTTCCGTTTTTGCTTAATTCTTCTTCAAGCGGTCTTAGTTGTCTTGCTATTGAGAATACTGATGAGCCTCTTAGGATTGCTTCGTTAGTGTAAACTCTTAACAATTCATATTCGCCTGTTGCTTTATATGCTGCTGCAAGATTTTTCAATACTTCGCCATATTCTGCTTTGCGAGATGCGTCTTTTTCAATCCACTGTGCAAAACGGTTTTCTAAGGCTTGTTTTGAGCTTTTTACATCAAGGTTTTTCAAACATGTTGTTTGTCCTTGGTAGAATTTCCAATAGTTTGAAAGTGATGCAAACTTACTTGCGTATTGTATTCTTACTCTTGGCTCTTGTAACATATCGGCTTGCATTACGTTTCTTAAAGCTGTACGAGCTGTTACAACAGATGGGTTGTAAGTATCTATGGCTTGTTCTACACCAAACGATGTTAAGAAACGGTCTGTTGTTCCTGGATAACCTATTATCATAACAAAATCATTTTCTTTTACACCTTTCAATGAGATTGGTAAGAAATGTTTTGGTTTCAAAGGAACATTGTCTTTTGAATACTTAGCTGGCTTTCCGTTTTTGTCAGCATAAACTCTAAATACTGAGAAATCGCCTGTGTGTCTTGGCCACATCCAGTTGTCTGTATCGGCTCCGAATTTTCCGATTGAAGAAGGTGGAGCTCCTACTAAACGTACGTCTTCGTAAACCTCATATACAAATAGTATGTATTGGTTTCCGTTGAACATTGTAGAAACTTCTGCTGTGTAGGTTGTACCTTTTTCTGTTTCTTCTTTTATTTTCTTAGAGTTTGCTCTAATTATTTTTGCTCTTTCATTCTCATTCATTTCGTTTGTTACGCCTTTTAATACTTGGTCTGTAACATCTTCCATTCTGATAAAGAATTTAGCTGTCAATCCTGGGTTTGGAAGTTCTTCACTTTGGTTATACGCCCAAAATCCATTGCTTAAATAATCGTGTTCTACGGTTGAGTGTTGTTGAATTTGAGGATAACCGCAGTGGTGATTAGTTAAAATCAATCCTTGGTCAGAAACAATTTCTCCTGTACAACCTCTACCAAATTGAATGATAGCATCCTTTAAAGAAGCGTTGTTAATGTCGTAGATTTGTTTAGAGGTAAGTTTCAAACCTTTCTTTTTCATTTCTTTATATGTCTGTTTGTCAATCGACATCAACAGCCACATTCCTTCATCTGCTTTTACCAATGGTGAAAAAGCAAATAACGCTAATAAAAATAACGTTGTAATTCTTTTCATCTTGATTCGCTTTTAGTTAATAATTATTTAAACTACAAAAATAAACCTTTTCTTTGATTTTACAAAAACTAAGAAAATTATTTCTTTGCTTTAAGAAATTTTTTCTTTACTTTAAGAAATTTTTTCTTTGCTTTTTTTCTTTTTTTCTTAGAAAAAAATCCTCAAAGTAACGTTTTGATAAAGAGGATATTACAATCGTAAGTGAAAAGACTGAAATTAGAAAGGTTATTATTAACAAACTATTTGGAATAAAGGCTTTTAGTTTGGAGAATATAAGGACTACGAAAAACATAACGCCCATGTGATACATATAAATGCCGTATGAGATTTCTCCTAAAAAGAATAAGGCTTGGTTTTCTTTCTTTTCTTTGAATGAAAGGGTATATGAAATTATTATATAAAGATATAATAAAGAGATTATCAAAGGTGAAAGAACGGGTGTTTTGAAAACGAAATTCCAAATAGGGTTATCAATATTTATATTAAAACAAAGGTAGATTATTACTAAAAGATAGATAGTATATTTTATAGGTTTACTAAATAATATCTTGGTTTCCAATCGTTTATAGGGGGGGTAATAAATAAAAGATAAGCTCCTAAGGCTCCTATTGCCATTGTTTCAAAGCTGTAATTGTGAATTAAAAATGCGTAAACGTTATTTGAAATATCTATTCCTTGAATTTGTATATAGATTGCAAGTAATAGTTTTATTGCTATAATAAATAAGATTGGTATAAGGCTTTTTTTGATAAATTTAAACAAGGGTGCCCAAATTAAATAGAAGACTTCCTCTACTCCTATTGACCATAATGGTTCTAAAAAGTGATTTCCGTAATGGAAAAGTACGAGTATGGGGAAGAAAAATAAGAAATAGTACCATGTTTGAGTGAGTGTGTAAGGCATTTCATATTCTATGTTAAATATGGAAAAGAAAAATGGTAGAAAAATTGTACCTACGAAAATCAAAAGAAAGTAAAGAGGCCAAATCCTCTTTACTCTCCTTAAATAAAACTGCTTTATAGCTATTGTTTTTGTTTGATTCTTTTCTTTTAAAAGAAGATATGTTATAAGAAATCCGCTTAAAACAAAGAAAAAACTAACTGCATTTGCTCCGTTTCTAAACAAGCTGAAACTTTCTATGTCAAATAATTCATATTTTCTTCCAATAGTTGCACTATGATGAAGCACCACCAAAGAGGCTGCAAGAAATCGTAAAGTATTTAACCCTTTGAAATGAGTTATGCTTTTATACATTTTGTGCAGTTAGGTAATAGGTGTTTTGTTGTTGTGGTTTTTGGTAAGAAAATGTTGGACAATTACATTTTTTCTTTCTTGTCTTTTGCATCTTTGCCCCTCTTGAACTTGTAGAGCAAGAGAGACAAAGAATTGATGCTAATAATAATATTGCTATACTTGTTATTCTTATTCGCATAATATGACTTGTTGTGTTTGTATTGCGTTATCTGTTATTACTTTAATGGTATAAACTCCTTTTGTTAAGTGTTTTAAGCTCAATTGTTGGTTTTTGTTTGTTGTTGCGTGTTCTTCTATCACTCTTCCTGCTTGGTCATAGATTTTTATTATAGTTGAGCTTGTTGGTTCTGTGATTGCGATATTTATTACGTCTTTTGTAGGATTTGGATATAGTTTTACTGAATTGTTTTCTGCGTTTACATCTGATAATCCTGATTCATAATCCATTCCATATACGTTATTAGTTCCTGTTTCTGCTGGGTCTAACCATGGTTTTAGTTTTCTTGCATTTGCATTGCCGTTTGATTCCCAGTGATACGACATTTTTCCGTATAAGTCATATTTGTAACTTGCAGATACATCACAACCTGATGCTCCTCCTGTAAGTGTGCCTATGATTTGTCCGTTTTCATTAAATAATGCTGAGCCAGAAGAACCGCCTTCCATAATTCCCCAACCGTTTTCAGTCTCTACCCAATCTACATACCAGTGTGTGGCTGAGTTTGAACCGTATGATGAACTTTGTATGCGAGAGGTGAATGTGGAAATCTTTTTAACGTCTCCGCTTGGGTGGTGTATGCCAACGCCGCTATTGACTGCTGTATTTCTTCTATCCCATCCGCACCAGTATGGGTCGTATGTTTGTGGTATGTCATCGTTTAATAAGAACAATGCAAAGTCTGAACCATTTGAAGCATAAGTATTGTCGTATGCTTTTACGCTTGTTCCTGTCAAAGATTTAGAACGGCTTGGTTCTACTCCTGCTGTGCTACAACCACTGTTTTCATATTTAAAATAAAATACAAATTGGCTGTAATAACTGTTTGAAGCAACGTCTTCAATGCAGTGTGCTGCACTTAAAACGTATGGTGCAAAGTCATAATTTGTGTTGTTTACCAATGTTCCTGTACACCAACCTATGTAATAACTGCTCATTCTTACTTGTATTCTACACACTCCTCTTTGTTGGTTACGGAAATTATCTCCTTCTGAACAGTTTACGTTTACATTACAGTCGCCTGAGGAACGATATTCGTCAGATAGTTTTGTTATGCTACGATATGCGTAACCTATTTCTGTAAGTTCTATTTGTGGTTGTTGGATTTCTGTGTTTGGTTGATAGTATTCAAGAATTATTTTATCGCCTTCTATGTATTCTGTTGCGAATGTGTTAAATTCGTTGTTGTTTCTGTGTGTGAAAGCTCCTAAAATTTTTGTTCTCTCTGGGTTATAGACAAAGAATTTACCTGTGCGTGGTAGTTGGAAGTTGTCTGAGTAAAAGATTAAGGCTTGTGCGTCTTGGCTTTCTACGCTTAGCGTCCACACAGTAGCGTCTGCGGTTTGTTTTTTATCGGCTAATTCAAAGAAGTCTTTGTAAATAGGCATTATAACTCCAAAGCGCATCATCTTATTCTCTAAATCATTTTCTAAATCCTCTGCTATAACTTCTGTTAAGTCGGGTTTGTCAATTTTTAACGTTGTTATATTTTGATAATCAAATCCTTCTAATTTGTAAGTGTAAGGATTTTCATTAGTGCTTAATTGAGAAAAAGCACTAAAACTCATAATGAGTGAAATAATTGCAAAAATTGTTTTTTTCATTGTGCGTTGTTTTTGATTTGTTTTAAAATATCTTCGTGAATTGCTATTATTTGTGGTAATAGCATCGTCTTATTGTCATGATAAATGTTGTAATCCGATAGTTGTTTTTTGGTTTCTGGGTTCATTTGATTGTTTATGCGTTGTAAGACTTGCTCTTTGGAAATTTTATCGCGAAGTTTTACTCTTTCTATTGCGATTTCTATCGGTGTTTCTATGTTTATGATTTTGTCAAAGTGTTTTTGCCATGAGGTTTCAAAGATTATGGCTGATTCTAATATGGTATAGGGAGTGGTTTGTTGGCTTTGCCATTTTTTGTATTTGTCTAATACTTTTGGGTGAATGAGTTGGTTTAGTTTTTCAAGTGCTTGGCTATCGTTAAAGACTATATCGGCAAGTTTTTGAGCACGAAATTCTCCGTTTTCTATGATGGTGTTTCCAAAGGTTTGGATTATTTCTTGCAAAAACTCTTTTTCTTTGTAGAGTTCTTTGGCTTGCAAATCAGAGTTAAAGACTGGTATTCCAAATGATTTGAATACATTTGAAATCAGCGTCTTTCCGCAACCTATTCCGCTTGTTAATCCGACTGAATACATTCTTTAACGTAAAAAAGGACTACTTGTGTGTTGTAGTCCTTTTATTTCACATTTTATTATTAAGCCTTATTATTATAAGTTTGAAGATAATTCAGAACCTGCTTTGAATTTCACAACTTTCTTTGCAGGAACTTTTACTATTTCTCCTGTACGAGGATTTTTTGCTGTTCTTTCTGCTTTTTCTTGTACTGAAAATGCTCCAAATCCTAAGAATGATACTTTTTCTCCTGCTTGTAAATATTCTTTTGTTACGCCTAAAAATGCTTCATACGCTTTTTGTGCATCTATTTTTGACATTCCAGCTCTTTCAGCCATTTTGTCTGTAAATTCTTTTTTTGTCATATCTATTTGGTTTTTAATTTGTTTTATTTATATCGTTGCAAATGTAATTGTTTTTTTAATATCTACAAAATAATCCTAAGAAAAAAATTTATTTTTCTTAGGATTATTCAATTTTTCCTTAGGATTATTTTACGTTTTCTAAGACTTCTGATTGCAATTTCAATCCTTTGATTAATTCTTTTGCAGGCATTCGTTTTTTTCCACTTAGTTGCAAATCAAGCAATTGAATATATCCATCTTGACAGCTAACAATTATTGTTTCTTTGTCTTGGATTTTAAACTGCCCACAAGTATTTGCTTCTGTATTCTTTGGAATAAATTTCGCTTTAAAGACCTTAAATTGATAAATCTTTTCATCTACTTTGTCTATAAACTGTGTTGTTGCAGCAGGATATGGACTCATTCCTCTGATTAGATTGATAATTTTTTCACCTTTTTCATTCCAATTTATAATTGTTGTTTCTTTGAAAATTTTTGGTGCTGGTTTAAGGTTTTCACTTTGAATTTGAGGGGTGGTTTGCAGATTTGGACTTAGCAGTCTTTCAATTGTTTTTTCAATTAAGTCAAAGGCTGTGAACATCATTTCATCATGCAAATCTCCTGCTGTGGTTTCTGGATTGATTGCTATGGTTTGTTGCAAAATTATCTCTCCCTCATCTGTTTTGTCATTAAGAAGAAAGGTTGTCATGCCTGTTTGCTCTTCTCCGTTTATGATTGCCCAATTGATTGGAGCGGCTCCGCGATATTGTGGCAAGAGTGAGGTGTGAAGATTAAAGGTTCCGTATTTTGCAAGGCTGTATATGCTTTTTGGTATCATACGAAAGGCCAACACAACTTGTATATCGGGTTGCAAAGCTGTGATTTGGTCTATGAAGTCTTGTTGATTTAACTTTACAGGTTGAAATAACGGCAAGTTATTATCTATTGCGTATTGTTTTACGGCAGAATAATTAATTTTCTGTCCTCTTCCCGATGGTTTGTCGGGCTGTGTAACTACCGCAACTATGTTATAATTATTTTTATGCAACTTCTCTAATTGATATGCTGCAATTTCTGGTGTTCCGTAAAAGATTATCTTTTTGTTTTTCATAATGCAGCCATTTTTAACGCTGTGATAGCGGCTTCAACTCCTTTGTTACCGTGTTTTCCTCCGCTACGGTCAATGGCTTGTTGCATATCGTTTGTTGTAAGTACGCCAAAGATGATTGGAACTTCTTGTTTAAGTCCTAATTGCATGATTCCGTTTGCTACTGCATCGCAAATAAAATCGAAATGACGTGTTTCGCCTTGAATAACACAGCCTAAACAAATGATAGCACTAAATCTTCTGTTTTTTTCTAATAGTTTTGCTGCTCCAAATGGTAGTTCAAAACTTCCTGGAACGTGTATGATGTCGATGTCTTTTTCATCTACTTCATACTTTAAAAGTGTGCTTACTGCTCCTTCTAATAAACTATCTGTAATTTGATTGTTCCATTCAGAAACTACGATTCCGAATATTTCCTTTTCGCCCGAGGGCACTTCGTCTTGGTTGTATGACGAAAGATTTTTAAGTTGTGATGACATAATTTATTTTATTCTTATTTTGGTTTCTTCTTGTAATACGTTTGTTTTTATAGTTGGATTCATTTTTTTCAATTCTTCAAACGACACTTTAAAGCGTCTGGCTATGTCTTTTAGTTTTTCGCCTTTCTTTGCCACTATAAATTGTTGTCCTGCTCTGTTTGATTGATTGGATTTTGATGTCCTTACGTTGTATTGTGGTATTTCGCCTTTTTTTATCCTTGCCATTTCTTTTGCAATTATGGTTGCAGGTTTTATGTATGGCTTATCTTCAAAGTAAACATTAACTTTTGAGAGTTTACTTTTTTGAGTTTTTTTGTTGGCTTTTTGTTCTGAGGATTCTACTCCAAAGTATGTTTTGTCTATTCTTAGAAATGAGGTCTTGATGTTGTAGGTTTCTAAATCAAATATCCATTCTGGGTCAAAACATGCGTACATTAATCTACATTCAAAGTGAAGGTGTGGACCTGTTGAGCGTCCTGTGTTTCCACCAAGGCCAATCACATCTCCCGCTTTTACTTCTTGTCCTACTTTTACGTTGATTTTTGAAAGGTGCCCGTAAAGGGTTTCAAGATTGTTGTAATGGCGTATGACAATGCAGTTTCCGTATCCGCCATTGTATTTTGCTAATCTTACAACTCCGTCAAAGGCTGCATGAATTGAGTCTCCTACATTGAGGGCTATGTCAATTCCTGAGTGGGGTCTGCCCCATCGCCAACCGTATGAGGAGGATTTGCGTTTTTTTATAGGAAAACAAAAGTTTTGTCCTTTATCTGGATTGATAAGTCTTAAAACTACTTCATCGGGTACGTTTTTGATAGAGAAATTTGGCACTTTCACCCTTTCGGTGTACCAAGTGCTTTCGTATAATGTGGAAGATGGTATTTTGGAATCGTTTGTTATAAAATTAGGCTTTATATTTGTTTTAGCCTCTTGCGTTTTGGTTAAATCTATTTTACCTTCTAATTCTTGTTTTTTCTCTTGTTGTTTTTGTGGTTTTATGGTATGTATATAGTAAAGAGAGTCTGCAAAGCGTCTAGCAGCGGATTTTTCTTTTTTCTCATTGTTTTGAGCAAAAGAAAATACACTTACTAAAAGTAATGTTAGATATAATATTATTTTTTGTATGTTCATTTATTTTATTTTTCGCTTTCCTGCTGATTTTAAACCGATTTGTTGTCGGTATTTGGTGATTGTACGTCTTGATAGCGTGATTCCTTGTTCGTTTAGTTTGTTTTGTATTTCTTGGTCTGTGAGTGGTAAAAGGGAGTCTTCATTGTTTATTAATTCTGTTATGATATTGCGTATTGAGTCTGAGGATATGTGTTCTCCTGCTTGGTTTTCTATTGATTTTGTAAAGAGTTTCCTTATTTTAAAGTTACCAAAATGTGTCTGCATATACTTATCGTTAGCCAAACGCGAAAGTGTTGATTCGGAAAAGCCTGTTCGTAGTTTTATGTCTTCATATTTCATAGGTTTTAACAACATTACATCACCCTCTTGAAAGTATTCTTCTTGGAAAGATATGATTTCTTTTACGAATGTGTCGAAAGTTTGCATTCTATTGTTGTATGCGTCTATGAAAAGCTTGGCTGAGGAAATTTTCTCTTTGAGAAATTTTATCGTTTCTTTGTCCGATTGTTTTTTTTCTTCTAATTCTTGTAGCAGTTTTTGTCCTTCTTTGCTTATTTGTAGTCTTCTGTTAGAAATTTTTGTGAGTCGGTATTTGATTTTGCCATTATCATTCCAAATTGTTACATCTGGTGTTATGTATTGTTCTTTTTCGTTTTGCGACTCTATATATCCTGGTGATAGATTAAGGCTTTGTATTAGTTTAAAGGCTTTTTCCAACTCTTCTTCTTTGCAAGAGAGTTTTGTTTGCAAGGTTTTTAGATTTTTATTGCAAAATTCGTCCCAATATTCCAATATTATTTTTTTGGAAATCTCAACTATTGGCTGTTTATTATCAAGTCTTTTTAATTGTAAATAAAGACATTCTTGATGATTTCTTGCTCCTATTCCTGCGGGTTCAAAGCCTTGGATTACTTTTAACACTTTTTCTATAAGGGAAACCTCAATTTCTTTATAGGTATCAAAGTAAATATCATCTGCTACTGCGGTTAGACTTCTTGTAAAGTAGCCTCTTTCGTCCAAATTGCCTATAAGGATTTCTCCTATTTGATATTCTTCTTCGTTTATATTACTTAAACGAAGTTGATTTATCAAATCTTCTGATAAAGTCTCAGTTGAGGCTGTGTTTAGGCTGATTTGGTCTTTGTAATTATTGTTTGTGATGTGGATATTTTCGTTTGAGGAAGAAAACCAATGATTTGAGTAATCGTTTTCTTCTTCAAGATAAGGGTTGTCTTCTTTTTCTTTTTCTATTCTTTTGTCCAAATCCTCGGAAGCCAACTCCAACAATTCCCCACTAAGTTTTTGTAGTGGGGAAAGTGCTTGTCGTTGTATTTGTTTTAAGGCTGTTTGGGATTTTGCCACTTGAAAATTAATAGTTTGCGTTCTTTGGATAACGTGGGAAAGGTATAACATCTCTGATGTTGCTCATTCCTGTTACAAATAGAAGTAAGCGTTCAAAACCTAAGCCAAATCCTGAGTGTGGAGCTGAGCCAAATCTTCTAGTGTCAAGATACCAATCCATATCTTTTGCTTCTATTCCAACTTCTGCCATTCTTGCAAGAAGTTTATCCATATTTTCTTCTCTTTGTGAGCCTCCTATGATTTCACCTATTAGAGGGAATAAAACGTCCATACCTCTTACTGTTTTGCCATCTTCGTTTTGTTTCATATAAAAGGCTTTTATTTCCTTAGGATAGTCAGTTAAGATAACAGGTGATTTGAAATGTTTTTCAACAAGGTATCTTTCGTGTTCGCTTTGCAAATCTACTCCCCAATGTATTGGGAATTCAAATTTTTGTTTTGCATTTGAAAGAATTTCTATCGCTTCTGTATAAGTAAGTCTTACAAATTGATTGTTTACAACAAAGTTCAATCTTTCAATTAATTCTTTATCGTACATTGATTGCAAGAATTCCAAATCATCTTGACAGTTTTCTAAGGCGTATTTTACAAGATATTTTATGAAATCTTCAGCTAAATCCATATTATCTTCGATTTCATAGAATGCCATTTCAGGTTCTATCATCCAAAACTCAGAAAGGTGACGTGGAGTGTTTGAATTTTCAGCACGGAATGTAGGTCCAAAAGTATAAATCTTACCTAAACTCATCGCACCTAATTCACCTTCTAATTGTCCACTTACAGTTAAAGATGTATGTCTGCCATAAAAATCTTGAGAATAGTCAATTTTACCATCAACTCTTGGAAGATTATCAAGATCTAATGTAGTTACTTGGAACATTTCCCCTGCTCCTTCGCAGTCGCTCGCAGTTATAAGAGGAGAATGCCAATAAAAGAATCCTCTATCGTTAAAATATTTGTGAATTGCGTACGCCATAGCGTGTCTTACTCTGAAAACAGCTGAAAAAGTATTGGTTCTTGGACGCAAATGAGCTATTTCTCTAAGGAACTCTAAGGTATGACCTTTCTTTTGTAAAGGATAAGTTTCCACATCTGCCTCTCCGTAAATTTCTATTTCACTTGCTTGAATTTCTACGCTTTGTCCTTTTCCCATAGACTCAACTAACTTTCCGTTTACTTTCAAACAAGCTCCTGTTGTTATTCTTTTCAAAGTATCTTCCGAAAATTTTTCAACATCTGCTACAATTTGAATATTTTTTATTGTAGAACCATCATTCAAAGCAATGAATGCAACACTTTTATTACCTCTTTTTGTTCTCACCCACCCTTTTACACAAATTTCTTGACCTATTGTCTCTTTTATTGTGTCTTTAAACAAATCTACTATCTCTATTCTCTTAATGTTTTCCATATTATATATTTGTTTTTTTATAAATAATCATTTCCTTTTTCTACTTCAACATCTGTTACGAATTGTTTAATTCGCTGTTCTTCGCTTTTCTTACAAATCATCAATATATTGTCTGAATCAACTACGATATAATCTTCCAAACCCTGTAAGATAACCAACTTATCCTTTGGAGTATTAATCAAACAATTGCTAACCTCGTATGTCATTACATTCTTTCCCAAAGCAGAATTAGCATTTTCATCTTTTTCTCTTTGCTCATACAAAGCATTCCAAGTACCAATATCACTCCAACCAAAAGAAGAAGGAATCACATACACATTTGAGGCTTTTTCCATCACACCATAATCAATAGAAATCGAAGGACAAGCCGAATAAGTTACATCTATAAAATCATTTTCCTCTTCCGAATCATAGAAATCTCTACCTTGATCAAACAAATCGTGTATTTCTGGTAAAAATTCACTCATTGCATTTTCTATACTCTTCAAAGACCAAATGAAAATCCCTGCATTCCACAAGAAATCACCACTCTTTATAAATTGAAGAGCCATTTCATACTCAGGTTTCTCAGTGAAAAGTTTCACTTTCTTTACCTCAGAAGAAAGAGTATCATCATCATTATATTGAATATAACCAAATCCTGTATTAGGATAAGTAGGCTCAATTCCAAGTGTTATCAAAACATCATTGTTTTCAACAATAGAAAATCCAAGTTCAATCTTTTTTATAAATTCCTTTTGATCCAAAATCAAATGATCACTTGGAGCAACAACCACCTTTGCATTTGGATTTTTCTTTTTAATCTTTGCATTAGCGTATGCAATACATGGAGCAGTATTTCTTCTAATTGGCTCAGTAATTATACACTCTGGATTAATCATTGGCAGTTGTTCCAAAACCAAATCCCTATACAATCTGCTTGTTACAATATATATATTTTCGATTGGGCAGATAGATTCAAATCTTTTAAAAGTCATTTGAAGGAGAGTTTCACCTACTCCCAATATATCTATAAATTGTTTTGGTTTTTTCGTTCTACTGAGTGGCCAAAAGCGGCTTCCAATTCCGCCCGCCATTATAATACAATAGTTATCCTTATTTATCATTTCTAAGATGTATTTCTTTTATCTTATAACTTGCAAAGTTAAGGATTATTTTAACAATAACACAATTTTTTCACGAATTTGCGTTATATAAATAAACACTTACAACGAATAAAACAAAATTTCACAAACCACTATTTCGATAAAGTCAGAAGAAAAAAGAAGAAAGAAAACCTTTGTTTTATCAAACAAAAACAAAAACAAAGAAACAATAAAAAACTAAATTGTTAATAAGTAAGTTATTAACTTTTTTCAAAGACTATTGCAAGAATTTTTCTTTGACAATACCTTTGCACGTTGATAAACTCTATATTTAAAGTATAAAGACAAAGACATGAGGCAGTTAAAAATAATAAAATCAATCACCAATCGTAACATAGGCTCATTAGATAAGTTTCTGCAAGACATAAGCAAAGAAGAGTTAATCTCACCTGAAGAAGAAGTAAAATTAGCTCAAAGAATAAAAGCAGGTGATCAAATAGCCTTGGAGAAATTAGTTAAATCCAATTTAAGATTTGTGGTATCTGTCGCAAAACAATACCAAAATCAAGGTCTATCTCTACCAGATCTTATCAACGAAGGTAACATTGGATTGATTAAAGCTGCTCAAAAATTTGACGAAACAAGAGGATTCAAATTCATCTCTTTTGCTGTGTGGTGGATTCGTCAGAGTATTCTTCAAGCAATTGCAGAAAAATCAAGAATGGTACGATTGCCTCTCAACCAAGTCGGTGCTTTAAACAAAATTAAAAAGTCCTCCTCTTTACTTGAACAACAATTAGAACGCACACCTTCAGACGAAGAACTTGCGGACTTTATGGATTTGAGTTTTGACAAAGTAAAAGAAGCCATGCACATAGGCTACAAACCTATTTCTATGGACGCACCACTCATTCAAGATGAAGACCTAAATTTAATAGACGTTTACGTAGAAGAAGATGCCAAAACAACAGACGATTCCATGATGAAAGAAAGCCTTTCAACAGAAATAGCGATGCTACTATCAGAATTGAACGAAAAAGAAAGAAGCATCATCTATCAATACTTTGGAATAGGCATGGCACACGGCATGACACTTGAAGAAATCGCCATTGCACAAAACATAACACGCGAAAGAGTAAGACAAATCAAAGAAAGAGCCCTAAAAAGAATAAGAGCAAGCGAACATTGCAAGAAACTTGCAGCCTATTTAAACGAATAATACTTTATTTTTTCATAATTATTAAAAAGGTTCTGTACAATTAAGTACAGAACCTTTATTTTTATTAATTACTACTTTCTTTCTTTATTGGTGCATCTTGTCTTTTGTATATATTATAAAATTTATCAAATCTTTTATATTTATAATCCTCAAAACTTTCTATCAACGTATCATTAAAACAATCATAATAATTGACAAACTCAGAAAATTCATCTTGAGTATAATTAATAATATTTGATTATTCCCCTTTTTGGTTGTAGTCTGCGTTTAATAAATTCATTGCCTTTATTAACTTAAACATAAATGTATAGTATAAAATATAACCAGGTAAACAAATAACGTATACCCAAACAAGTTTAATTCCTAAAACATCACAAACACCAGAACAAATCATCTCATACACAAAATAAACAAAATAGAAAAGCCAAAAAGTTTTAGCACAGAATTTAGCATCTATGTTTCTAACACTTAATTCGTTTGAAATTCTTTTAGTAATACGACACATCCAAACAATGATACTTATACCAATTATTATAATTAGTAAAAACCCTAAAAGAGCAACAAACGAACCTGTAATCACTGTTGTTAAATCCTTTTCACTCCATAAGTCTGGGTCAATAACCAACAAATTCTTTGTAAGAAAATACACAATAACCCAAAGCATAACACCACCAACAAACATTAAAAATAGTGGCAAATAATTCATTGTACGTTTTCCGTCTTTTGAAATCAAGTTTATTTCTTTTGAAATATTAGAAAGCATAAACGCTTCATAAAAACCAAGAGTAATAATATCTAATAATAAATATTTAATAAACTCTCTCTTATCTCTTAACTTTCTTTCTTGTTGTTTCATTTTATTTTAATTTTTTTATTAGTATATTACTTTGATAGATTTTACACCTTACATACGAAATAATAAGTGTAAAGCAATTTACACATCAGCTGATGAAACAGACGTCTCGCGCATATGCAAGAAGGGATTATTATGAAAATAAATGAACGAAATTTTATTGCACAGCTTTGCAATGGCAATGAGAAAGCGCTGGAATACGTGATCCACACTTATGGTGGATTGATTTATTCTGTAGTGCGTAAGCAGTTATCTGCATTGCCTGAACTGCAGCAGGAATGTGTTAATGATGTATTGCTGGCAATCTGGCAACATTGCGATCGCTTCGATGCAACACGCAGTACATTTGCCAATTGGGTTGCAGGGATTTTTCTCTACAAAGCCATAGATTATCGTAGAAAATGGCTAAGCAAAATGGAGGCCAATTCTCTAGAATCTATAGAATGGATGGCAGATACCAAAGCAGATGCAGCGCTATTAGAACAAGAAGTATTTGAAGAAGTCGAACAAATGTTGAACTGC
>CALCUN010000027.1 GCA_937906975.1 uncultured Bacteroidales bacterium
CTCTTGTGAGTTCTGAACTCAAACTGTTCACGGCTGTCCTTATACTTGTGAACCGCACGAAGGATAGTAACTACTTCCTTATCTGTGGGAAGGGGTATAGGACCGGAAACCTTAGCGCCGTTTCTCTTTGCAGCTTCTACGATCTTTTCTGCAGCCTGATCGATGAGAGTGTGATCGTAAGCCTTGAGTCTGATTCTGATTTTTTCCTGTGATGCCATTTTTTCTGCCTCCTTTTATGCTTAATTATGCCTCAGTTGCTTCTGCAACCTCAGCGGATTCAACAGCTGCTTCTGCAACTGCCTCAGCCTTCGCTGCCTTCTCACACTTGACGGTAGTCATGTAACGGAGAACACCCTCGGTGATTCCGAATACACGGTCAAGCTCAGCAGGGAAATCTACACCGGCTTCATATGTGTAGAGCACATAGTAACCGTCTGTTTCGTAGTTGATGGGATAAGCAAGCTTACGAGTACCCCATTCATCTACAGCCTCCATTGTGCCGTTAGCTTCAATAAGAGCCTTGAACTTTTCAACGAGCTCCTTTGCCTTTTCTTCACCGTTCTTAAGTGAGAATACTGCTACGGTTTCATACTTTGCCATTTAGATGCACCTCCTTCTGGACATTGGCCCCTTTGTTTCGGGGCAAGGATAGTTGTAACTTCATACAACTGCGATATTATAACAGATAAAAAACTGCTTGTCAACAGCTTTTTTGTAAAAACCTGACAAGCAGTCGTATAAACAATTATTTAAAGTAAACAGTTGCGTTATGCTCGGGAACGTACTTACCGAGATTGAAATCTCTTGCAATGAACTCAACTCTGTCTTCATAAACTCCTGTTGTAGGTCCCATAATATAGATGTTATCTCCAACATTTAATTCTCCTGTTTCGATTTTAATTTCTGCAACAGAGATATTTTTAAAGTAATTAGTAACTGTGCCTATAAAAGTCTTCTTTGTAGTTGCTTGTGAGCCATATTTCTTTGTCCACTCGCCAACTCTTTGTCCTAAGTAATAGCCGTCCCAAAATCCTCTATTGTAAACTTTCTTTAAGTCTTCGTTCCATTTTTCTAATTTATCTTCGCTCCATTCTCCATTAAGCCATGCTTGTGCTGCTTCTTTATATACTCGTGTTACAACTTTGACATATTCTGGGCTTCTGCCTCTTCCCTCAATTTTTAACACTCTTACGCCTGCGTCAAGCACCTTATCTAAAAAGTTTAAGGTCTTTAAATCTTTTGGAGACATGATATATTGATTGTCAATCATAAGTTCTGTGCCTCCATCTAAGTCTGTAACCTTGTAAGGACGGCGACAGAATTGTAAACAAGCGCCTCGGTTTGCCGATTGATTAGCATTGTCTAATGAAATGTAACATTTTCCACTTACTGCCATACATAAGGCTCCGTGTACAAAGCATTCTATTTCCAATGTGCGACCACTCGGACCTTTTATGTTGTTTTCTCTTATCCAAGTAGTAATATCCTTTACTTTGTCAAGCGATAGTTCTCTTGCAGTAACGATTACGTCTGCAAATTGTGAGAAAAATTTCACTGCCTCACGGTTTGTTATGTTGCATTGTGTAGAAAGGTGTACTTCTAAGTTGATTGAGCGAGCATAACTAATGACTGCCAAGTCTGCTGCTATGACTGCTGAAACTCCACTTTGCTTTGCTGCATTTAAAATCTCCTGCATATAACCTAATTCGCTGTCATAGACAATAGTATTTAAGGTTAAATAGGTCTTTACACCATTTTGACTTGCAATGTCTGCAATATTTTTTAAGTCTTCTATCGTAAAATTATTTGCAGAGCGAGAACGCATATTCAATCCTTCAACTCCAAAATATACACTATCGGCTCCTGCTTCTATTGCTGCATAAAGAGCTTCGTAAGAGCCCACTGGGGACATTATTTCTACTTTATTCTTTGTCATAATTTCATATAATATTTTGCAAATTTACAAAAAGAAAATTATCTCTTTGATTTAGAAAATTTTTTCTTTGCTTTTTTTATTTTTTTCTTTGCTTTTTTTCAAAAAAGCAAAGACTTTTTTTTCTTTATCTTTGTGTAACATTTTTCTAAGTAAAACGACTACTTTACAAAGCACAATTTTTAAAATGAAGATTGAAGAATTTAAAAAAATAATTACTACTTATCAACCTAAATTACACGCTTTTGCAAATTCTATTCTAAGAAATGATTTTGCAAGTGAGGATATTGTGCAGGAGGTTTTTTGTTTTCTTTGGGAAAAACGAGAAAAAATAAATACTATTGATAATATTGAGGCTTTTCTTGTACACATTTGCAAATGTAAGTGTGTGGATTATTTAAGAAAAACAAAAAAAGAAGTCTTGGAAGAGGAAATTATGAATTTGAATTATGAAGAATTTAATGAAGATAGTGAAGAAAGATATAATAGACTCCTTAAACTAATAAATCAACTTCCCGAAAACCAACAAGAGTTATTGCGTCAAAAATATTTTAACAATAAAAGAATAAGAGAAATTTCAAAAGAAACAGGAATGAGTGAGGGAAATATTCGCACAACACTTTCTCGTGCTTACACAAGATTAAGAGATTTAATAACGAAAACAAAAATCTAAGTTATGAAAAAAGAAGATAAAGAATTGATTGAGTTGTTTGCTTCTATAAAACAACATCAAAAAAATATTGAAAGACAAGAAAAGATTTTTTCTGCAATAGAAGAAAAAGCAAAACAAAGTAAGAGGAAAAAAACTATTGTGTTTTGGTCGTCTATTTCTTCAATTGCTGCTTGTTTTTGTATAGTTTGGTTTACTTATTCTCCTATTGACAATAGCGAAACTATTATCGAAAATAAGCCTATTGCAAAAAATATTGTTGAAAAAAAGCAAGAGACAATTCCTGCAAAGAAAAGCGAGCCTATTGTAAGAGAAAAAAAGAAAATTACGCCAATTGAAATCCCTCAAACAATAGAAGAAGAAATTATTATTGAACAAGATAGCACGATTATTGAGCCTGAGCCAAAGCAAGAGGTGATTGAGGAGGAAGAAAAGGTGATTGAGCCAGAGATTGTAAGGATTGAAACCGATAAATTGATTTGCTATAAAGAGGAAAAAAAGAATAACCTTAAATTTTCTTGGAATTATAAAAGGGAAGAAAAGAAAGAATTATTTTTAATAGATTTTTCAAAAAGATAAAACTTAGATTGATATGAAAAAGACAACATTATTTAGTTTTTTTATCCTTATTTCAGGGATAATTTTAGCACAAAATGAAAAGATTTATTTGTTTTCTCAACCTATTGAGAAGGATTACAACAAATTGACTTTGACTGCAAAAAGCAATCTTAATTTAGTGAGGAGCGAAACAGACGTTTTGGAAATTTCCACAAAGGATAGCAATATTGTTTTGAGTAATATATGTGTTTTTGAAGACAAAACACTGACTATAATGACAGATTCCTTACCACAAGATGTTAAAATAACACTTTATTCGTCCAAAGAAGAAGTGTTTTTGAGTAGTCAATTTGATTCAATCAAAGACACAAGGCAAGAAATTGAGGAAAAAGAAAGTGATATGATAGAATTACGATGGACTTTGTTAAGTTCAACTAATTTGAATTTTAATACAAAACAATACAACAGCCCTTACTCTTCTCTAATTAGTCATAATTCTGATTTTATTACCCTTCAATATGTGCATACTACTAAAAAAAGCAACGATCTTGTTGTCGGTTTAAAATATACTTGGGATTTTAAATATTTAAACAACGATGTAGAATGCCTAAACAATAAATTGCAACTATTATCAAGTGATTTGCATCTTCAAAACAATACACAATTTATTGTAGATCGCAATTTACTACTATTTACAAAGTATAGCTTAAAACTAAACAATTATTTTTATTGTAATTTTGGACTAAAATTTGGAAGAACCTTAAAAAGTTTTCTTTGGGACTTTAATATAACGCCAGAAAACAAACTAAACTTCAACTCAAACAAACTTACAGACTATAATCCTTGGAAATTAGAATTATCTTTCGGCTTTAAAGGATTGGATTTCTTCTTTAATATTTTGCCAGAATATAAAAACGACAACACAAGACGCTTTGGAATTAGATTCCGCTTTTAATTTTTGAGTTTTAAAGCAGAATATCGCTAACGATGTCTTTGTATTGAGAGGAATATTCTCCGTTTTCTTCTCGTATAAAGACATTTTTTATTTGTGTTTGCTTTGTTGGAAAAAGCGAATATGTTCTTATGATTCTCTCTATTGGCTTTGAGGGTTTTGAATATATGTTTATTTGAGTTTCAATCTTTACTTGTTTTTGCTCAAACAAAGATGTGAGTTCATCGCTCTGCAAGGCGGGAAGTATAACGCATATTTTAGCATCGGGTGTTAGGAGTTGAAGGCTACAATCCACAAAGTCTTTAAAAGGGAGCTTGTCGGTGTGGCGTGCAAAGGTGCGTTTGCGTGTGTTTGCCTGCAAAGAGTTTACAAAATATGGGGGATTGGAGATGATAAAGTCGTATTGTTTGTGATTTTCTGACTTTTGGGCAAAGTCTTGCAAGGAGATATGTTCGGCAATCAGCCTTTCTGACCATTTACTTTTGAGAAAGTTGTCTTGGGCTTGTTGTATGGATTCTTCATCTACGTCTATGGCTGTGATTTTCGCCTCTTGATTGAATTGTGCCATTGAAAGGCTTATTATTCCACAGCCTGTGCCTACTTCAAGTATGCGTTTTTTTGCGTTTCTCGGTGCAAGCGATGAGAGAAGTATGGCATCTGTCCCCACCTTCATTGAAGATGATGTGTGATTTAATGAAAATTCCTTACAATTAAACTCCATAACAAAGCAAATTTACGAAGTTTTTTGATTGTTTTATGCTTTTTATAAATTATTTTTTAAACAGTATCCGGGAGGGGGACACTTGCATCCATTTGCATCTCAGGTCCAATTTTATTTACACACAATGCTCCTAAGGCATCATAGTTAGGAATAATTTCTCTATGACTTGCCACAATAATTTCGGGCAAAGATTGAATACTTATTTGTTCCATTGTCTTAATTTGTTTGTGAGAATCTAACCATTTAAGCAGTTGGCTACGGCGTTTTATCAATAGTTGTAGTTGATGTTCTGTTTCTTCTATTTTTTGTGTTAATTGATCAATGCTTGGCATCTGTTCGCCATCTTCTAACAACTCTTTTATTTTTTCAAGCGTGAATCCCTGTTGTTGCAACCCACGAATGATATTAAGTCGTTGCATTTGATATATGCTATAATAACGATAACCTGTCCATTCGTCCACTTCATAGGGTAAAAGCAATCCTTTCTGCTCGTAATAACGCAAAGTCTTCACCGTTACCTGCATCATTTTTGAAAACTCTCCGATTTTTAATTTCGTTTCTTTACTCATTTTCGTACGATTTATCTGCTAGCGAATGCAAAGTTAAGACATACTCTTAGGGACGAATCAAGAAAAAAATGAAAATTCCTTATAAAAAAATTATTTTTTCGACATTGATGTTATTTTTTAACATATCCTGTACTTCTTCCTTTACCTACTTTTTCAATATAACCACTTTCTAATAGTTCGTTAAGAGTTCGCTCAATTGTTGTTTGACTAATATCGGGGCAAAGTATGAGAATATCTGATTTCCTCACTATTCCGAGTTTTTTATCAAAGACTGATTTTACTCTATCTGCTTTTGAAGATTTTGGTTGTTGCAAATGTTCTATTCTGTCTTGGAATTCTTTATATGCTTTCAAAATAATACTTAAATAATATTTTACAAACGCTGTATAATCACTCTTATTCTCGTGCCAATTGACTGAACTATCATGCAAAGCCTGATAATAAATTTCCTTTGTCTTTTCTATCAACATCTCAATGCTTATATATTTTCCTACAAAGTAAGACATACGATAAAGTAACAACAATGTAAGTAAACGACTCATACGTCCGTTGCCATCATTAAAAGGGTGAATACATAAAAAATCAAGAATAAACATCGGTATCAATAATAAAGGATCATATTCTCCCTTTTCAATAGCATTATTAAACTCATTGCAAAGATTTTCCATTGCTTCTGAGGTTTGAAATGCTGACACAGGAATAAATCTTACTCTTTCTTGCCCATCTTTTCCTGTTTCGGCTATTATATTGTCTGCATTTTTGTATTTTCCTCCACTATCTGTTCCGCTAAAACTATACAAATCTCGATGAAGTTGCAAAATATTATTTGGACGTAAGGCAATGTAATAATAATTGTCGTGGATAGTTGCTAATACTTCTCTATATCCAGCTATTTCTTCTTCACTTCTATTTCTTGGTTCGGTCTTTTTCATTACCAAATCTTCTAATCGTTCATCAGAAGTGTAAATTCCTTCAATTTTATTTGACGATTTGGTGCTTTGAATTTTGGCAATATCTAATAAAGCAGTCAATACATCTGATTTTGCATCAACATACCTTTCTTGTTTGCCTTTAAATTCGTGTAAAGCCGACAATATATTGACTATATCAGCAGTCAATAACTGTTTTGGTGCATTTTTGTAATCAAATATGTGCATTACTATTCCGTTTTTCAAACTACAAAATTACTTTATTTTTGATTATTTTCTGCATCAAAACAAAAAAATCTGCATCATTTAAACTAAAAATGATGCAGATTAGGGAGTTTTATCCAAAATTAAGCCTACCCGAAGAGTAATCCCCACTTAATACGCTTCTCTTGCAAATATCATCAATATCTGCCCCTGTTCCTTTATAGGAGTAAAAGACATTTTCGCTCAAAAGCACATATTCCCATTCTCTTTCCATTCTTTTGTCTTTTGAAACAGCGTTTATACTTTTGCACCAACTTACAGCAGCAGTTTTTTTCGCTCTTACATTAGGCTGACTTATGTTGTTAGTTGCCTTAGTCTCTATAATGTAGATTTTTTCCTTTGTTTTCACAATGAAATCTGGGCTATACCAAGCAATAATTCCATCATCTCGCAAATACGAAACTTTGGAAAAACTATGTTTAAACTCATCTATTTTCAACCAACTCTCAACTTTGCCGTCTTTTTCCAAGAACTCACTAAAAGCCTTTTCAAATCCACCTTTATTACTTGGCCAAGCGTATCGCTCATATATTGTTTTACAAGACGGATTAGAATAGTTTTCTCTCATTTTCAAAGTTTTTACAGAAGAAAACCAAACCCTCTCTACCTCAGCATCAGTAAAAATAGGATTTTCCGTTAAGTTGAAAATCAAACTGTTTAATTGCCTTACAATATGTTGAGTAACGCTACCTTGATTAGAAAGAAGAATTTTCCAATCGTTGTTTTCAAAAGGGTCAAAATCGCAATCAAATAATTTCGTTCTTATATATTGGTCTGCAATTCTAATAATATCTGCACTGAAAACTTGTAAATTAACATTGTTTCCTTTGTTTCTTCTTCGTTTATTAATATCTGTTCTTCCAATGCTATTTACAAGTTTTTGCAAATAAATGTTGTAGGATTTAGAATTAAAAAGATTAGCAGTTATTTCCAATTCTCCGAACACTGTTTTTACAGTTACTTCTGTTGCAACAAAGACCTCGGTTTTAGAAACAAGCACCGATCTTAAAGTTTCTAAACTATGCTCGGTATAGGGTTTGAGTTGATTAACATCTATTTGAGAAAAATCAATTTCTTCTTCACTATCCTTTATTATTTTAGGAATATACATATCCCATTGCGAGAAATCCTCTTTCAAACCTACCGTTATTAAATCTCCTGTTACTCGTTCTGTTTCTTCTATTTCGCTTTCAATTTCTCCAATCTCAAAACCCTCTCCCGAAAGGTTATTCCAAAAATCAATAAATTTTGGATGTTCTATAATAAAAAGAAGATCAAGCAAAGCCTTAGGCTCAGTTTTCTTTACCAAAAGAGCATCTCTTATTTCCTTTTTAGTTTCTGCATATTCAGGTTCTCGAAACATTAGCCTCAAACCACGACCTACAATTTGTTCTAAAAGAATGCTCGATTCCGCAGCACGCAAAGGAACTATTACGCAAACATTATTCACATCAAAACCTTCTCTTAACATAAGCACCGACACAATTACTTTTGGTAAAGCGTGCTTATCAATGTTGAAAAGCTTTTCTTTGATTTCTTTCCACTCTGTTTCCTTAACCTCTCCCTTAGAATCGGAATCTATTCTCAAAACAGCCTCTTTTGCTAATCCATATTCAGCACCTGTTAAGAAAGATTCCACTTCTTTTGAAACGGAAGTGTCTTCACAAAGCACCAACATTTTTGGGTGATGAGGTGCTTTAAATCCTTTTTCTAATTGTTCCAATCGGCTAAGTCCTGCTTTCAACATTATTTTTTGCCCATCGCTCAATCCTATAACCCTACCTCTTTCATCTCTTTCTGCATAATAATCCAATCCCTCTAAGTCTGTAAGTTCTTTTCTGCGGTCTAAACTAATTGTTTTTACCAATCCTTCGTTTATTGCAGTCTTTAATTCAAAGTCAGACACTATATGAGGAAAAAATATCTTGCGTTCATTTCGTCCCGATCCTTTTTGCAAGTATGGAGTTGCGGTAAAGTCTATTTGAAAACAAGTTTTATCATCTCCTTCCATTATTTTGTTCAATCCTTCTTGCCAAACCAAGTCGTTATTGTGAATATGATGAGCCTCATCATTGATAATCATTATATCTTTTAACGATTGCAAGAATTGCATCTCTTTCCCCCTTGAATATTGTGCATCAAGAGTGTCTAAACTATTGCCATTGCTTACTCCGGGTGTTAAAGGATTTAATTCATACGCCATTTTGGCGAACTCATCTTTGTAATTCTTCTCTGTTTTGTCCTCAAACAAATGCCAATTCGTTATAGCAATCAAGCCATTTCCCGTAATTTTACTACCAATTCCCTCTTCCTTACTCACAGTGTTGTTTTGAATGAAAGAAAACACTTCTTCACGATAATTTTCAGGAATAAACAAATCCTTATTTCTTACAAAATCGTTAGTCGAAAACTCTCTTCCGTCTCCGTTTTCGCTTAATCGTCCCTTGTAAGCATCGAGCAAACGATCGTAAACAATAAGTCCCGGTGCTACGATAAGGAAATTTTTTGTGAAACGACCACTTTTCTCCTCTTCATTCTTTGCATTAAGAATCTGCCATATCAAAAGAGCGTGCATAACCCAAGTTTTGCCTGTGCCTGTTGCCATTTTAACAAGATATTTCGGCAAATCATATCTGCTTTCTTTAAGAGAATTGCGAGTTTCTTTTGCTCCAAACAAATCGCTTTCAAGAAGTAAATCAGGTGCTACTTGCTCATAAATCCCCAAAACATTGTTTATTTTCAACACCTCGTGAAGATAGATTATGTTTAGTATGCTTTGCTTTTGTCCTTTGTGAAAATTGAATTGTCGTTGAGAGACAAAAGGCTCGCAAAACCAAAATCGCAACAATTCTTTTGTGATTGGGCTGACTTTTTCAAATAATTCTCCGCTTTCAAACTCCTTTTCAACAACCTCCCAAATGCGTTTTGCTAAGCGTAATGATACATTGTTTTGCATAATCGTTTATTTTAGTTTTTTAATCACAATACTCTCTAACCCGAAAACATCAACGGCTTTCACACAAACTGTTCTTTCTGCTTTTTTGCTTACTCTCAATGTAGCGGAGTAAACACAGTGCAAAGCATCTCCATCATTTTCTGTGTTTTGACGATAGTCTTGCCAAATAGAACGAAAAGTCTCTCCGTCATAATCAGGGTCTATGCTCCAATATTCAATTAAAGACAAAGGATCGTTAGTCATTATTTCTTCTAATGTTTGTTTGTCTTTTTCGTCAAGCGGAATTGCATCAGGGGAGTGAAGAATGTAATTTCCTAATTCTACTTTTAGTTCGTCTTCTTCTTCGTCCCAAGATTTTAATTCTATGTTTTTCAAAGTCAAATATTGCAAAGAGGTAAATCTTATGCTACCTGAATCAATCAATTTTCCTAATCCGTTTCTTCTTAATCTATCAAGTAAATCAGGAGGTATTGAAAGCACTTCAACAGAGTCTCTATATAATTCTAAACCTTCTGAAATGTCGAAATAATAGTTCCAAGAAAGGACAACGCATTTTGACCAACCGCCTCCCAAAAGGTTATTCTTTGCCTCAAATGCTTTTTTCAAAGTGTTTTTGCTTGTGAATTTATTAGGGGAATCAACAAAAACCAATGTTTTTCCTCCTTTTATGTAGCCCCAACGTCTATCGTCAAGCCTTTCTCTTTCAAAAGGCAAAGCACCATAAAGCTTCAAAACAACTTCACAAAGGTCGCCTACTCGATTTATTTTATTCAAAGCAAAAGCCTCTTTGTTGTAATCGCCTATTGCTTGATAAAGAAAAGGTTTTACGTTTGTGTCAATATTCATATCTATTAAACGCTTTCTTATTACAAGATTTGAAGGCTTACCAATATCGGTTGTAATCCACCGTCTGCCCAACTTTTCTGCAACAGCCGCCGTTGTTCCACTTCCACCAAAGAAATCACAAACGAGGTCTCCTTCGTTGCTGCTTGCTTTGATGATGCGTTCTAGGAGGGCTTCGGGCTTTTGGGTAGCGTAGCCAGTTCGTTGTGGATCCTTTTGTTGAATATGACTGATGTCAAACCATACATCAGGTAATAATACAGGTTCATCGTCATAGTATTTGTATATTTTGCCGGCTGATTTAATGGTTCTGTATATTCTGCCATTTTCATCAACTTCCTTTTTAAGGTTATTCCATTTATCTACAACGCTACCACAGCTTTGGCATATATTTCGAGGGAATGAAGCCCCATTAAGATTAAAAATATAGTTGTTACTTTTTGCATAAATATATATGGAGTCGTGTTTCCTAGAAAAACTTGACTGGGGAATTCCGCCACTTTGATAATGCCAAATTATTTCATTTATTATGTTGCTCTTTCCGAAAATATCGTCCAATAAAATTTTCATATACGCTCCAACGTGCCAATCGATATGTACATATATGCTTCCTTTGTCGGAAAGTAATTCTCGCATTAGCAGTAATCTCGGGTACATATATTCTAAATAAGACACTGTTCCTTTTTGCCAAAGGTCCGAATAGCCAAATTGCTCAAAGGTTGTAGGCTTTTGCGTTATTTCATTACCGGGTAATGTGATTTTTGTACGATAATCTGCCTTGCTGTCAAAGGGAGGGTCGATGTAAATCAAATCTACCTTGCCTCGAAGTGCCTCTAAATTGCTCGATTTGTCGCCTGTGAGCAAGGCTTGCATAGCAAGAAGATTATCTCCGTAGATAAGACGGTTACACCACTTTGATTCAATTTCCTGAGGGTTAGTTCCCTTCCACAGACCGCTTGAATCCTTACAAGGTAAGACCATTTCGTTGGTTTGCAGGCTTATTCTACTGCCCGCATTCATTTTTTCGAGTATATTTTCTGCCTCTTTGCGTCCTTCTTTTGCAATACGAGGCAATTCCTCTATAAGACTTTTACTCATAGCAAATGCTTTTGTGCGATGCTATCGTCTCTTTCAATAAGGCTTTCTTAGGAACGCAAAACGTGGGCAATACTTGCTCAAATTGCGGCCCTGAGAAAACCGGAAGAAACGACAAGTAAGCCCACGTAAATCGTAGGCGTTGCACTTGTTTGTTTCTTCTGCTTTTTAGAATTTCTCAGGTTCCAATTTGAATAGAACAAACAGCAAACGCTATTAAACAATAAAATTCATATTTGCACTCTTAACTCTTGGCAAATTATGTTTGCAAAGATACTATTTTTGCTTTTGATTTTTTATCTCTTTGAGATAATTTTTTATCACAAAGAAAAGAAAAAATACCCCTTTGTGGTAATCCGATTACTTCTTTGAGGTAGAAGTATTACCACAAAGAGGTAATGTCTCTACCTCAAAGAAGTAAAAAAATAAGACAAAGAAAAATTTTTCTAATTCTTTGTCTTATTTTCCCGAAATCATTATCTGTTTATAGTTGCAACTCAAAAAAAATCAGGGCTAAATTAAATTTATAATGTTTTTAATAATTTTTTTGTTTGTTGTATTACTTTAAATAATTCTTTTGCTAATATTTCTCTTCCTGAAGCATTATCAATACCTGGAATACTTAAAGAAAAGGCATTTAATAATGCAAAATAGTTACAATCTTTTATATTTTCTATTGTTTCTAATTGATTAGCAGATAAATATTCTTTGTACACCAGAATACCATCAATTATTTTAATTATATTATCTCGTTGAGATTTCAAGTAATTTAATACACTCATTTTATGAACACAATACGCATATGTACAATTACAATACGTACTTATTGACACAGAAGAGAATTGCTGAACTATATTTCTTTCTATTAAATTTATCTCATTGTAATCGTTAACAGGAAATACACTTTTTGCACTTCCATTTAATCTTCCAATAATCCTTTTTATTTTTTCTGAAATAATTACTCGCATTTTATTTCGCTTTACTATATAAGGGCAATAAGACGTTAATACATAAAATATAAGTCCAGCTAAATAACTATACGAAAGATTAAGTATTACTTTATTGATTTTATAGTAATTTTCTGATACTCCTATATGCCAAAACCAATCTAATTCAATATAAACCTATCGAATAAATACATAAAAGAGTAATAATGATGATAATTACACTAATTAGTTTATTCATTTTTTTTGTTATTTGTATGATTATAAACCATATCTAAAATAAATTCAAAAAAAGACATAATTGAATTTAATCCATCAAGAATCTCAGCTGTTTCTTGATACATTTCATTAGGTAGATTCCATCTCTTGTTGCCACCAGTATTGTTATTAGTACTTTCTGGATAACGAGTATTCTGTTGGGTCGTACTAAATAATATTGCAAAGCAGTAGATAATATTATTTGTATATTCTATTTTCTTGATTATTTTTTCGTCCGATTCAATAATATTCTCATATTGCCTTGTAAGTGTATTTACAATTGCACTCATTGTCTTCAGTCGAGATACAAAATCTCTTCTATCTGACATTGTTTTCTTGATATAGTCAAGAATTTCTTTTGAATAAGATTGTTCCCTCTCTAAAAATTGCAGTATTGCTTCTTCTGGTTTATGATTAAAATCTTTAACATCGTTAATGATTTTATTTTCTAAAAGTATCGCTTTTATTATACACTCTATACTTTGTTGCAAAAAGAATATAGTATGAGGAATTCTTTTATTATCTAATAATATTTTAGCTGTTATTAAATTCTCATTAGCAACTTCATACCAAGAACACGATTCAGAAGACCTTTCGCTGTTTGTTATAGCATACTTATCATTAATATCAATAATTTCTATATTATCTTTAATTTTATTTTTAGACATACTCTATAAAATTAACTTTTTACATTTTAATAGATTACTTTGTTAATTTCTTTTGCAAATATAGTATTCTTTGTTTTATTTTTCCAAATCAAATAAAAAAATAAGAGTTGCTCAGTGTTGAACAACTCTTATTTCGTTTTATTTAATCGAAGGTTTAATAAGTGTCTTTAACTCTTCGTGATGCTGCGTACATTATACGTAATGCTCCAACTTTTCTAAGTTCTTGTTTTACGTCTGTTACGTCTCCCATCTTAACTTCTTTATCACATTTGATTGTTGTTGTTAAGAATGGTTTATCCGCTTCATCTCTTGCTGCTCTTTCTGATTCTATGAAAGTAGCTATATCACTTATTTCTCCGAATTGATCGTTTAATTGAAAACGTGTTGCTGAACCGAATTTTCTTTCTTCAATTGGCACTCCTATGTATATGTAACTTACCAACGATTTCTTTTCCAATTTTTGGATTTCAGATGCTTGTGGAACTGTTACTTTTACCATAAGAGAACTTTCTCTCATTGTTGTAATCACCATAAAGAAGAATATCAACATGAAGATGATATCAGACATAGAACCCATGTTCAGTTCTGGAGTTTCTGATGAGCCTTTTTGTTTAAACTTTGCCATTATTTATTTCCTCCTATATTTTTAGGTTCTGCTTCTGAAATCGCAATCGGAATTGCTTTGTCAATCGCTTCTCTTTGTGATTGTGTAGCATCTATGTATGCTCTTCCAAATCGTGCTTTTGACATTTCATCTCTCAATTCGTTTACAGCAGCTGTTAATTCATTTTGCACCATCAAATACATTTCGTATGATGTACCTCTATCGTTTTGCAAAGAAATAACTCCTTTAGAAACTTCTACATCTCCTAATAATGGAATATTTCTTGTTTGCTTTTCAGGTAAGTTTGGTAAGTTATCAGGGTTCGCTAAAAACTCTTTTGCTCTGTCTTTAAGTGCTGTAATATCACCTAATTCATTATTAAAAAGTAATTTATCGTCCTTATTTACCAATACTACGAAAGTATTTCTTCTGTGAATATCTGGCGGTTTAACGTTAGGGTCTGATGGCGGTGGCAAACGTCTTTGAATACCCATATCTGTATTGATTGAAGAAACCAACAAGAAAAAGGTCAATAGCAAAAACGATATGTCCGACATAGACGAAGCGTTAAGACCTGGTAACTTTTTCTTATTTCTTGCCATAATTAACTATTTTATTTTTTTAGAAATCTCTGCAAATAAAACAGATGCTATTACTCCTCCAAATAAGATGTAAACAGTGTACATGCAAGCTCCGATTAATTTAGAGCTTGAATAGTCTGAACCTGTCTTTTCAAATACTTCTTGTGGTACGTCTGTTCCAGAAGAAAGTAATAATGAAACGCCAAATACTACTATTAAAGCAACAACTGCTATAATGATACCCATTTGTTTTTTAGGATCTTCTTTTAATCCTTTTATTATTTGTGCTAAAGCAAAGAATATTGCTACTAATAAACTTGCTCCAAGCAATGCTATAACTGACCAATATGCTACATTCCATACTGCCATTGCAGATGTTTGTCCATCTAGTGGTGCATCTTTGTCAAATAACAATGCGTAGGCAACTGCACAAATTGAAGCTATAACACCCCATATTAAGGCAATAGTCCAATATATTTTTCTATAATCTTTTTTCATTTTTCCTCCTTGGTTTTTAAAGTAATTACTAAATTCTGTCCTTCCTTTTTACAAGGACATTTTTTTCTTTCGTAAGAAAATTACTTTTGTCTGTTTTTAACCAAGATATCCATGAAAGTTATAGAAGAGTCTTCCATTGTTGCAACTAATCCTTCTATTTTTGATAATAGGTAGTTGTAGCAAATTTGAAGAACTAATGCTGTAATCAAACCGAATACTGTTGTCAAAAGGGCAACTTTCATACCGCCGGCAACAACTGTTGGAGAAATATCACCTGCTTTTTCGATATCGTCAAATGCTTGAACCATACCAATAACTGTTCCTAAGAATCCGAATGATGGTGCAATAGCGATAAACAATGAAATCCAAACCATGTTGTTTTCTAATCTTGCCATTTGAACTCCACCGTAAGAAGTTAATGATTTTTCTACATCTTCTAAACCATTATCTAATCTAGATAATCCTTGGAAGAAGATAGAAGCAACTGGTCCTCTTGTGTTACGGCAAACATCTTTTGCTCCTTCTACGTTACCAGCAACTATGTTTTCTTCAACTTTTTGTAATAATTTGTCTGCGTTTGTTGTTGCAAGGTTAAGGTAAAGGATACGTTCGATAACCAATGCTAAACCTAAAATCAAACAAATAAGAATTGGAGTCATCCAACCCACACCACCTTCGATGTATTTTGTTTTTAAAGCTTGGTGGAATGATTTTTCTTCTACTGCTGGAGCTGCTGGTTCTTCTACTGCAGCTGCAGTTTCTGTTGATGTTACTGATTCTGTTGCAGAAACAGTTTCTGTTTCAGTTTTCGCTGCATCTTGAGCAAAAACGTTGTTTGATAAACCTAATGTCAATATCATTACTATTGACAAATAAGCAAATACTTTTTTCATAGCGTTCTCTTAATTTATGTTATTAATTATTTACTTTTATGAACTTGCAAAGTTACAATGTTATTTTTGAAATCCAATTTTTTAATAAAAAAAATAACATGTTTTTTTGCATTTTTTTTATTATTCAGCCTCTTCAAGCAATTTTTCAGCGTCAATACTAACCAAAATCTTGTCTATTCTTGTTGCATCTAAGTCCACAATTTCAAATATAAACCTATCCCAAACTATCTTTTCGCCAACTTTTGGTATAGTTCCACCTGTTTGTTCAAATATTAACCCACTTAAAGTATTGAAATTATTGGTTTGATATAAGTCTTCCAAATCAAAATGGCTCAAAAAATCGTAAAAAGGATATTGACCACCCACTAAATAAGTGCCATCTTCCCTTTCTACAAACTCATTTTCGTCTTCATCAGTCTCCATTTCGGAAGCATTTCCCACCAATGACTCTAATATATTATTCATTGTTACCATTCCAACAACCATACCAAACTCATCGATAACAAAAGCATAATGTATTTTATTTTCCTTAAAAGTCTCTAACGCATCATAAACACTTGTGCCTTCATGTAGGTATTGTGGCTCTCTCATTATTTCACCTACATTTTTATACTCGCCCAATTTGCTAAACAAATCTTTCAAATAAACCACCCCTACAATGTTATCAAGATTTTTACTTGCAACAGGATATATATAATGTACATGTTGAGCAAGTTTTTCCTTTACGCAATCCAAATCATCTTCAATATCCAACCATTCGAGTTCTGTTCTATGAGTCATAAGAGAAGCGACATCTCTATCATCTAAAGAAAGCACCCTCTGAGTCATTTCAAATTCTTCCTCAGTTACCTCTCCGTCCTCAACACTATCGGCCATCATTCCCATAAACTCCTCTTCCACAACCTTATCATCAACTTTCTTTATGCGAAACAAACGCATCAAACCATTTATTGAAACAGAAAGAAGCCAAACAATAGGATAGAACAATCTAGACAAAAAGTTCATAGGAGAAATAACAAGACTTGCAATCTTTTCAGGACTATTAAGAGCAAGTTTCTTAGGGAATAACTCCCCTACCACTAAGGTTACATAAGTTACAGCAAGAACTATAACTACTCTTGCTATAATTTCAGAATACTCCACTCCAACACCAAGCTTGCTAATAAAGGCACCAAAAGGCTGTATCAAACTTTCGCCAGAATACATACCAGTAATCAAACCAATAGCCGTAATAGCAATTTGAATAGTTGAAATAAAATTATCTGGATTTTCAGAAACCTTTAAAATTTGTTTTGCAGCTCTATTACCTTTCTTAGAATCTGCATCAAGTTTAGGCTTTCGTGAAGAAACAACAGCAGTTTCCGACATAGAGAAAAGCCCATTAACGACAATAAGTGCTAAAATAATAAGAAATTCCACTAGTATATCAGTTTAATTATTAGAATCTTCCATTTCTTGTGAAGAAACGATTTCTTTATCCTTCTTTGTCATAAAAGCAGACACGATTAACAATCCTACACCTACTGTGATTGCAATATCTGCCACGTTAAAGATAGCATTAAAGAACTCAAAATGATTGCCACCAACGAAAGGAATCCACTCAGGCAAAGTAGTATCTATCAAAGGAAAGTAAAACATATCCACAACCTTACCTAAACAAAGCGGAGCATAACCACCCGCCTCTGGAAACAATTGAGCAGTAGTAAAAAATGTGCTTTCAGAAAAAATAAGACCATAAAACAATGAATCTATTATATTTCCCACAGCTCCTGCAAAGATTAGAGCAAAAGCATACACAATCAATTTACTTTCTTTCTTAGCAATAAGCCTTCTAAGATAAAGAAAAATCAAAGAAGCCGCTACAATTCTAAACAAAGTGAGAATTAATTTACCTGTTTTCTCACCAAAAGACATACCAAAAGCCATACCCTCGTTTTCTATAAAGTGAAATCTACACCAATCACCTATAAGAAAAACTTCTTCGCCGAGAGTAAAACTCAACTTAATCCAAAATTTTAATATTTGGTCTAAGATAAGAACTAAAAATATAAGAATAAGAGGTCTTTTCACAAAACACTATTTTTTGTTTTGCATCAATTTTGCTTCCACACTCAAAGTTGCGTGAGGTACTATACGCAATCTTTCTTTTGGTATAAGTTTTCCTGTTACTCTACAAACGCCATAAGTTTTGTTTTCAATTCTTATAAGAGCCGCTTCCAAATCCTTTATAAATTTTTGTTGGCGAGCCGCCATATTTGCATTATCTTCTTTGCTTCTAACACTTGATCCCTCTTCCAAAATCTTAAAAGTTGGAGCCGTATCACTTGTATCAGACGCATTATTCGCAAAAGCCTCTGTCAAAGTCTCAAGATTTTCCTTTGCTTTAGCCAATTTTTCTAAAATTATTGCTTTAAATTCTTGCAATTCCTCGTCAGAATAACGCACTTTTATGTTTGTAGTTTCCATAACACTGATATTAATGATGCAAATGTATAAATATTCTCACAAAAAACAATAAAGCCAAAGAAGTTTTTTACAAAAAAATCCTTCTTTGGCTTCAAAAAAGAAAATTAAATTGACATTATTTCTTTTTCTTTTACTGCTATAACAGCATCAGTATTCTTGATAAATTTATCAGTTACCTCTTGCATTTCTTTTTCTACAGACTTAATTTCGTCTTCAGGCACACCTGCGTCTTTAAGTTTTTTAACCTTTTCAAGAATATTTCTTCTCACATTTCTAATGCTAACCTTTGCAGTTTCGCCTTCCGCTTTTGCTTTTTTACAAAGGTCTTTTCTTCTTTCTTCTGTTACAGGAGGAAGAACAATTCTAACAACATCTGCCTCTACCTTTGGAGTAAATCCTAAGTTTGCAGCCAATATTGCTTTGTCAATTGGGTGTAAAAGAGATTTTTCCCAAGGTTGTATAACTATTTGTTTAGGATCTGGTGTACTTATATTACCTACGTTTTCTATTGGTGTAGGAGTGCCATAGTAATCAACCTTTACTCCCGCCAACATAGCAGGATTTGCTTTTCCTGCACGCAATTTTTCCAAAGACTTCTCTAAGTGAGAAACCGCATCTGTCATTGAAGCATTTGCTTCTTGAAGCAATTTTTTTGTTTCTTCGCTCATAATATATTTATATAATGTTTATAACTTCACTGCTACTCTTGTATATCCTTTTGTTTTGTCATCTACTTTTATATCAAACTTAAAAGTAATGGAATCTCCTGCCAAAGAAGCTGTGCCAACAAGTTGATATACTCCGCTAACTATTTGGTCAAAGTTTGCCGTTTTTGACGAAACCTTTGCCTCAACCTCGCAAGAAGAATTTAAACCAAACAATTCTCCGCTTATTGCAATATTGTCATCATCAACAGCCTTAATCTTTCCAACGTATGAAGCCTTAGTCGATTTCGGGAAAACGATTTCTTCATTTATGCTCCAAACACCCTCCCAATCAGAGGCGTTATAAGTTTCTCCACTTTCCACACAAGAAACCAAAGAGAAAGCCAAACAAATCAAGCAAACTAAAAATTTTCTTCCCAAAAAAAACTTCTTCATCTTTACAAAATTTTATTTTCCTCGGCAAAGGTACACATTAAAAACCAAAACTAAAAGAAATTACACCTATTTTTTATTAATTCTCCCCTAAACTTCCAAACAAACCATTAGTAATTTGCTCAATAGTAAAAGAAGAATAAACTATACAATAGTCATTAGGACCTTCTTCATACAAAAACCCAATCTTTCCATCTTTTTGCAAAATCATAGTCGAATAAGCCGAAAGCCTATCGCTTACCTCCAAACCTTTTTGCCAATCTTGCGCCAAGGTTGTTGGAGTATATTTCTCATTTTCTTTTAACTTCTTGAAAAATATCGTAACATGAGAACGATTATCCTTAGTAGGCAAAGACTGTAACAACACCTCACATTGCTTTCCGTTAGATTTATCAATACATCTTACCAACAACAATTCCCCATTACAAGAATTTGCTCCAACCTTTATGCCATTTTTCACCTCACTGCTAACAACCTGCTCAGCCCAACGGCCTTTCGCCTTTGCAATATTTGAGAAAGTAAAAATATTAAAGAAACGTCCGTTAGGTTTTCTACTACTTATGAGAATAGAGCCATCACTCAATTCTTCCACCTTCGCTTCGTCTCCACCCTTTACGCAAACCCCTCCAAGAAGATGCCAACTCGCTCCAAAATCATCGGAATAAACCACATAATTATCGTGTCCGCTTGCACTATTTGTTAGCAACGACGCATACAAACGGTAATATTTACTATTTTTTGCCTTAAATATTTTGGATTGAATGATTTTTCCAGAAGCAAAAAACATACTATAAATTTCAGGAAGGATAGGTTTATATTCCCCTTGCACATTCATAAACATAGATGTAACATCTTCGGGTTTATTCCATGTTTTGCCACCATCAAGGCTTCGTATCCTTGCCATAAAATTATGATTTTTTGCATCAGCCGAAGGAAAAGCTTGACGGCCTGCCACACACATTATCAAAACCTCATCACTCTCTCTATCCGCCACAATAGCCGCATCGCCAAAACCACACTCAAAAATATTTTTCTCGCCACCTATTCCATCAGCAATAAACATTGCTTCGCTCCAATTTAGATAATCTTTGCTACTTCTTAGTTTTATATCCACTTCTCCAAAGCCAATATCAGCCCAACAAGGTCTGTGATCGCTCACTGCAAGCAATGTACCATCAAGTGTTTGAGCCAAAGCAGGAATACGGTAAGGTTTATTTGTGTTTTCGTCCAAAGAATAATACAAATACTGATATTGATTTTCTTTATCTACAACAAAACTTATCCTTATCGTATCTGGCAAATTCTCAACTACCATATTTTCAAAGGTTTTCAAAGAATTAGAGTTTTTTTCTTGCTCAAAATCAAAGCCCCTGTAAACCATTGCAGACAAGGTTATTAGAGAAGATTTTGGAAATGAATGACTTATTGGCTCTATTCTTTCACCTACTTTTAGGGTTTTTGAAAATATTTTCTCATTATTTAACTTCAAACTCACATCTGCCACTCTCGTATTAGTAGCAAGGCAAGTTGTATTTGGCAAATCGAAACAAAAAGTTAAAACTCTTTCATTTTGCGAAATAAGGCTAAGAGTTAAAAATGTAAAGCTAAGGAAAAAAATAATTTTTCTATACATAATTATTGATATTTGTTTGGTTTGCAAAAATAAAAAAAAGAGATGAGTTTTCAAACCCATCTCTTCCATTAAGTTATGCTTATTCTTCTTTTCTTAGTGCAGTACTATTTTTGCATCTTTTCTTGCAAATCTGTTGTAAACCTTCACCATGTAAGCACCTGCAGGCACTTGGTTTAGTTCAAACTTGTAGTCCTTAGTTTCAAACACCTTTCTACCTAAAGCATCATATACTTCTATCTTTAAATCTTTTTGTGTAGAAGATATTCTTACTTCTCTGTTGAAATTGTTTACGTAAATATCTTTGTTTACTGTTTCTGTAAGTCTGTGAGCTTTTTTAATCACGAATTTGAATCTATCAGCATTTTCTCCTGCTACAATTCTGGTGTTGTATTCTACGCCATCGTTCATTTTTATGTCAAATCCGTTATCTATAAGATATACATTATAATCCTCTGGTATGTCGCCAACGCTAAATGTTACTTCTTTGCTTTCGTAACTCTTAACATTAAGGGTTGCTGTGTAAGGTAAGGTTTTTACTTCTTCTTTTACCAAAGCAACACCTTCGGTAAGGAAATATGGTTCTGCTATTTCAAATGGAGAGAACAACTTGTTTGCATCAAAAATATCGTCTCCTTGTGAGGCTTCTTCGTTTTGTGCTATAGAAAGTTTCGATGTTCTTTCTCCATCATTCATATATAGTTTGATATATTCCTTTTTCTTTTCTGCTTTACTTGATGTGCCTGTGTATCTATGGCTTTTTACAAAAGTAGCTGTTTGACTGCCAGGATTGGCATAATTAACAAAGAATCCTTCTGTTAGTCCTATTACACCTTCTTTTACCCCTTCCCAAATAACTCCATTTAATCGATAAACAATACCGCCTTTCACATCACTTTGGTCTTCAAGAAATGTAGCAATGTCAAGTTTAAAGGTATAAGGATTCGCAAGTGCCATCCAATTTCCGCCTCCTTCGTGAGTTGTTAGCGTTTCTGTAACTGATACTCCTCCGTTATTCAATGTGTATTCTTCACTTGGGTTTTCTGGATTTGTAGTAAAGACTGTTGCTTCTTCGGCAAACGACCATAATAAAAAGCCTTCTCCTTTCCCTATTGGAGTTTCTATTGTTGCAAATTCTTCGCTCCAATCTGCTGAGCCGTAATCAAACACTGAAACCGCAACATCTCTTGTCCCTTCTTTGATTGCTTCCAATTTATATCCATTAAATGGAGCTCCAACAAAAGACCATTTATCATTTGGCAAAGTTGGTGTTTCTATTTCAAACACTCCACTAACGTTTGTTGATGTTTCGTTAATTAATTGTCCCGTTGGTTTTATTCTTAATACACCATTGTTTATTAAGCTTGTGCTTGCATTTATTGTAAAATCTGTTTCAAGAATTTTTGTTTCACCTTCTTGGATTAAATAGTTGGTTTTTGCCCATGTAGTAGCAGATTGCCAAGCAGAATAGTTGCTTCCAAAAGGAACTATCAAGGTTTTTGTAGCAGTAATAGGGCTAAAAACACCATTATTTACAAGCTCAGGAGCATTTTCTGCAAGACAAGTAATAGAACTTAAATTAGGGCAACCATTAAATGCTCCATCTCCTATTTTAGTAACATTATATTCTACCGATTCATGAGTTACTTTTGCAGGTATAACAATCTCTGTTACTAAGGGATTGCAATGATAAACTTTTACCTCATTTGTTCTTATTGTCTCATAGACTAAATCTCCTGAGTAAAATCTGAGACCTGATTTTTCTGAACCTTCTTGTGCTAAAAGCACATTTGCACACAAAATTGTGCATAGAAAAAGTAATATTTTCTTTATCTAAATTTATTTTTATCAACAAAATTTGAAACTGCAAAATTAGTAAATTATTCATCAATAACAATGAAAAAATATTCCTAAGAAAAAAATTTTTTTCTCTTTGCTTTAGAAAATTTTTTCTTAGGAATATTTTTCTAAAGCTAAGAAAAATTTTCAAGCAGATATAAATAAGGCTGGATTGTTAAAAAAATCCAGCCTTATTTGTTTGTATTGTGTTTTTTATTTAAAGGTTTCGCTTAAAATTTTTAATTCTTGTGAAAGCGAAGCTCCTTCATATAATACTTTGTAGGCAAATTGTGCTATTGGCATATTGACTCCTAATTCGGAATTGGTTTTATTGATGCAGTTTGTTGCATAATACCCTTCTGCCACCATAGACATTTCTAACTGTGCTGACTTTACGCTGTAGCCTTGCCCAATCATTTGTCCGAAAGTACGGTTTCTGCTGTGTTGTGAATAGGCTGTTACTAATAAGTCGCCTAAATAGACAAAATTGTTAGTGTCGCGGTTTTCACTTTTAGCAATTACGTTGAGAAATCTTTGCATTTCTTGTGCTGCATTGGAGATTAAAACCGCTATGAAGTTGTCTCCATAGCCTGCTCCTCTGCATATTCCTGCCGAAAGGGCGTATATGTTTTTTAATACTGCGGAATATTCTATTCCTCTTACGTCATTGGAAGTCCTTGTTTTGACAAAGCGACACGCAAAACGCTCTGCAAGGTCTTGAGCAAGACTTTCTTGGTGTGCTCCTAAGGTTAGGTATGTCATTCCGTCTTGTGCGATTTCTTCTGCGTGAGAAGGTCCGCTAAGTACGGCTTGTCTTTCTAATTCTACCTTGAATTGAGTTTGCAAATAATCGGCAACTATTTGATTGGTGCTCGGAATTATTCCTTTTGTAGCACTGATTATGGTTTTGTTTTCAAAGTCTGATGGTGTTAAGTCTTGCAATGATTTTTCTACAAAGGCTGATGGAATTACTAAGACTATGGTATCGGTTGAGGATATTACTTTTTTTATGTCTGTTGTAATCTCTATCTTGTTTGTGTCTAATTGACAAGAACGCAAAAAGAGAGGGTTACGTCCATATTGACGTACTCCCTCTACTATTTCGTTTTCTCTAACCCACCAATGTACTTTGTCGTGGTTTTGGGTTGCGATTTTAACTATTGCAGTCGCCCAACTACCACTTCCTAATACTGCTATATTCATTTTTATAGCCCTAATACTTTTTTACCTTGTTCGTATCTTATGTCTTTTGGTATGCTTTTTCCGTTTATCACGTCAAGTGTTTCTTGAAGACTTGGACGGATTTGTCCGTTCTTTTCAGCATATTGTTTTGCTCTTATGATATCGCCTGTTCCTTCTATTTCTAAAATCATTGCAGCCCAAGAATCTATTGCTTTTATAGCGTTTTCGTAATTTATTTGGTAGATTCCTTCTTGGTTTTTAACGAAAGCTGCATTGTCTTCAAAGAAATTAAAGCACATCATATTAGCTGTTCCGTGTGAAGATGCTGCTCCAAATCGTACTGAACGTAATATTCCTGCTATAAAGGTTGTTAATGCGTCTTCTTTTGTGATTGAAGTGATTTCTCCTTTGTCTATCAATGAACAAACCATGTATAATCCTAAGATGTCTGCTTTTGCTTCTTCCCATGCTGAGTATTGATTTCCTAAGGCTTGTCTTACTCCTCCTTTTCCGTTGATTGTGTTTTTGATTCCTAAACCGTGGGCTACTTCGTGGAAGGTTACGTTATAGAAAAATGCGTCAAATTTTACTTTTGCTAATTGTTCTTGTGGTAAAATGTTTTCTGCAATTGGGTAAAGTATCTTATCAAATTTTGCTTTCATAGCATTCTTCAATTGAAGACGTCTTGCTCCTTTTGCTAATTGTACTCTTTCGTCGTTAGGTAAGTTGATAGCTATTGTTTTGCTACCAGAGTTGCAATCTCCTGCGTAATAAATTGCATCATATACGTTAAGGTCTGATTCTGTTCCTGGAACTTCTTGTTTGAACTTAGGATCGCATGGAAGTTCTTTTTGAAGTTGTGGAAGCATTGATGTGAATTTTGCAAGTTTTGCACTTTCTTCTTCATCTTTTACTAAGATAAATGCTTCGTATGCTGCTTTTGCTCCAAATAAACGGTCTTCATAGTTTTCGATTGGCCCTACAACAAAATCTAAATGGCTATTTTTCATATCCATCCAAGCCATATCTGATGCGAAATAGTCGTCTGTTTGGAAGGCTTTCTTTCTTTCTTCTAAGTATTTCTTTAATCCTGCATCTTCTGCCAAAGGAATTGCTTTGTCAAGTAATGCACATACTTTGTCTATTTGTTTTTTGTATTCTTCTCTGTACCATTTTACTTGCAATTTGCCTTCTGCATCTCTACGAATTACAGTGTAAAGGCTTCCTTTGTTTTCATCTTGTAAAGCATCGTACTCTTCTTTAGTCATATCACTTGGATAGAAGTTTGCTCCCAATGGTTTTTCTGCATATCCACTTACAAATGTACGCATTCCATCAAGTCTGTCCCAAGGACCATAGTTGATTAATGCGAAATCTCTTGTTGCTGGGTCTTCTATTTTTTGCATGTCGGCTTTATCTCCGTATGATTGCAACCAGAACAATTCGTCCATAATTTCTGCTATGTCAAAGAAAATTCCAATCAATTGTTTTTCTTTGTCATTTAATTTGTTTAAATCTGTGGTTAATTGAACCATTGCAAATTCATCTACTTTTTTTTGCATTTCTGAGCGTGATTCTTCTTGTTTTGCTACTTTTTCTCCGCATGAAGCAAATAAAATTGCTGCCAATGCAAGAATTGATAATAATTTTTTCTTCATCTTCTATTCTTATTTAATTGTTATTCTATTTTTTTCTTTGAATTTGCGAAAATAATATTTTTATCGTGTTCTGCAAAATTTATCTTTGTTTTATTAATGTGCTACTAACCAATTTTCTCCTTCGTTTATGCTTACTTCTATCGGCACTTCTAATTGTAAAGCGTTAAGCATCTGTTGTTTTACTATTGTTTTAACTGTTTCAAGTTCTGGTTTATAGACATCAAACACTAATTCGTCATGAACTTGTAGTATCATCTTGGATTGAAGTGAGTTTTTCTCAAATTCTTTGTGGATATTTATCATCGCAATCTTTATCATATCGGCACTGCTTGCTTGGATTGGCATATTGACTGCGTTGCGTTGTGCAAAGTTTCTTATGTTTGCATTAGCAGAGTGAAGGTCGGGCAAATAGCGTCTTCGTCCGCATATACTTTCTGCATAGCCTTTTTCGGTGGCTGTTTCAATGCAAGTGGCAATGTATTGTTTTATTTGTGGATATGAGTAGAAATATTGATCAATTAACCCTTGTGCTTCTTTCCTTGTTATGTGTAATTGTTCGGAAAGGCCAAAGGCTGATATTCCGTATATGATTCCAAAATTAACGCTCTTTGCATTGCGTCTCATTTCTTGTGTTATTTCTTGTGGTGGTAGCATGTAAATTTTTGAAGCTGTGGAAAGGTGAATGTCTTCTCCTGTGTGGAAGGCTTGACACAAGGCTTGGTCTTTGCTAAGTGAGGCAATTATTCTAAGCTCTATTTGAGAATAATCGGCTGCTAAAAGTGTGTGTTTGTCATCTTGCGGAATGAAGCATGAGCGTATTTGCTTTCCGAGTTCTGTTCTTATGGGAATGTTTTGTAAGTTAGGACTTTCTGAGGCTAAACGGCCTGTTGAAGTTGTGGCTTGTTTGTAATGAGTATGTATTTTGTTTGTTGCAGAGTTCACTATCTCTGGAAGAGCGTCTACGTATGTGCTTTTTAGTTTTGTTAGTGAACGATATTCTAATATTAATGGTATGATTGGGTGAATGTTTATTAGTTTTTGCAATACGTCTTCGGAGGTGGAGTATTGTTTTGTTTGGGTTTTTTTGATTTTTTTGTCTGAGGATATTTGCAATTCGTCAAAGAGTATTATTCCTAATTGTTTTGGTGATGAAATATTAAATTCTTTGCCTGCTAATTGATAGATTCTTTCTTCTAATTGTTGTTTTTGTTCTTGGAGTAATTGAGAAAATTTGTGGAGTTGTGTTGTGTCTATTCTCACGCCTTGTCTTTCCATGCCTAAAAGCACATCTACAAGTGGCATTTCTATGTTATAGAAAAGTTCTAATAAACCGTTTTGTTTTAATTCTTCTTCTAAGATTGGTTTTAAGCCAAAGGTTACGTCTGCATCTTCAACTGCGTATTCGGTTAAGAGGTCTGCATTTAGTTTTTCTATTTTTATTGGTTCTTTTATCGTTTTTCCAAATACGGTTTCAAAGTCTATCATTGTGTATTCTAAGTATTTTTCACTTAGAATGTCTAATTTGTGTCGCGATTCTGGATCTATGAGATAGTGGGCTAAGAGAGTGTCAAAGGTTTTGCCTTTTACTTCTATGCCATAGTTGAGCAGTACGTTTTTATCAAATTTTAAATTGTGTGCTACTTTTTCAATGGTTTCGTTTTCAAAGAGTGGTTTTATTATTTCTAAGAAATCTTTTTGTAGGTCTTTGCTTTGTGGAAAGAAAACAAAGAATCCTTTATGTCTTTGACTGACTAAGGATATTCCTAATAGTTCACAGTCTATTTCTAAGCCTGTTGTTTCGGTGTCAAAGGCGATAAGTGTTTCTTGAAGCATTGAGTTTATGACTTCTTTTAATTCTTCTGCACTGTGAATTGCGGTATAGGTGTGAGGAACTTCTTTGTAGGTTGGGTAAGTTGCAAGATTGAAAAGCGTTGGCTCGGAAACTGTGGTGTTGAATAGGTCTATGGTTGGTTGTGGTTGCGGGATTTGGTAGTGAGTGTTGAATCTTTTTGCAAATGTCGTAAATTCCAATTCGTTAAATATTTGATTGCAAGCTTGAATGTCGGGTTGTGTGATTGCAAGTTCGTCTTCGTTTAGTTCTATTGGTGCATCGATAATGATTGTTGCTAATTGTTTGCTTTGGATTGCTAGGTCTTTGTTTTCTTCTATTGCTTTACGGATTGATTTGCTTTCTATTTTGTCGCTATTTTCTAAAATATTTTCTATTGATGAGAATTGTTGTATTAGTGCTTTTGCTTTCTTTTCTCCTATTGAGGGTACGCCAGGAATGTTGTCGGAGCTATCTCCCCAAAGTCCTAAGATGTCTATTACTTGTAAAGGATTTGTGATTTCAAAGCGTTCCAACACCTCAGCAACTCCCCATATTTCATTTGGATTTGCTCCTCTACTTAGTTTAAGCATCTTTATGTTTTCTTCAACTAATTGGGCATAGTCTTTATCTGGCGTTACCATGAATACTTCGTATCCTTTTGCGGAGGCTTTCTTTGCAATAGTGCCTATTACATCGTCTGCTTCATATCCTTCCTTACAAAGAAGGGGAATGTTCATTGCTTGAATAATGTTTTTTATGATTGGAATTGCTTCTCTTATCTCTTCGGGCATTGCTTGTCGGTTTGCCTTGTATTGTTCGTATTGAATGTGTCGAAATGTTGGCCCTTGAAGGTCAAAGGCTATGCCAAGATGTGAGGGCTTGTATTGTTTTATTATGTCTAAAAGTGTGTTGCAAAATCCTAAAACGGCAGATACGTTTTGTCCTTTTGAGTTTATTCTTGGGTTTTTATTGAGTGCATAAAAGGCTCTGTATATTACCGCCATTGCATCTATCAAGTATAGTGTTTTCTTTTCCATTTCTTTATTTTTTCTACAAAATTAGAAATTTTATGCTAAGAAACAAAAAAACGCCCTTTCTTATTTCAGAAAGGGCGTTTTGATTTACTGTATTTTAGTTATTATAATCTTTCTAATTGTACAGTGAAGTGACGCATTAATTCTGCTTCCCAAGTGATTTTTACTCCTCTTGTGATTTCGTTTCTTCTGTCGTAAACATTTTTCAACGCTGCTGCTATAACGTCCATGTGGTTGTTTGTGTAAACTCTTCTTGGAATACATAAACGAACGAAGTCTAATCCTCCAAAACGATTTTCTCTTGTAACAGGATCTCTATCTGCTAAGATGTATCCTATTTCGCATCCACGGATACCTGCTTCTAAGTAAAGTTCGCAAGTAAGTGTTTGTGCTGGGAACTCTTCTTTTGGAACGTTTGTAAGGATTTTGTCAGCATCTACGAATATTGCGTGTCCTCCAACAGGGCGTTGGTAAGGAATTCCGTATTCATCTAATCTTGCTGCTAAGTATTGTACTTGACGGATACGTGTGTCAAGATTGTCAAATTCTGTGTTTTCGTCTAATCCTACTGCTAAAGCATCCATATCTCTTCCGTTCATACCTCCGTATGTAAGGAATCCTTCAAAAGGAATACAGAATAATTTAGCTCCTTCGTACCATTCTTTTTTACGTGTAGCAATGAATCCTCCCATATTAACGATACCGTCTTTCTTTGCTGACATTGTCATACCGTCTGCGTATGAGAACATTTCTTTTGCTATTTCTTTTATTGTTTTGTCTGCGTATCCTTCTTCACGTGTTTTGATGAAGTAAGCGTTTTCTGCAAAACGTGCTGAGTCAAGTATAACTGGTTTGTTGTATTTGTCTGCAACAGCTCTTACTTCTTTAAGGTTTTGCATTGAAACAGGTTGTCCTCCTGCTGTGTTGTTAGTTACTGTAACTATGATGAAAGGAATTTTGTCTGCGTTTTCAGCTAATGCTTTTTCCAATTTCTTTGGATCAACATTTCCTTTGAATGGTATTTCTAATTGTGTGTCTTTTGCTTCGTCTATTGTGCAATCTAATGCTGTTGCTTTACGACTTTCAATGTGTCCTTTGGTTGTGTCAAAGTGAGAGTTACCTGGTATTATGTCTCCTTGTTTTACTAAGTGTGAGAATAATACGTTTTCTGCTGCACGGCCTTGGTGTGTTGGTATAACATATTCAAATCCTGTGATAGCAGTGATAGTATCTTTCAAACGGAAGAAACTGCTTGCTCCTGCGTATGATTCGTCGCCCATCATCATTGCTGCCCATTGACGATCTGACATTGAGCCTGTTCCTGAGTCTGTAATACAATCTATGTAAACATGTTCTGATTTAAGCATAAAAACATTGTTTTTTGCTTCTTTAAGCCATTGTTCACGTTCTGCACGTGTACTTTTTCTTATAGGCTCTACCATCTTTATCTTCCACGATTCTGCAAAAGGTAATTCCATAATCTATTATTTTTTATTTGTTTATATGTTTTTTCTTTGATTTTCTATTGTTTGCAAAGTTAGATATTTTATTTCAAACAACAAAATATTCTTAATTTTGTGCTACAAATGTCCCTATTTCAACGTTTAAATCTGAAATAAATTTTAAATTTGGTATTTTTTCTTGTAAGTTTTTTTTGTTTTTACTGTTGTAGCCTATTGCGTAATTGATTTCTCTTGGGTTTACTAAAATTGTTTTTGTATCAAGCGGGAGCTTCTCAAATTTTTCTTGCCAAAGTCGTGTCAATACAAGTTCTTTGAATGATACGTGAAAAGGTCCTGCTAATAATTGTTCTCCATTGATTAAGGCTTCTGAAGGGTGTAGTCCTACGCGTAGGATTGTTATGTCTGTTTGCGAGAATATTTTATAGATTTCAGCTGTCCATTCTACTGCTTCTTCAAGAGAAAGGGCTTTGTATTGACCTGCTCGGTATAGGTCTGCTAATTCGGTATTGTTTATTACAAGTGTAGGATATATTCTCGTGCTTTCTGCTCCTAAGTCTAAGATTTTTTTTGCTGTTTCTTTGGATTTTTCAACTGTGTCTAAGGGTAATCCTATCATCATTTGAAGTCCAAGAGAAAATCCATAACTTTTGATAAGGCGAGAGGCAGTTTCTACATCTTTAACTGTGTGTCCACGTTTTGAAAAAGCTAACACTTCTTCGTTTAAGGATTGTGCTCCTAATTCAATGTCGCTTACATTATAGCGTTTTAAAATATTTAAGATTTTTTCGTTGATATAATCGGGACGTGTAGAGATTCTTATACTTTTAATATCACCTTGCTCAATATATGGCTGTACTATCTTAAGATATGTTATCATATCCTCTTCATCAATCCCCGTGAAACTGCCTCCGAAAAAGGCAAGTTCCACGTGCGAGGGCTTAATGAATGTTGTAAGATGTTGTTCTATAATTTGTCTTACTTCTTCTGGTTTTACTGCTTGTAATTGCCCAGAAATATGTCGCTGATTGCAATATATACACCTATTAGGACATGCCAATTCTGGAATAAAAATAGGTATATTATAATGCTTCATTTTTTATTACTTTTCTAATTGTTCATTATCAAAGTAGCCATAGCCATATCCGTAGCCATAATATCCTTTATCATATCTTGCTCCGTAGCCATACTTTTGCGCAACAGTTTTTATGTCGTTAAGTATAAAGTTTACTTTAACATCGTTTCTTTCTGATAGTTCTGCAAGTGATATTCTAAACGCAGCTTTGTTTGTGTGTTCAGATCTTACTATGAATAAGTTTATATCACTTTCTTTTGCCAAGCATTGTGCATCTGCAATCAAACTTACTGGTGGTGTATCAAGGATTATATAATCGTAACGTTTTCTAAGTTCTTTTAATAATGCACGATTCTTGTCTGAATCTATCAACTCAGAAGGATTTGGTGGTACTGGACCTGCAACTAACACATCAAAATTATCAAATTCTGTTGCTTGCAATACATCATCTAATTCATAACGTCCAACCATATATGAGGTTAATCCATGAGTAGCATTTAATCCGAATACTTTGTGTAGCGCTGGTTTTCTTAAATCGTATCCTATCAAAAGAGTCTTTTTACCTGAGATTGCAAATATAGAGGCCACATTAACACTTATCAAACTCTTTCCTTCATTTGGCAAGGAAGAAGTAACAAGTATTACTTTTCCTTCATCGGATTCGTCATTTCCTAAAATGTATTTTATATTTGTTCTCAATGATCTAAATGTTTCTGCAATTTGACTTCTTGGTTTATCATAAACAATAAGTCTATTAGCTTCTGTACCAAAACTTGGAATAAATCCTACTATTGGAGAATGAGAAAGTTTTTCTAAATCGTCTTTGCTATCAATAGTATTCTTTGTAAAGTATCTTAACAAAATATATCCTGCTGGTATTGCGAATCCTATTACAAATGCAAAAAGCAAATTAACCATTGTTCTAGGATAAACTTTTATTGCAAAAATAGCTTTATCAATTACTTTATGGTCTGGAAGTGCTGCATTTTTCGCGATTTCAGCCTCTGCCCTCTTTGTGTATAGGAAGTTATAGATTTCGTCATTGAATTTGAACTGACGTTCTATATTAATCATATCTCTATGAGTGGCTGGCAACTGATCTATTTCCTTTTGAAGAACTTTTTCTTGTCTGTTAAGTTCGTTCTCATTTATTTGAGAAACTTGTTGTATGTTCTTCAAACTTTCTTTTATTTGATTTCTTATAGTTTCCATTCTTGCCAATAACTCTTTCATCTTTGGAGATTGTGGAGCCATTGTAGATGATAATCTTTGCTTCTCAATGATAAGGTCTGTTAAAGAAACGACTAATTTACTTAACAAAGGATCATCTACTCCCATTGTTGAAGGAGCTACAAGTCCATCATTTAAATCTGTTTGATTGATATAGTTAGTTAAATAATCGTAATAAGCTTTCTTGGTTGTTTCTTCTGCTCGTTTAGCTTCAAATTCATTTGCTTTTTCAAATAAATATTCCGCATCACTAGAAAGATTGAATGTGTTATTGTTTTTTTGGAAAGCTTCTTTACGTGCTTCCGCTATTGATAAAGAGTCAGAAATCGCGTTAATTTGTGAATTTACGAAATCTATTGTTGCTACATTTAAGTGGTTTTTGTCCTCAAATGTCATGTCAATATAAACTTCACATAATTTATTCACGAAATCTTTTGCCTTGTTACTATTTTGATGTTTAAATTTAATGGAAATAATTGAAGATTCCTTGTTTAATAAATCTATCTGCGTTGAATTAAAAGCATTTGCTAAAGCATCCATATCATTAATTACGAATGCGTATTTAATATTAGCCAAATTATCTTCCCAATTCGCAGGGTCTTTTAATAAAATTTTAAATTTCATTCCATCTTTTATGTACCACTGACCATATCTTATTACAGTACTTGTTGCAGATACATCTTTGTATTCAGGTAATATCTTATCTTGTATATAATCATAAACTGGTACATTTTTTTGCTCCTCATAAGAGATCAAACACTTGTTTTTATCTATTAATTCTACGTTAATAGGTATTCCTGTCGGCTGAGCATTATAAAAATCCAATACTATTTCAAACGGAGAGCCTTTGTATATGTCATAAAACTTAAAATTTCTCTTTTCAAAGTAATCAACATATAAATCAAGAGTCTTTATTGTTCTTTTTACCATTGAAACAGATTGAATTGTTCCTATTTCATTTTGGAAATTTATTTGATCTTGATTATAGAAATTTAATCCAAAATTGCCAGACAAATTAGACATCATATTACTATTGTTCTTTATCAGCAAAGTTGTTTTTGCTTCATAAAGAGGCGTAGAATATTTTGTAATAAATATACAAACAATTACTGCAATAGTTATTGCAATAGCAAACAAATGCCATTTGTCTAACATTTTATACAATAATTCCATGAAATTAATGGAATTATTTTCTTCTTCTCTTATTTGTTTTTCCTCGTTCATAATTATTTCTACTTTATTTATTTGCTATTTAATGAAAGTATCCAAGAGAATATGGATATTACAGATGTCAATACTACTAACGAATTAGAAATTGTTGTCAGTGGAATATTCAATGTTGATAATGTTTTTGTATTTTTGTTTGGTTCAACATATACAACATCTCCCGGTTGAAGATACATATTCTTATCTTGCAACACTTTTACATCTCTTAAATCTACTGTATAAACTATGTCCTCTGATTTTGTTTTTCTAATGATTTTAACTTTTGCTCTGTTACCATAATAAGTTAAATCGCCAGCAGCCGCTAAAACTTGAAACAAATCTACACAAGGTTGGTAAAAAGTGTATGTGCCTGGACGATTTACTTCTCCGAGAATAGAGATTTTGTAATTTAACATTTTACAACTTACAACTGCTCCATGTATATACTGATTTACTTTTTCTTGAATCGTGCTTTGTGCTTGTTCAACAGTTAAACCTTCTAATTTAACTTTTCCAACAACTGGCAAATTAATTTCTCCATTTTTGTCAATAACATAAGCATTTAAGTATATACTATTTTCAGTAGTAGAATATCTCGTGTCTTTTGAAGCAAACATTCTCGCTGTTTCATCGTCCATAGCTGTAATATCTATGTACAACATATCTTCTTTTGCCAAATAGTAATTAGGAGAAAAATTAGCATTTCCCTCTTCATAAGTATATTTGTAATCTTCTTGATTTTCCGTTTGGAAATAAATTAAATTCTTTTGTGAAGTACATGATGCTAATGTAATAACAACTATACTCAATAACAAAATACATCTACTCATTTTCATAATACAATATTTATTTATTAAACAATTTCTCCAAACAAAGTAGCCGAAGTACAAGAATTAACTTTTACTTGTACATATTCGCCAATTTTAAAATCTTTTCTATCAAATATTATAACTTTATTTTGAGAGTTTCTCCCAAACAATTGTTCTTTACTTCTTTTACTTTCTCCCTCTATTAATACTTCAAATACTTTACCAACATCTCGTTGATTACTTTCAAGAGATAATTGTCTTTGAAGATCTATTATTTCTTCTAATCTTCTTGTTTTTTCTTCGTAAGCAATATCATCTGCATATTTCTTTGCAGCCAATGTATTTGAACGTTGAGAGTAATTAAACATAAAAGCCGAATCATAACCTACCCAACGCATCATATCTAATGTGTCTTTATGATCGTCAATAGTTTCTGTACAAAAGCCTGCTATAATATCCGTTGAAATACCACAATCCTTTATTGTCTCTTTTATTGCTGTAATCTTATTCTTATAATCCTCTCTTGTATATTTTCTATTCATCAATTTTAGCATTCTTGTGCTACCTGATTGCAATGGAAGATGAATGAACTTACATATGTTATCATATTTCGCTATCGTATCTAATAATTCTTGAGAGATATCTTTAGGATGCGAAGTGGAAAACCTTATTCTCAACAAAGGACTTATTTGAGCAACTAATGCCATTAATTTTGCAAAGTTTATTTCATCTTCCTCTCCTTTTTTCCAAATATAAGAATTTACATTTTGACCTAAAAGAGTTACTTCTCTATACCCTTTATTAAATAAATCCTGTGCTTCCGCAATAATCGTTTGAGGATCTCTGCTTCGTTCTCTTCCTCTTGTGTAAGGCACTACGCAATAAGAACAAAAATTCTCACATCCTCTCATTATAGAGATAAAAGCGCTTACTCCATTAGTCTCTATCTTTACTGGCGAAATGTCTGCATAAGTTTCCTCTTCAGAAAGTATAGCAGAAACATACGCTTTATTATTCTTTTCAACCTCTTCCAATAAGTGAGGAATATCTCTGTAAGAATCTGGACCAACAACTATATCTACCTTACATTCTTCTATCAAACTATTTTGCAAACGTTCAGCCATACAACCTAGAACGCCTATTCTAAGCCAACTTTTCTTTTTTCTGAGAGAGTCAAATTCCACCAATCGTTTCTTTACTCTTTGCTCAGCATTTTCTCTAATAGAACACGTATTTACTAATATTAAATCTGCCTCTGCAATATCATAAGTAATTTCATAATTACTATTATTCTTTAAAATAGAAGCGACGACCTCACTATCAGCTTGGTTCATTTGACAACCATATGTTTCTACATATACTCTCTTCATAAATATTTGTCTAATATATCTTCTACAACTTGTTTTACTCCAATACCTGCCTTTTGTTTCACAAAAACAAAATTCTTATCTGCTATGTTTACACTTTGTGGATCAACAAGATATTTTTTACAATCCTTTTTTGTATAATGTAAAAGCCCTGCCGCAGGATACACATTAAGGCTTGTACCTATTATTATCATTATATCCGCCTTCTCACATAGTTTTATCGCGGGCTCTATGTTTGGAACAGCCTCTCCAAACCAAACTATATATGGCCTTAATGGTTTTCCATAATTATCTTTCATCTCTTCCGTCAATTTCCAACCATCAAGCCATCTTATATCATTAGCATCTATTTCACTACACACCTTTTTCAATTCGCCATGCAAGTGTAAGACGTTTTTACTTCCCGCTCTTTCGTGCAAATCATCTACATTTTGAGTGATAATATGCAAGTTAAAATTTTCTTCTAAACGCAACAACTGCTTATGTCCTTCATTTGGCTCTACATTATACAACTCTTTTCTTCTTGCATTGTAGAACGCTCTAACTAAATCAGGATTTCTCTTCCACGCATCAAAGGTTGCTACATCTTCAACCCTGTGATTTTCCCACAAACCATCACTATCTCTGAAAGTTTTTATACCACTCTCTTGACTTATTCCTGCCCCAGTTAATACAACTATTGTTTTCATAATTTATTCCTTGTGATAATCCATAATACTATTAGTTACCGCCAAATAAACCTCCATTTCCTTTGACGATAATCGTTCAAGATGTTGATTAATTATGTTTATATCCATTCTGACAGCAGGACCTGTCTGCAAAGAAAAAATATTATCAGTAGTTTTTATGTTTTCAACAGTCCTATCTATAATGGGAAATAACATTGAGAACGGAATATTATTCTTATCTAAAATATCCTTAGATACACCTAAAAGATGATTTGTAAAATTGTTTGCAAATACAGCCGCTATATGAAGACTCTGTCTTTGCTCATCTGAAACAAAACATGTTAAAGGAGAAAGAGAAATAGCAAAACTTTCTAAACAATTATAATAAGTCTCATTATTAACATAAAAGCATAAAGGAACCTTTGAAAAATCTATATCTTTATTTTTGTTCAAAGACTGCAAAGGATACAAACACCCATAATTATCAGATTTTTGAGATAAAATATCAGTTTTTGTAAATCCAGAAGTGTGTAATAATAACCCATCAATTTTTGGTAACTTATCCACAACCTCTTTTATAGCATCATCCTTTACAGCAATTATGACAACATCACTTTCCACCTCTTCCGCAACAAATTCCTTACGAGATGTAATTTTTTTTACGAAATACCCCTTCTCTTTCATTACTTTATGGTAATGAAAAGCGACATTGCCATTTCCTATTATGCTAACAGTTTTTATTTCCACTATAAGCTTATTTTTTCTGCTGCTATTCTTATTCTTGAAATAATCTCTTCTTTACCTAATATCTTCATTATATCTACCATATTCACACCCTTCGTATCACCAACAACTGCCAAACGAATTGAGTTCATAATTTGTCCCATGTTCAATTCGTTTTCTGAAATATATTTCATCAAAAACTCTTCTGCATTATCAGCCCAAGATGAATTATCATCTATTTCGCTCATTTTATCTGCTATAACACACATTCTTTCGCTTGTTCCCTCTTTCCAACGCTTTTTTAAAGCCTTTTCAGCATAAGATTCAGGAGCAACAAAGAAGTAATCGCTATTATCCCAAAAGTCTTTCACAAAATTACATCTTTCCTTTACCAATCTAACTATGGAAATAACTTTTTCTTTTGAAGCACTTACACCTCTGTTTTCTAAATCTTTTAGGAAGCCTTCTGCTAATTTTTCATCATCAACCTTTTGAAGATATTGATGATTGAACCATTTAGCCTTTTCTAAATCAAACTTAGCTCCATGTTTTGATATTCTATCAATAGAGAATGTATCAATTAATTCTTGCAAAGTAAACAATTCTTGTTCAGTTCCAGAATTCCAACCTAACAATGCCAACATATTTATAACAGCCTCTGGCAAATATCCACTTTCTCTATATCCTGATGAAATTTCTTTTGACTTCGGATCACACCATTGCAATGGAAATACAGGGAATCCTAATCTATCACCATCTCTTTTTGACAATTTACCATTTCCATCTGGTTTTAAAAGCAATGGAAGGTGTGCAAATTGAGGCATAGTACCTTCCCAACCAAATGCTTTATACAACATAACATGCAAAGGACAAGATGGCAACCATTCTTCACCCCTTATAACATGAGAAATACACATCAAGTGGTCATCAACTATATTTGCCAAGTGATATGTAGGCATTCCATCTGATTTATACAACACTTTATCATCTAATAAAGACGAGTTCATCTTTACATGCCCTCTAATCAAATCATCAAGATGTATATCCTCATTCTCTGGGAACTTAAATCTTATAACATAAGCAACGCCTGATTCCAGCAAACGCTCAACCTCTTGCTTCTCAAGAGACAAAGAATTTCTTAAACCTTGTCTTGTATTACAATCATATTGGAAATTCTTTTTCTCGCTTTCATATTGTTTTCTTAAAGCATCTAATTCTTCTGCTGTATCAAAAGCATAATATGCCCAACCTTTATCCACAAGTTCCAAAGCATATTTTTTGTACAAATCTTTTCTATCAGATTGCTTATAAGGACCATATTCTCCTCCTATTCCTACACCTTCGTCAAATTCTAAGCCTAACCACTTAAATGACTCTACGATATAATCCTCTGCTCCTTCAACAAATCTTGTTTGATCAGTGTCTTCTATTCTTAAAATAAAATCACCATCGTTTTGTTTTGCGAATAAATAATTATACAAAGCCGTTCTCACTCCACCTATATGTAGTGGACCTGTTGGAGACGGTGCAAATCTAACTCTTACTTTCCTACCCATCATTTACTTATATTTCATAAAACTGCAAAAATACAAAAAAAAACGTTTTAATCTAATTTTTTTCTTTTAATTTTAAGCATTACACACAGTGAAGAGATTGCAATAAGAAATAAAGTAGCAGTACCAATTGGAGGCTGATTAGCATTAGGCTCAAATTGTTTAGTTTTATTATTAAAAGCAGACGTATTATTTCCATGTTGCGTAGGAGGAGTAGGAGGAGCAAAAGCAACAATAAAACTACTCAAAAAGAAGATTAATATTATCAATAAAAACTTTCTCATACTTACAAATAAATAATTTTACAAAAAGAGAACTGCCCCTTAATTTTAACACCTAAAATATAACACCCTTGCTTTGGAAGTAAAATTTCATCACTTATAGATTGCATTATTTCAATTCCCTGAGTATTGTACAACACAACACCTTCTACCCTATCAGAAGATATGATTTTTACCAGATTCTTATTTTGAATAACCTTAAAATCACAAACCTCACTTGTTTGCACTATTCCCAAATCAAAAGAATATAATTTTAACGTTAAAGACCTTTCTTCATCACTATTATATGAGATAAAATTATACGAACTATCTTGAACAAAATCTATCAATAATTCATTACTATCATTATACAACTCTGCCCTCACAACATTTTCAGGAATATGTCCTATTTTCAGTCCATAATTTCCCGCATTTTTAGTTTTATAACTCAAAGGGATAATAACAGAATCTTGCCACAAAGGAAGCGAAACAATAGACAAATCTTTTTGAGCATAAGTAGAATACAAATCTGGCGCAGAACCAAAACTAAACAACTTATAAACATCATACTCATCTATGTTTTCCGTAACATTTTCACGAAAATAAATCCTTACTTCATCTTCTCCTCCTTCGTAAGAAAAGGTTAATTGCAATTTATCCATAAAAGAAGAAAACTTTGAAGTATTAGAAATTTCTTGTTTATGAATTTTCAATAAATTTTCCGCAGACTCTACCTTTGTCATAAAGCCTCCAAAAGGCGGAATAATAAATTCTGTAATACAATTAGGGTCGTAAGGAATATATTGGCCTGTTGAAGGAGAGAGTAGCCACATTCCGGAAATATTATTTTTAGAAAAATTAGAGTGCTTTACAGAAAACGGATAAGGATTCGCACAAAGATGATAACCTTCTCCACCTTGCAAATTATAAGAAGCGTTATTTAAAAGCTCCAATTCGTCTTCCAAAAACAAATCTCCTTGCCATAACAATTCTTTATTTTGAGAATAAGCTATCAAATAACCTAAATTTTGTTTAAAGAAGTTAGTATCTTCAATAGTTTCATTATAAGGAATCCAAGCAGAGGCCGCTGAAGAATAATTTTCTTGAAGATAATACAAATCATCATTTCCTCCTATAGCAAAACAAGCTGCAACTTCTTGGCGAGTTTTGTTTTCTATCTTTATTGGCAAACTAAACAAAGTCCAACCATTACCTTCAGAAGTATATGCCGAGAAACATGGCTTCACAACACACTTTCCAACAGACAAAGTACCATTATTTCGTATTTCTGTTTTATATAGCGTATCACAAGTGGAATAATTTGAACTTATAACCAACTCCGCACATTCTGCAACCACACCTTGAGGAATATTTACTTTGACTCCTTGAGGCAACACTACTTTGTCTAAAGCTGTAGGTTTCAATCCATTCTCCCAAATAGCAGAATTATCCCAATCTCCGTTAGCTATTGCACTGATTTCCTTGCCCATTCTAAAGGTAGTCGTTGCAAGCACATTGTTATTCTCCTTAATATGACAACGATACACGCCATCAAAATTAACATCTGTTAATTGAAAAGAGTTTTGTCCTGCAATCATTGTGGTATTGCTAAGATTGTGCACCTCTATTGCAGGAGTTATCGTATGATTCCCAAGCATTTGATTAAGAACATCCGCATTATAAGCAGAAACTTCCCAATCGCTATAAACATTTGCTACGTTATCTGGATTATGCTTAACACCTTGTCTAACGTATGGCTTTCTTACTAAAATATAATCATAATAAGGACTTGGTACTGCCATCAACATTCCAAATAAATCAATAGTATCATACACAACTATATCATTAACATCGCTTTCTAACCTTTTTAAAATCAAATATGAATCATTCCCTCCTGAAAAACCATAATTGGTTTGACAAGGATAAACAACCAAATTTGTATCACAAGGAGAAGTTTTTGAATTTAACGCAATTACAATACAAGAATTACTCTTTATGCTATCTTTTTCATAAAAAACATATCGCAAAGGAACGGAAGATAACATTGCATCATTTTGATACCCAACAAATTCATAGTCTTTTAAACATATATCTTGTTCTGTTGGATTATATATTTCAACTACATTTACACTACTCTTCGTTGCAACTTTTGAAATCAACAAATCATCTGCCACATTAACAACAGCATCTACTGAAAGCAAGAGATTTGACACTGTTTCATTATTCCCCCAAGACAAAGATACTGTATCGGAATTTAATATTTGAGCATTAAAATTTTCAATTTGCTTTGGAGTAGTAAAATAATATGTATTTGCAACACTCAAATCTTGATTTAAAATTTCAATATAATACTTCGTTTCAGGAATAAGCCCTTGCAAACTAAGCACATTACCATTTAAAGAATGCGAAACAATCTCTCGTGGAGTTGTTATTTTAATATCATCAATAAAAAGCGATTTTCCATATCCATCAATCTTACCAAATTCTATGAAAGAGCAATTTGACAAATATATATACTTAAGACTATCTGCATTTTTGCTTAAATGAAAAGTTGTATCTCTAACTGTAAGTTTAGACTTATAGTCTCCGTTTTTCACGTGAAAAGATAATAAAGAATTATTCGGAATTAGCATTATAGGAGTACGAAATTTAGCTTCTGAATCTTGCAAATTACAATCATTATTAGAATTACTTTTTACACTTTTCGCTTTACAGCCTGGCATTTGCGTCATAGAACTTGGCAAAAGCGTTAAAACATTCTCTCCTCCTATAATTGTACCAGCAGTTGCACTCGTAGGTCTAACAAAATTACTAAAATCTTCTTCAAATAACAAGGTATCCTTAAAGACTGTTACAGACTGGTTTTCAGAAATATTTAAGGCGATAGTAGCAGTTTTTGCTTCTATTTGATAAGAGCCTGATTCCAAGTTTGTTTGCACTTGATTAGCAGAATAAACCATTGCATTACAAATCAATAACAAAATAAAAAATGCTACAATCTTTTTCATAATATTATATATTTATTATCTACCCCAACTTTCTCTATCTAAGTTCCTGTAAGTTATAGCTTCCGCTAAATGAGAATCCTGAATATCCTCACATTTCTCCAAGTCTGCAATTGTACGTGCAACCTTCAAAATTCTATCGTATGCTCTTGCGGAAAGACCTAAACGTTCCATAACATTACGCAAAAGTTCCATTCCAGAGGGCTGAATCTTACAGAACTTTTTCATTAAAGCCGTATTCATTTGTGCATTACAATGAATATCGGGATAGTCTTTAAATCTTTCTTGTTGTATTTTTCTTGCTTCAACCACGCGTTTTCTAATCACCTCACTCGACTCTCCTTCTTTCAAAGTAGAGAGTTCTTTGAAGGGAACAGGCACTACCTCTAACTGAATATCGATTCTGTCTAACAAAGGACCTGAAACTTTATTAAGATACTTGTTTACAGCACCTAATGCACAGGTACAGGCTTGCGTTGGGTGGTTATAATATCCACAAGGACAAGGATTCATCGCCGCAACTAACATAAAACTTGCTGGATATTCGCTTGTCTGTTTTGTTCTCGCAATCGTAATTTTTCTTTCCTCCATTGGCTGACGCAAAACCTCCAATACATTTCGCTTAAACTCAGGAAGTTCGTCAAGAAATAGCACACCATTGTGAGCAAGTGAAATTTCCCCAGGTTGAGGATAAGAGCCTCCTCCTACAAGTGCAGTATCGCTAATAGTATGGTGAGGATTTCTAAAGGGACGTACAGAAACAATAGACTGATAACTATTCATTCTACCTGCAACTGAGTGAATCTTAGTTGTTTCCAATGCTTCCTCTATTGTCAAAGGAGGAAGAATTGAAGGTAATCGTTTTGCAAGCATTGTTTTCCCACTTCCAGGAGAGCCTACCATAAGAATATTATGCGAACCCGCAGCAGCAACCTCCATTGCACGTTTTACGCTTTCTTGTCCCTTAACATCAATGAAATCAAACTCATAATTATCCAAACTTTTTGCAAATTCCTCTTGAATATCTATGAAAGTACGCTCCAAAGAATCCTTCCCGTCAAAAAAATTAATTACATCTAAAATGGTATCTGCCCCAAACACCTCCAAACCCGTTACAATAGCAGCCTCTTTTGCATTCGCTTTTGGTAAGATTATTCCCTTGAAACCTTGCTTCTTAGCTTCCAAAGCAATAGGCAAAGCTCCTTTAATTTTATTCAAAGACCCGTCAAGCGACAACTCGCCCATAATTATATAATCTGCAAGTTTTTCCCCACGAATCTGCTCCGAAGCACCAAGAATGCCGATAGCCAAAGGCAAATCATAAGCCGAGCCTTCTTTTTTCAAGTCGGCAGGAGCCATATTTATAACTATCTTTTTTCCAGGTATTTTATAACCATAATAATTCAAAGCAGAAGCAATTCTTTGCTGACTTTCCTTCACTGCATTGTCGGGAAGGCCAACTAAAAGAAAGTTAATTCCCTTATCTACATTTACTTCTATTGTAATAGTTGTAGCAACAATTCCTGAAATTGCAGAGCCATAAACCTTAATCAGCATTTGTATTTATGTTTTTATGTTTTAAACAATCTATTAGCTTATCCATTTGTTTTGGATTATTCATATAGTATTCTAAACTTTGATTGTATTCTTGATTGGTTACATTGTATTTTTTTAAAATGTCGCTATTGAATTGTTTAAGTATGTTTTCTTTGTTTTCTGACTCAGAATAAGAGATTTGCACTAAGGCTTCTGCTTTTTTTGAGTCGATAATAATTGAAACCATTGTTTCAATATCAATGTAATTCTCAGCTTTTTTGCAAGAGGTTAAAAAAAATAAACTTGCAAGTAAAAATACGCTTAAATATTTCATATTCTTTCTAATACTAATTCTATTAATTTTTTCATAGAAGGGTGGTAATCTTCTGCAAATTCGCCTGTTTCTCTATTTGCTATCACATTACAAATTGTTAAAACATTGTGTCCAAGATTTTTACCTAAGGCATAGAGTGAAGAAGTCTCCATTTCATAGTTAGCTGCCTTTATTCCATTAAAAGAATAACCACCTATTTTTGAGTTAATTGTGCTATCGGCTAAATCAATTCTTATTTTTCTACCTTGTGGTCCGTAAAAGCCAGGGGCTGTTATAGTAATCGCTTTGTGCATATCGAAGGCAATGTTTTCCAGCAAGTTATCGCTACACTCAACTCCGTAAGGCTTTGGCAAATCCTTTGACCAATTCATATATTGCACAAAACCATCGGCTAATTCTTTGATTAAAACTCCAGGATTGTTTTTATAAAAATACATAATGCCGTCAATCCCAATCACATACTTAGAGGCTATGTATTGATTTACGCCAATTTCTTTATGAAAGCAACCACAAGTACCTAATCTGACTAAATTGAGTTTACGTTTTATGGATTTTTCTTGACGAGTGTTTAAATCTATATTCACACATGCGTCTAACTCGGTGAGAACTATGTCAATATTATCTACTCCCATTCCCGTAGAAATAGCAGTTATTGGTTTGCCTTTGTATTCTCCTGTACAAGAGTGTATTTCTCGGTTTTGAATTTCATATTTCTTGGTATCAAAAAAAGAAGATACTAAATCAACTCTTGCAGGATCGCCAACAAGAATGATATTATCAGCTAACATTTCTGGTTTTAAGCGAATATGATACATAGAATTATCGGAGGCTAAAACAAGTTCCGAACTCGCTAAATTATCTCTTTGATTCATTTTTTTATCTCTTTGATTTATTTTTTTATTCCTTAGCTTTAATTTTTTTTCTCTTAGCTTTAATTTTTTTTCTCTTAGGATAATATTTCGTAAACTTTACCTGGTAAAATTCTAATAAAGCCTTTCAATTCTAAGGTCATAAGTGTGGAATTTAAAACAGAGAATCCTAATGAGCAATAATCGTTTATGGAATCTATGCTCGCTTTTTGATTTTCTTTTATGTATTTATATACCTTTAACTCGTTGGGACTGAGTTGGTTTTCTCTGTCATCGCGTTCTGCTTTTTTAATATTAGACTGTGTTTCAGTGGTTTTACTCCAATTCATAGTATCTGCAATTTTTTCTAAGTCGCATAAATCTATTGCTTGATTGTGTGCTATTAATTTATTGCAACCTGCTGAATTTACATCGCCTAATCTGCCAGGCACCGCAAAGACTTCCCTATTGTAATCCTGTGCTAAACGTGCTGTAATCAAAGAGCCACCTTTTGTTTTGCTTTCAACCACAATGCAAACATCGCAAAGTCCTGCTATGATTCTGTTTCTTTTTGGAAAATTGTGTGGAGATATGTCTGTGCCTGAAAAAAATTCTGATACCAATGCGCCTTTTTCACACATAGATTTTGCTAAATCCCAATTTTGTGTGGGATATATTTTATCTAATCCGTGTCCTAAAATGCCAAATGTGGGAATGTCTTCTGCAAGTGAACGTAAATGTGTTATGGAATCAACTCCATAAGCAAGACCACTTAGGGTTGAGACATTATATTGTTGTAAGTAATGAACAATATTGGAGGTTATCCATTTACCGTAATCACTTGGATTTCTTGTTCCGACAATGGCAACCATTCTTTGCGAATCTAAATTGCCATTGCCTCTAACGAACAAGCAAATTGGTGGATCTTCTATTTGTTTTAGCCTATATGGATAATCTTCGTCTGTGAAAAAATAGGCTTTTATGTTGTTTTTTGTTATGAAGTTTAGCTCTTTTTCACAATCTGCGAACATTGTTTTGTTCAAGATTGCATTTATGGTTTTTTCTCTTGTTCCGAAAATGGTTTTTAATGCACTTGGTGTTTCATTAAATAGGTCTTCTGCCGTAGGGTAAAGTTCCATTATTTTTTTTGCCACGGCGGGACCTATACCATAGGTTTTTGACAGAGCAAGAGAATAGATGCTTATCATTTTTTATTCAATGTAATTGATATAATCGTCTAATTTAAACACCCAAGCTCCTTTTGTTGTGATATTTGCTGGAGTTATTGAACGTGTATCAAGTGTTATTCTCTTGTTTTCAAAGTCATAGCTCCAAGGTATTTCAATTGTTGTTTCTCCTAAAAGGTATATTTTCATATCTTCTTTAGGGGCTTTTGCTAAATCAAAGCTTATGAAATTATCTATTGGTTTTAGACTGATAGCATAAAGGTTTCCATTGTTTTTTGTAAAGCAAACATAGGTTTCTTCCCATGATACTTCTCCTTTCCATTGTGATTTTATGCTTTGTCTTTCAATGCTTGAAGATTCCCAAGATAATTGAGCAACGGCTTCGTGTGTTTTTTCTTTATATGTAAGTTCAAATTTGTAGTTTTCGCCTTTCTTTAATTTAACTTGGCCTTTTGCTTCAGCTTTTTGCGATTCTAAACTGAATATTGTTTCTGATTTAGAATTTTTTATTTCTAATTTCGCTTCTTCATCGGCTTCTAAGTAAATGGTGTATGTGTCTGTTTTTTCAGGTGTAAGATTTGTATGCCAGAAAATAGAGAAATTGTCTTCTGTAACGCCTTTCATAGGAGCGTTTCTTACCCAATTGTAATTGATTTCTGAGTCTTCTCTACCGATTGTTAGAGTTTGATTTTGATATACTGTTTCAAAAGCACGGCTTCCATAGATTGCTTCTTCATTTATTTCAATCCATTTTCCTAAATCTAATAATCGTTCTTGTTGTAACAAAGGAATTTTTCCATCTGCACTTGGTCCTACATTTATTGTTAAGCCCCCTCCTGCTGCTACTAAGCGTGCGAAGTGTTTTATCAAATCTTCACTTGTTAAATAGGTTTCTAAATCGGCATTTCTATTAAGTGCAAATGAGCGACTCATTCCTCTACATTCTGCCCAAGGACGATCTTTATCCATTATGCCTGAACTGTATTCTGGCGTTGCATATCCGTGATTGAATCCTATTCCCCATCTGTCGTTTACTACGCCTTCTTCTCCTACTACGTCATAATAGTATTGTACCATTTCGTTGCTACGGAATGATTTGTGATTAAAATCCCAATCTCCGTCAGAAAAAATTACAGAAGGTTTAAAGTTATCTACTAATTCTTTAAATTGAGGAATCAAATGCTTGTCAACATAATTGTCAATGCTTATGTTTGTATCCACAGTCCAACGATAAAGTGGATTTGTCCATTCTGTAAGAGAGTAATACAAGCCAAATTTTATATCTCTCTTTCTAACCTCTTCTGCTAATTCAGCACAGAAATCTCTTTTTGGTGTTGTGGTTGCACTAGACCAACCTTTTGCATATTTACTATCCCACATACAATAGCCATCATGGTGTTTTGATGTAAATAGTATGTATTTGGCTCCTGATTTCTTAAACAGCTCTGCCCATTCTGCTGCATCGAAAAGCTCTGCCTTGAATAGGTCTTTGTAATCTCTGTATTCAAAATTTTCTCCAAATACTTCCTTTTGAAATTTTATACGCAAACTATCCTGAGATATTAATCCCTTATAAAACCATTCGGCATATTGTTCTTTATCGCTATAAGATGGTATACTATATAGCCCATAATGTATGAAAATCCCTAATTTAGCATCGCTAAACCATTGAGGATATTCTCTGTCTTTAAATACTTCGTTTTTTTGTTCTTGTGCTCGTAAGGATACTACGCTTATAAGCAATAATAAAGTTAATAATACTTTCTTCATATCTTTATTTGGTTATTCTATTACTATTTCAAAAATTTTTCCTTCAAAGGCTTGTGTGTTAAAAGGTATTAATCCTTGTTCAAATACTTCGGGTAGCCACCAGTCTGAGTAGTGAAATTCTTGAGTAACTATACTTAGCATTTGATTGTTTGGTATTGAGGTTACTGATTCATTCATATATCCTACAACTTTCATATTATTTTCATCTTTTCCTACTCTCCAAATTATTTCTGTCGGCTTCCACTCTATCTCAAAGTAGTAAAAATCATTGTCAAATACGCTGTTGTCTAATTCAACTCTCGATGTTAATGCTCTATATGTTTGAGTCCATCTATGTAAATTAAAGGTGTTGTCTTTATAGTTAATGGTTTGTATTCCGCCTTTATTAAAACGTAAGGGTTGTGGGCATGCCATATCCCAATTTGTGCAGGCTAAAACAAATTTTCCATTTCCTATTGGATTATCTTTTTGCAATTCTTCTTCTGTCCAATACTTTGATGTTTTAATCATTTCAATATCTATTTCAGAATAGTGAGTTGCACTCTCTCTTTCCGATTCATTATCATTTTTACTATGCTTTACATAGCCTTTTCCTTCACATGCTCTTCGTTTATTCCAATCGCTTTCGCTTTGATATGCTAACCAAAATGCGTTTGTTAATCCTGTCCAAACCTCATCGGGATTTACAAGCGGTGGGAACTTAATTTTTCCTCTATATTTACCGTAAGAGAATCCTATTCTTGATTTTATTCCTACGTTTTCTTTTTTTGCACTTGCGATCTCTTTGTTTGCAGGATTGGATATTCCTATATAACTCCTATCTTGCGGAATATAGATATTCATTCCTGGTTTAGCTGTATTGTTTGGATAGATTTTGATTCTGCTTTGTTTGTCTGCAAATTTTTCTTTTGCCTTTGCATAATCCTTTATCGTATATTCGCCTTCGGATAGCATATTTGCAAGAACAGGTATTTGCTCTACTACTCTGTTTTTGTTAATATCATGAAAATATTGTTCAAAAAGAGCATTGTGATATAAAGACTCCGTGTTGCCAATCAAAGATGTATCGTGAGAATATACTTGAAAATCACTTGCAGGACAATTATAAGGATTTACATATACGCCTTGTTTCGCATTTAAAACGGCTCTTGTTTTTAGCACTTTTTGACTTTTTAAAATATATACGCCTTTTGGATTATTGTTTTTAAAATAAGAAAAAGGATTTTCAAAGTTCTGCGTTTCTGGATTGTGTTTTGAAATATCTTTTATATGTTCTGGTATTAGTTTTAAACCTTCTTCATCTGCAACAACTAAAAGAAATTCATAAATTCCTGTTCTTGGATTACGCCTTTCTCGTTTATTTATTTCTCCTTGTTTGCTATTTTCGTGATTTATCACCCAAATAATGTCTAAAATCATTTGTTCTTTTAAAGGAACTTTGTTCGCTTTTGCTTTTTGCTTAATTGATTCGTACCATTCTTTATTTTCTTTTACGATCTTTATTCCTTCTTCTATGTCTTCTTTGGTTAATTGTCGTGGAGTCTTCTTTCCGAAATATTTTACTTCGTTTCGAGGATTTCCTACTATCTGAAAACTATCTATTATTTGTTCTCCACTAAATGGTTTAAAACCTATTTGTGTTTCTTGCCAAGAACCATAAAAATTTTCACTTGCCTCTATTCTGTCTTCGTGGAATTTGTAAGATTCGTTTTGGTAATAAATTTTGTAATACAGTTGTTTGTTTTTAGGATTGTGTATCTTAGCGTCAAAAACAAAGTATTGCTCTTTGGCAGGCAAGACTATACCTTGAAAGACTGCGTTTTCAAGCAACATATCCACCTTCACAGTATCTGTTTGTGGATAATTGCTCAACGCATCAAAGCTTTCAATTATATTATCCTCCTTTTTACAAGAAGATAACAATATGGCAATTGTCAAAAACGCTAATAAAAATCTCATATTTTTTCAATTCTTATAGAGATTGAAAGGCAAATGTATAACTTTTTTTTCAATTTCTTGATAATTTACACAACATAAAGACAATTTCTTTGTTTTAATTATATAACTAATACAAGTAAAATATGAAACCGTACAATAAAATTTTAATAGTAACTGATTTTAATGAAAGCTCTTTAAATAAATGTTTAATCTGTTACAACCATCTATTTAAAAACATAGCTTCTATTCATTTACTACACGTCATAGAAGACAATGGCTTTATTACTCGTCTGTTTGCTTCACATAATAAGTCTCTTGAAGAGTGTGTGAAATCTAGATTCCCTTTAATAAAAGAGAAAATAAAACAATCTTTCAACATTGACATAGAGCCTCACATTAGAAAGGGCAATATTTCAAAAGAAATAGTGAATTTTTGTAAAGAAGAAGAGATTGACTTGGTTATTATGCTTGTTTCTAATGAAGAAAGCAGAGAAGTAATTGGAGCAAATACACATAAATTATTGCGATTAACCTCAACACCGATTCTTACCTTAAAACAAAATTACGAACCCAAAGACATAAAAAACATTTTAATACCTTTAGAATTATATTTGAGCAGTCGCCAAAAGGTAGCTGACGCGATTATGTGGGCAAAGACTTACAACGCAAACATAACCGTATGCTCTGGAATGTGGGATAAAGAAAAAGAAATCATTTTCAAAGTTAAAAAAATTGGAGAAAACGTTTTAGAATTTATAAAATCAAAAGGCGTAAGTTGCAATTGGATTGTTTTTGAAGATTTGGAAAGCGAAAAAGAATACACCTCTAAGATTGTAGATTACATCAACGATTCTAAAAACGCAATTGACCTTGCTATGGTAATGAACAAAGATGAAAGTGTAGAATTTAGAATAGATGACAGAGGAAGAGACATAATCCGTTTGGCAAACACCCCTGTTTTGTGTGTGCCTCTTAGAAAAACAGGAATGTCTGCCAACTTCTTATAAACAATCTTACTTATCTACTTATTATTTTCGTCTTTTATCAACTTGATTAACATAAGTAGAGCTTGATTGCTTGCTCTTTCAATGAAATTATCACGAGTAGTCGGAAAGAAATACTTTTCGGCTACTGTTTTTTTATCACTACTTACGCTTATCCAAACAGTTCCAACAGGTTTTTCTTCACTTCCTCCCTCTGGACCTGCAATTCCCGTTGTTGCAATAGCATAATCTGAATTTAATTCCCTCATTACCCCTTGCGACATTTGCTCTGCAACTTCTTTACTAACAGCTCCAAATTTCAAAAGCGTATCTTTTCCCACTCCTAATAGATTTTCTTTCGTTTGATTGGCATAGGCCGTTACGCTTCCTTTGTAATATTGCGAGCTACCTGCATTTGAAGTAATTAAATGCGAAATATATCCTCCTGTACAGCTTTCTGTAACACTTAAAGTTTTGTTTAAAGATTTCAACTCATTGCCTAAAATTGTAGCAACATTATCTATTTCAAATCCCATGAAGAAATTTTTAGTCAAACCAATGAGTTGATTTACCTTTTCATCAAGATTTTTTTCTAAATCTATATCTTCATCAGTTTTTGCAGTAAGTCTTAGACGTATAGTATTGCTTTTAGGAAGATAAGCCAAAGAAATATATGATGGTAGCGAGTCTTCAAAATCAGAAATCATATCTGAAAGAAAACTCTCGCCAATATTAGCATACAAAAGCGTTCTATGTAGAATTTTTGTATGCTGATTGAAAAAGTTTTGCATAATTTCAATCACCTTTTCCATCATTACACGCATTTCAAAAGGGACTCCCGGCATGGAAACGATGAGTTTTCCATTTTTCTCAAAACACATACCCGGTGCAGTGCCAACAGGATTAAAAATTACTTTACATTTTTCTGGCACTAAGGCTTGGGCGCGATTTGTTTCTGTGAATGGCAATTGCTTTCTTGTAAAATAAGACCTTACATGCTCTTCTACCTCTTTGTTTATTACCAATTCACTATCAAAATACTCTGCTAAGATTTTTTTTGTTATATCATCTTTTGTTGGGCCAAGGCCTCCTGTTATCAACACACAATCACTTCTTTTCAAAGCAATGTCTAAACTTTCTATTATTTGATTTGCATTATCGCCAATCACGCTTGTCGCCAACACATTAAAGCCGTATGAATTTAGCTTTTGAGCCATTTGGCTTGCATTCGTATTTACAACTTGCCCTATCAAGAGTTCGTCTCCGATATTGATAATTTCAACTTGTATCATAATGCCTTAACCTCTTTGTTTTACTTTATAATCTTTTTGAACCAAGTAATCAATTACTTTTTGACGAAAATCCCCTTGAAGAAGTATCTCATTGTTTTTCACACTTCCGCCAACGCCACATTTATTCTTTAACTCCTTACCCAATTTCTCTAAATCCTCTGCTTTTCCTACAAATCCTGTAATCAAAGTTACTTGTTTGCCAGCCCTTTGCTTTTTATCCAATTGCACATATAGCTTTTGCTGATTATTAGGTAAAGTTTCCTCTTCAAATTCCTCTATTTCTTCATACTCAAAATCAGGATTAGTTGAATAAACAACCCCAATTCTATTACTATTTTTTTTACTCATATTTTTTATTTAACGATTACTTTTAACGATGTGGGAACTACTTCAAATTCTAAGTCATCTTGAATTTCAATATATTCACCATCTATATTTATTCCTATACTTTCCGAATTAAACACTTTGACCTTTCTTGCTTTATAGGTTTCTACATAAATTGACATATCGAAATTTTTGAAAAAAAGCAGTTGTGCAGTCCATGGAAGCAAGGGTAAAGGTGGTTTTTTTACAGCTACTATATCCAATAAGCCATCATTCAACTCTGCATGTGGAGCAACCTCTGTGTTAAAGCCAAATTGAGTTGAGTTTGCAAAGCTTATGAAAAGAGCTTGCGTTTCTACTATTCTTCCGTCTATTTCTAATTTATATTTTTTAGGAGTATATGTTGGATAATGTTGCAAAACCAATTTCAAATAGGGTTGAAATCCTCGTGAACTTACTTTTGAAAATTCTTTTGCAATGAGTGCATCAAATCCTATGCCAGCAATAGAGGCGTAAATAGTAGAATTGAGACTTATGGTGTCAATATCTATTATTTTTTTATTGTTTATGGTAAATATTGCTTCTTTTATTGAAAGCGGAATATTCAAACATCGAGCCAATCCATTACCACTGCCCGTTGGTATAATGCCTAAGGCTGCTCCTGTTGAGAATAATCCTTTTACGCAGTCATTTATAGACCCGTCTCCACCTACTGCGACAACTATGTCATAGTCTTTGATTACCGAAGCTATGGCTATGGCTGTTGCATGATGAGGATAGGAAGTGTAAGCTATTTTATAGTCAAATTTCTCTTTGTCAAGATATTTCTCAACTGCGTTTTCTATCTTTTTTTGTTTGCCTACTCCCGATATTGGATTAACAATAAACAATATTTTGTCTTTTACGAAAGAGGACATACCTATTTTTATTTTGAAACCGTTGTTTTATTTTCTATAATCGTGTTGTTGTATTGTTGAATAAAAGCTTGCGTAAATTTAATGTGCTTTTGAGTTATTTCTTGTTTTTGATTTGCTATATTGTTTTTTAGACCTTTATCTTTTTCTGGTTCAAAAAGTTCTATCGTTCCATCTTGTTTATATTTGCTTAGATAGTCTCCCATCATTAAGATATACTCTCCGTTTGTGTAATAGATGTAATATTTTTCTTTTTCAGAGAATGGACTTCTGCCAAAGGTAAATATTTTTTCGTTTTCTATATTTAACATATCTATTACTGTTGGATAAACATCTATTTGTTGAACATATTGTTTGCTCACAAGGTTTGATTTCATTTTTGGGTGATAAACAATCATTGGAATCTTGAATAAGCCTAATTGAGTTTTGAAATCCTTACTTTCTGTTAAGCCACTATGGTCTGAGGTAATGACAAATAATGTGTTTTCAAACCAATCGCATTTTGAGGCTTCGTTAAAAAATCTTTTTAGAGCGTAATCTGTATAGGAAACAGTCTCATGAACTATCAAAGTGCCTTTTGAGAATTTGTTTTTGTGTTGAGCAGGAATTGTGTAAGGGTGATGAGAAGACAAAGTAAAGAATGCTGCATGGAAAGGTTTAGTTAGTGTGTCTATTTGTTTAACACAGTATTGCAAGAAAGGTTCATCGAAAATTCCCCAATTACCATCGTAATCTTTATCGTCATTATACTCATCTTTTCCATAATAATATTGATAGCCTACTTTGCGTGTGTAATTGTCAAAGCCCATTGTGCCGTTGTATCCACCATGGAAAAAGGCGGTTGTGTAGTTTTGCTCTTTCAAGCTAGAGGCTATTGAACCTAATTGATTGTTTCCATAAACGCTTGTAAGATAACTCTCCTCCATCATAACAGGTAAGGAAGAAATTACAGCAGGAATGCCATCTATTGACTTCTTTCCGTTGGACAATCCTTGGAAAACAAGCGAGTGTTGTGCCAAAGAATCTAAGAAAGGTGCATAACTCACTCCGTTTTCATTGTATGTTTTTAAGTATTCGGCAGAAAAACTTTCTAATATTATGACACATACATTTGTTTTACCTATTTCAAGAGGTGTTGTAAAGAGAGTGTCTGCCCAATTTGAGGTTTCAAAATCTGTTATCGGAGAATAAATTTTTTCTAACTCTTCTTGCGAATAAAATTCCTTCTTTTCAAGACTTGGTTTACCCCAAGTACGATAAAGAGTGAAAGGAGTATTTAAAACCAATACTGTATTTTGTGTTGTGGTGTATTGACCTGCGTGCATAAGTCCAAGAGGGCGTGTTTGCAAACCGCCTCTTTGCAAAAGCACTAACAAAGGCAAGGCAAGAATCAACACAATACTTCTTTTGAAAACCAAAACTTTTGAAAATTTTTCTTTGCGTGGTTGTAGTTTCTTATTAAGTAAAGAGTTTACTACAATCAATGCTATTAGCAAACAAACGAAAACTGTTGCTATATGCCAATAATCTCTAAGGAATTGTGGGATTAGTTCGTTGAAATCTCCACCTACGCCCAAGTATCTTGTAATATCGGCAGTTAATCTTTTGAAAGAAAATCTATAATAGCCTGCATCTATGAGATTAACAGCCATCATAAATATGTTAGCAATTAAATAAAGAGTGTTAGATGTGATTTTAAACCATTTTTTGTGCCATTGATTAACAAGAGGCAAAAGATTTAAAAGCAGGTATGGCAATAAAAATATGCTAATTGAAGAAAGGGCATAACGAGTGCAACCAATAAAAATATTAAACCCTTCTTTTATTCCCTCTATTTGAAAGAAACTATTGTTGAATAGGTAAAAAAACAACTGTGTTATATAGATACAAACTAAGGATAGTAAGTATTTGTAGGCTACTTGTTTGTAATGAGTTGATTTCTTTGTCATCTGTATTATTATTTTCTTGGTTTATATTTTGATTGTTGTAAGATAAGTTTTGAATCCAAGGTATTAAATAAACTATCTATGCTGATTGAGTTTTCTTTCATGTAGGATTGTACAATTTTATAGCCTATGTAATTTCCTATTCTTGCAGGAGAGTTTGCTATGTTTTTGGTTGAAGGCCCTGGGGCTATAAGATGGAAATATTTTGTGCGGTCTTTGTTGTATAGAAGTTGGTTTTCTATCATATATGCCCAGATATTTGCTTCGTTTTGTTCAACCCATTCCAATTGTTCTTTGGTGTATTCTAATATATAGTTGAGTGGTTTTTCTTCAAGCACAGCCTCTGTTGCGTATATGTATTTTCCTTCTTCTAAAATGCAGTCTAAGAGTGTTGCCTCTGGATTTTGACTTTGTAAAGGTATGTTTCTGAAAGTGATTTCTTTCAAATATGTATTTACATAGTGAGGTGCAATATTTTCTTTGCCAAGTGAGGTGTGTAGATATTGAGGAATGGTTTTGTAGTATGGGTGATTTGACAATTTTTCTATTGAGTATAGGTCTATGCTTATTGCACTAAATTCGGGATAGACCAATATTCTGTTTTGAAACGCCTGAGAATATTCGGCAGGTCCTACAATCAAGGTGTAAATCTCAGAGTTGATTGTATCTTGCTTTATTTGCTTGATTTCATGTAAGGCATTTGAGAGTTCTTCTTCTAAGTTTTTTAAATCGGGATATTGGATTTTTACAAGATTATAGGCGTTGTTCATTTCTTTGTCTTTGATAAATTCTTTGACAACATTGAGATAGTTTGTGTCCTCAAGACTTGTGGCAAACATTGGCTCATATTGTTTTTCTATACTTAAAAGATATTTATCTACATCTTTGCTCTTATTGGCTGAAAATAAGGCTTGTTCAAAGCGATGAATACTCACGTATTTTTTTTCTTTGCTTTCTTGGCACGAAGCTAAGAAAAAAATTATTAAAGCTAAGAAAAAAAATTTTTTTTCAAAGAAAAATTTTCTTGTTCTTTTATGTTGCATAACTTACTGTTTATTAGCGGTTGTGTAGGCTTCCCATTTTTCTATCACCTCTCTCATATCTTGTGGCAAGGTGCTAGTAAAATTCATTCTTTCAAGTTTTGTAGGATGTAAAAAGCCTATTGTGGTTGCGTGAAGCGCTTGACGAGGAATTATTTGAAAGCAATTGTTGATAAATTGCTTGTATTTGCTAAATGTTGTTCCTTTTAAAATTTGGTCTCCTCCGTAGGTGGCATCTGCAAACAAAGGGTGGCCTGCGTAACGCATGTGTGCACGAATTTGATGTGTACGTCCTGTTTCTAATTGACATTCAACTAAGGTTACATATCCGAATCTTTTTAAGACTTTCCAATGTGTTATTGCTGTTTTTCCGTAATCGCCCTCTGGAAATACTGCCATTACTTTTCTGTCTTTTAAGCTTCGTCCAATGTTTCCTTCTATTGTGCCTTCGTCTTCTTTTAAATCTCCCCACACAAGTGCGGTATATTTTCTCTCGGTTGTGTGTTCAAAGAATTGTTTTGCTAAGAAGGTTTGTGCGTATTCGTTTTTGGCAACTAAAAGTAAGCCTGTGGTGTCTTTATCTATACGATGTACAAGTAAAGGCTTTACTTCGCTTGTGTGTTTTTGCTGAAAATGATATGTTAATGCGTTAAGAAGTGTAGAGGTGTAGTTGCCATATCCTGGATGTACAACCATAGAGGCAGGTTTATTAACAACGATTAGATCATCGTCCTCATATACTATGTCAATTGGTATGTTTTGTGGAATTATTTCTATTTCTCGTGGCTCTGTTGTAAGGAAAACTTGAATTAAATCGCCTGGTTTAACTCTATAATTCACCTTTACAGGTTTGTCGTTCACCTTTACGCAATCAGCTTTTATTGCTAATTGTATTTTATTGCGTGAAGCGCCCTCTATTCTATCTACAAGATATTTGTCAATTCGTAAAAGGCTTTGTCCTTTATCTACTACAACTCTATAATTTTCGTATAATTCTTGTTCTTCTTGTAAATTTTGTTCTTCTTGCATTATTTTGTTTTTACTATTTTTCGTGTTTCTATTATTCCGTCTTTGCTTTCTACTCGTAAGATGTAGATTCCTTGTTTTAAACTTGAAAGGTCTATTTGATTTTCATAAGTGGAAAGCAACTGTCTTCCGCTTATGTCTAATATTTGTTTTTCTATGCCTGATATTCCTTGAAAAAATATTTTTGATGAGGTTGGATTAGGATAGAAGTTAAAGTTTAATGCTTCGTTTTCGCTTTCTAATCCAACTAAGGCTTTGTATCCAAAGTATGGTCTTATCATAACAGAGCCTTTAATGAATGATTGTTGCCAATCTACTCCTGCTTTTGAATAGGTGTATTGTGAAGAATTTGTGTTTCTGTCAAAGCCTATGTTTAGATAGTCGTTACCTTTTGTTTCTATGCTAACAAAAAAATCTCCTTCTCCTAAGATTATGCCTTCTTCTAATTCATATCTTACAAATTTGTTTAGACTATCGCTTACAGGTGTTAGCTTTTCTGTTTTGTGTATTAGGTTTAGTGGTTGATTTTCAAAAGAGGTCCATACGCAAAGGTAGAATGGTTTTAGATTTGCTTCATTCAATGCGGAATTAAAGTAAATATCTACTGCCGAAAGTGTGTCTTCTTGATTTAAGTGATAGGAAACGGCTAAGTGTGAGCCTGATATAGGTTCTACTCCTATGCCATTTTCTGCGCTTCCATCATCGTATGCAAAATAGTCTTCAAATTTTTGTGTGAATGTTATGGTGTCGTTTGCAGAAAGCACGTCTTGACCTACTCCTTCTTTGATTGTGTGTGTGATTTTAAAGGTTTTCCAATCATCTGTCGTTAAATTGAAATCATAATTCACACTAGGGTTTGCGTGAGATACTGCATCTTGATATGTATGATTTACAATGTATGGTGAAATGTTTTCAAATCCTCCGTCATAAGCGTGAACAACATTTCCCGATGCGTCTTTTATGTCGTATTTGTATAGAGAACTTAATGCTTCTGAATGTAAATTCACTATTTTTATTTGTAATTTATCTGCTACTTCGTTTAAGGTGTATTGTTTTGCGGGAATGGATTGGTAACGTTTTAGCATTGATGGGGCGGTTTCAACAAAGGCTAATTCTCTTAGCGTTGAATCTGATTGATTTCTGTCTTTGTTTATGTAGATGTAGTCAATATTCCACTGATCACAATTAGCTACGTATGCAACTTGCGGGTTGTTGTTTAAAGATGCAAGGTTGCGAAAACGAAATTTAAAATCCTTTATGAAATATTTGTCTTCTACTATTGGTATTAACACATATTTGTAGTAGGCTCCTTCTTGTGCAAAAAGCGTATCAAGAGGTATTCCTCCCATTGCCCATATTCTTTGCCAGCCGTCTTGTTCGCTATAAAATTCTAAGAGAATGGAATCTGCAGATGAGGGTGAAGAGCCTATTGTTTCCCATGGTTGTCCTCCGCCTCCTGCTGGCTGAATGTAAAAACTAAAATATATGGAATCTCCTTTTGATAATTTTTGTTTAGATGAGAGAGATGTAATTACGGAATCTAATCTTACAGGTTGGGATAAAAGGGTGTCTGCATTGAAGCTTGAAGTATTTGCTCCAGGATAAAGTTTTCCATAATTATCTATTGCATCTAAGGTTACTACTCCTATGGTTGGTGGATTGTATTGATAGTTAAAATTAACTATTGCATTACTTGATTGCCACTTTAAAGGATTTGGTAATCCTTGATAGTTGGAAAAATCCTCCACAAAGGGTAATTGATTGTAGTTTATCGTATTATTTTTTGTGGTTTGTTGGTTTGTTGCATACGAAGAGGGAACTAAAATCAATTGTGCTTTGATTTGTGAGGTGATTTGTAATATTAAAAATAATGTTATTATAATTCGTTTCATATTTCAACGACATTGTTTCCACCATCTTCAACATCTGTCCATTCTTCGTATTGGTTTTGGTCTAAAATCAATTGCTCTTCAAAATCTCTCTTTAATTTCTTGTAATTATTCTTTGTGTCGTTTACAAAATATAAAGAAATTGTTGTTCCTAATGTTAGACCTTGGAATGTAGGTTGGTAACTTACTACTCTGGAATGGTTCTTGTCTTTTTTGCCTTCAAAATCTTTTTTACCAACATTAAGTCCTGCTGCCCACAACATGCGTTCTGCTTCTTCTTCTGTTTTGCCTAATATATCAGGCATGTTGGTTGTTGTTTGTGATTCTGTCATTTCTACCACCAAGTCTATAACTTCTCCTCGTGTTACTTTGGTGTGTTGTCTTATTGGCTTACCATTTTTTTGTTGTGCTACGACAATGTTTGGAATATCGCCTTGTACAAAATTGATATTACCTATTCTAAGTCCTATGTCTGTGATTGTTTGTACTGCTAACTTCAAACTCATGTCTATGCACGAAGGCATCTCTACCTCATCGCCAGAGAAAGATGCTATTGTAAGGTATATTTTTCTGCCTCTTTTGGCTTTGGAATTTGCTACCGGCTCTTGGCTTAATATTGTACCTGATGGTGTTTCTTCTTGATAGATAGAATCTATGATTACTACGTTGAACGGAGCCATTTCTTTCATTTGCTCTACTTCTTGCATTAATTTACCACTTATATCTGGCACAATATATTCTTTACCGTGTCGTGTGTAAATTTTTAATGATACAAACACCAATAATAGTATAAGGAAAAAACTTGCTACTATTAACCCTAAATTAATAAAAAAGGATTTGCTTTTCAAAAAACTCTTAAATGACATACTTTATCTTTTAATCATCATCTCTATTTCCTAAAAATATCATTACATAGTGCAGTAATGTTGCCAAAGATGACAAGGCTGCAATTACGTAAGTATAGGCTGCTAATTTTAATGCGTGTTTTGCTTTTGGTAATTGCTCAGAGGCAACAACACTATCTAGCCAATTTATTGCACGATTTGAGGCATTTATTTCAACAGGTAATGTGATAACACTAAATAATGTCGTTGTTGCGAAAAGTATTATGCCTATTAATAGTAGGTTTGGAAAGGTATTTACCAATACAACGCCTACTAAAAGTAGCCACATAACCCATCGAGAAGAAAAACTAACAACTGGAACTAATTTTGTGCGAAGTTGCAACCACGAATACGACTCCGCGTGTTGTATTGCATGTCCTGTTTCGTGTGCTGCTACGGCTGCTGCTGCAATATGATTACCATAATAAACATCTCTCGACAAATTTATTACCTTTCTTGTAGGATCATAATGGTCTGTTAAGTGTCCTTCTGTGCAATGTACGCTTACATCTAAAACATCATGATGTCTTAACATAATCTCTGCAATATCTTTTCCTGTCATATTGCCTTGAAGTTTTATTTTAGAATACTCCTTAAATTTTGAGGACAATCTGCTTGAAACAATCGCACTTAACAGAGTTAATCCTATAAATACCATCAAATACATAGCGTTTTCTTTTAGTTTTAAAAAGCAAAAATAATAATTTTTGTTTGATTTATCGTTTTATTAAACGAATAAAGAAAAGGTTTTTGTATTTTTGCGGTAATATTTTAATCTAATTTAACACTTTTTTATGATAAAATCGATGACAGGCTTTGGAAAAGCCTCAAAAGAAATAGGAAACCAAATTTTAAAAGTAGAAATAAAATCTCTAAACAGCAAACAATTTGACGCAAGTCTAAAAATACCTTCAAAATGGAGAGAATTAGAATTGGAAATAAGAAACATACTACTTGATTCTCTTATAAAAGGAAAAATAGACTGCTCTATATCTGTAGAAACTAACAAAGAACTTTCTGTAAACAAAATAAACGAAGAATTAGTTAAACAAACATATCAACATTTACATCAGTTGGCAAGTGAAGTTGGTGCAAATACCGATAGATTGTTTGAATATGTTTTATCCTTACCTGAAATTAGAAATAGCGAAACAGAGAATCAACTATCAGAAGGGGAAAAAGCAACATTTCTTTCAATGATAAAAGAAGCTATTGCTTGCTTTAATAACTATAGAGAAACAGAGGGTGCAATTTTAGAAAAAGATTTTGTTGAAAGAATCAATATAATAGAAAACCTACTTAAAGAAATTCCTCAATATGAAGAAGAAAGATGCAACAAAATTAAAGCAAAACTAATTTCAAAACTAAAAGAACTTTCAATAGAAGAAGTAAACGAAAATCGTTTAGAGCAAGAAATGATTTACTATCTTGAAAAACTTGATGTAACAGAAGAAAAAGTTAGATTATCTCAACATCTTGAATATTTCAAACAATGTATGGCAAACGAAACTAACCAAGGAAAGAAATTAGGATTCATAGCTCAAGAAATCGGAAGAGAGATAAATACACTTGGCTCTAAGGCAAACAACGCCGATATGCAGACTATTGTTGTTAAAATGAAAGATGAATTAGAAAAAATAAAAGAACAGTTAGCAAATATCTTATAATGAAAAAGCTACTCTTTATTCTATTTTGCTTATTGTCGTTTAATCCCCTTTTTTCGCAAACTCTAACAGAATTAGAGCAAGCAAGACTTTTAAAAGAAAAAGGGGAAATAAATGCAGCTATAGATATGTATAAAGAGTTCATTAAACAAAACTCTCAAAACAGCGAGTTGTATCTTTATCTAAGCGATTGCTATTTTCTAATTGGAGAAGACAAAGAAGCAGAAAAGTATTTAAAAAAGGCAGAAAAGATTTCGCCAAATGATTACAAAATAAAAACAACACTTTATCTGCTTTATGAACAAACAGGTCAAAACAACAAAAAAGAAAAACTACTAAAAAAATTACTTTCTGAGCTAAAAGCTAATAATTCTGAGATTCTCTCTTTAGGAAATGAGTTTATTGTAAAAAGACATTGGGCAGAAGCAAAAATGGTTTTCCTAAAAGGGCGAGAATTAATTTACGATAACACCGCTTATACTTGGCAATTGAGTAACATCTTCGCACAAGAGGGTGATTATGCAAACATCGCAAAGGAGTATTTCCTACAATTGGAAAACAATCCTGCAACTTTAAAACAAATTCAAGCTAATCTTTCTGGGCTTTTTGCGAACAACCAAAACATAGCACCAATTGTAGAAAAGCAATGGGAGGCTTATTGGAAGAAAAACAAGAATAATCCGTATTTTGCTCAGTTTGGAATATGGCTTTTTAATCAAACAAAACAATACAACAAGTCATTTGAATTAGCAAAACTAATAGATGAGAAATTTGAAAACGGCATCGGCTCAACAATGCTAACATTTGGAGAAGACATGCTAAATTCTAACAACATAGACTACGCTTTAAACGCTTCTAATTATATGTTGAAAAAAGGAAAAGAATCACCTTTTTATCAAAAATCAAAAATTCTTTCTTTATCTCTAACCTACAAACAATTTTTATCAAAATCCCTTAAAACAGAAACCGACTTAACTTCAATAGAAAACGATTTCAACGAATTTTTCAAGGAATTTTCTTACTCAAAAGAAACATTTGAAATAATACTGCAAATGGGAAATTTCTTTGCCTTTTACATCAATAAACCTCAAGAGGCAGTTGATATGCTAGAGGAAGCAATAAATAAAGGATTATCCACAAATCAAAAAGGAGAAATAAAGCTTTTACTTGCCAAGATATACAATCGCTACGGAGATATGTGGCAAGCGAGTCTTTATTGCTCACAAGTAGAGCAGGATTGCAAAAATAATTATTTGGCAGACGAAGCAAAACTTCTTAAAGCTATGTTTTCTTATTACAACAACGAAATTCCTTGGGCTCTATCGCAGTTTAAAGCCCTTCGTTCTTCAACAACAAAACTTATTGCAAACGATGCAATGAGCTACAGCATACTTATAGAAGAGAATATCGACCAAGACAGTACATATAACGGTTTAAAACTATTTGCTTATGCAGAAAGAGAAATAGAATACAACAACTTAGAACTTGCCGAAGCGTACTTAGATTCAATAAATACCACATATCTTTATCACCCTCTTTTTGATGAGGTTTTACTTTTACGAGCAAAAATAAATATTTCAAAGAAAGATTTTAATAAAGCTAAGGAATATTTAAACGAAATCGTAAAAAAATATCCTTACGACTTAACAGCAGATGACGCCTTATACATTCTAAGTGATATTTACCTAAATCATTTAAATGAAAAGGCATTAGCAAAAGAAATATTAGAGAAAATAATTCTTGATTACCCAAATAGCATTTATGTAATCGAGGCTAGAAAAACCCTTAACGGATTATGAAATTATTAATACTTACACAATATTTTCCACCTGAAATAGGAGCGCCGCAAAATCGTTTATTCGAACTAGCAATACGTTTACAAAAAAAAGGAATCGATGTAAGCGTTTTGACAGCTATGCCAAACTATCCTCAAATGAAGATACATGAAAATTATAAAGGCAAATGCTACTGCAAAGAAACCCTTAGCAATCTTGAAGTACATAGAGCATGGATTTATGTTTCGCAATCCAAAGCTGTAATCTCACGATTGTTAAATTATTTCTCCTTTGTAATAAGTGCTTTCTTTGTTGGATTATTTAAAATCAAAAAACAAGATGTTTTAATGGTTGAAAGTCCACCTCTTTTCCTTGGGATAACAGCATATTTACTTGCCAAGCTAAAAGGAGCTAAAATGATATTTAACGTTTCTGACCTTTGGCCAGAGAGTGCTGAGAAATTAGAAATTATAAGCAATAAAACACTTCTATCAATGGCGACAAAATTAGAAGAATTTTGTTATCGCAAAGCCGCATTAGTAAGTGGACAAACACAAGGCATAGTAAAAAATATCTCAAGTAGATTTCCAGAAAAGAAAGTCTATTGGTTGAAAAACGGAGTTGATATAAACTTTTACGATGTCAATAAAACGATAGAAGAAAACGCTTGGAGAAAAGAACATAACTATACTTGTGAAGATTTTATTCTCTTTTATGGAGGAATAATTGGACATGCACAAGGATTAGATGTAATACTTAATGCTGCAAAACAATTAGAAAATTACGAAAACATTAAATTCGTATTATTAGGTAATGGCCCTGAAAAAGAAAGACTATTAAAACTAAAAGCAGAATTAGGATTAAACAACTTACAATTCTATGATGCAGTACCAAAAAGCCAAATGCAAAAAATTATAATGGACACTAATGCAAGCATTATACCACTAAAACGACTTGACTTATTCAAAGGAGCAATCCCTTCTAAAATATTTGAAAACCTTGCTTTGAAAAAACCAATTATTCTAGGAGTTGAAGGAGAAGCAGAGGAGTTATTTATTCAGCAAGGCAAGTGCGGAGTTTCCTTTACGCCTGAAGACAGCGAAGATTTAGCAAAACAAATTTTACATCTCTACAATAATCCAGACTTAGTTAAAGAATTAGGAGAAAATGGATTAGCATACGTTAGCGAAAACTTCAATAGAGATAAGATTGCAGAAGACTTTTTTA